>NZ_CP029192.1:5241907-5550255 GCF_008642315.1 Streptomyces venezuelae | reverse complement strand
CCACGGCTCGCTCTTCGCCGAGCGCAGCAGCTTGATGTACTGCTCCGCCGCGACGTTGTCCTTGCGCGAGAGTCCGGATCCGTCGACCTGGCGGATCTTCCCCGGGTCGACGTCCGCGGTCTTCAGGTAGCCGCCGATGGCGGTGATGCCGTCGCTCCAACTCCCGGGTCTGCTGGTCGCCTTGTGGCCCATGGCCTTGGTGAGGCTCTCCGCGTGCATGTTGTTGGACAGCTTCATGAACGGGATCATGAGGTCCTTGAGCGGCATCGAGTCGTGCGTGGCGAGCCTGCGGGCGTCCCGCGGGGTGGCGATCCCGGCCCGGGTAGGCCCGTTCACCTTCACGCCGTGTGCGGTGAGGGCGTCGCGGAAGACGGCGGCCGCGTACTTGGTGGGCTCCCAGACGGTGACCCACTCCTTGGTGGTGTCCCCGCCGACCGGGACGGTGCCGCTGACGGTGATGACGTTCTTGCCGTGCTGCCGTTCCACGGCGACGGTGTCGGCGCCGCCCCGCGCGACGGTGGTCGCGCGCAGATCGATGTCCACGTAGTCGGTCTTCGGCGTCACGCGCACGCGCGGCTTGGCCCCGGCCCGCGCTCCGGGCTCGACCTCGACGATGACGGTCCCGGTGTCGTAGTCGGTGTCGGGTGCCACGCTCAGGGCGCTGATCTGCGCGGCGTAGTACGAGGACTCGTCGTCGCCGCCCCAGGTGTCGCCGACGCGCTTGTCGTCGAAGCGGGTGTCGTCGGCGACGAGCCGCCCGGTGACCCGCTTGATCCCCGAGTCGGCGATCTTGGCGGCGAGTCGGTCGTAGTCCTTGGCGAGGGTCGTGGGGTCGCCGGTGCCCCGCAGGTAGAGGTCGCCGCGGAGCTCGGAGCCGCGCCGCTGCGCGGTGGTGCGCACGTCCGTGGTGAACCGGTGGCCGGGGCCGAGGAGTTCCATGGCGGCGGCCGAGGTGAGCAGCTTGGTGTTGGAGGCGGGCATCAGACGGCCGCTGGAGCGGTGCTGGTACAGGACGTCGCCGGACGCGGAGTCGGCGACCACGACACTGGCCACGCCGCCCTCCATGCGCGGGTCGGCCAGGATGGTGTCGATGGCTTCGGGGAGCCCCGACCGGTCGGAGTCCGCGCCGGCCGGAGATCCGGCGGAGAGCCCGGCCGCCGCGACGGCGAGCACGGCGGGCCAGATCCAGTGGCGCATGCGGGTGTTGACGCGTCTCACGGGTCTACTCATGACCCTGGAGCATCCCGGACGCGGCCGCCTCGCAACAGACCCCACTCCGGCCGCGTCCCCGGAACGTACGAGACGCCCTGCCGCATCCCGCTCGCGTCCGGTGCGTGCGATCGCGAGGCGGAGGGTCGCCCCGATACTGGTTGTACCGGGGCGACCCGACAATGCCGCTGGGGGTCCCCCCGCGCCCTTCAGGCGTGGGGGAGTGCGTGCCGGGCGCCGCGGGGCAGGCGGGACTTCCGACAGGGGCCCTAGTGGTCCTGCAGGCGGCGTCGTTGGGGCGGGAGAGCGGTCAGGAGGGTCAGGGCGGGGGCCGGTCCCGTCGGGCCGTTGTTCGTGCGGCGGCAGACCAGGGCGTCGGGGTCGCCGGACGGCTCCTGGAGGCTGTACCCGTCCGGGCAGGGCGACCCCGGGTCCCCCTTCTCGCCCCTGTCCCCCTTGGGTCCCTGTTCGCCACGCGGGCCCATGGCCCCGGAGGCACCATCCGCACCGGGAGGACCGGCCGGTCCCATCGGTCCCGTCTGCCCCTGGTCGCCGCTGCGGCCGTCCTGCCCCACCGCCCCCGGCTCACCGGGTTCTCCCGGCTCTCCGGAGGCGCCCGGTTCACCCGGCTCCCCCTGGGGGCCCCGGTCACCCCGCTCCCCCGCGTCGCCCTGCTCTCCGGCCTCGCCCCGCTGCCCGCCGTTCCCCCGTGCGCCCTTCTCGCCGGGCTTCCCGTCCTGGCCGGGTGTGCCGGGGGCGCCCGCGGGGACCTTGACGCGGCCCGGCAGGTCGTCGACGGCGTCGGAGGGGTCCGGGGCGGCAGGGGTGTCGCCGTGCGCGCGGACCTGGGCGCGCAGGGTGCGTACGTCACGGGCGAGGGTGGAGACGGCCTCCCCGCGCCGGTCCGCCTCCGAGGCGAACTGGTCGGCGCGCCGGTCCCCGGCGTCGATCCGGGCCCAGAGGATCACGGCGGCGCCGGAGAGTGCCAGCAGCACGCAGACGAGGAAGACGGTGCGCCAGCGGCGGGCCAGGAGTCGCTCGAGCTGGGTCACGGCGTGCCTCCGAGCCGTTGGTTGTCCATGAGCAGCCGTGCGATCTCGCTCTGGTCGTGCACGTGCAGGGCGCTCAACTCGGCTAATTTCGCGTCGCGCTCCGCGACCTGGCGTTCCAGCCTGTCCCGCTCGATCTGAAGTTTCTCCGTCAGATTCGAGAACCCCATGAGCGCGTTCTCGCCGCGTTTGCCGAGATACGCCACCACTGCGGCGCCCAGAACCCCCAGTGCGGCGAGAACGGAGCCGAAGAGAGTGACGGTGGCATCCAAGCGCCTGCCTCCTGCTCCTGCCTGTTCGGCCGGGCGCATGCCGCCCGGCCGCTGCGAACCTGGACTAGTTGCACTAACGAGTCACATGACCGGAGGATGTGCTCTCGGCGTCCGGGCATGGAAAAAGCCCCCTGGCCTGGGGCCAGAGGGCTTTCGCCGCACATGGGAATTGTGGAGATGGCGGGAATCGAACCCGCGTCCAACGGTGCAAAAGGAGGGCTTCTCCGAGCGCAGTTCGCTTCGATTTTCTCGGCCCCGGAGATCTCGCGAACAAGTCTCCGACGGGCCCAGTCACTGTTTGATTTCCCATCGAACCCCGTGACCGGGCTCGATGGTTTAGTTCCCTAGATTATGCCAGGATCCGGGCCGGGAACACTCCCGGGCTGACACCCTTTTAGGGTCCTTCAGTCACTGCTTATCAGGCAGCGAGGGCGAAGGACTGGGAATCGCGCTTAGAATTGGCGATTATTGGTTGCGACATATGGTTTACGAGATCATTGCCGCTTCCTCGGCTCGCTTCCCCTGCTTCGACATCCGCTGTCGAAACCGATCATCCCCATGTTGATTTTTCAATCGCACTGCACCTTCGGTGAGGTGCGGTACCCATCGTACGTGACCAACGCCCGACGATGCCAGCCAATTCCCGCGGGGCCGGTGAGATCCGCGGGGCCCGCGGGCTAGGCGCCGCGCTGGCGCCGCTTGGCCGCCTCGATGGCGCGGTTCGTCTCGCGCAGGTCCTGCTTCTCCTTCAGCGCCTGCCGCTTGTCGTACTCCTTCTTGCCCTTGGCCAGCGCGATCTCGACCTTGACCCGGCTGTCCTTGAAGTACAGGGCCAGGGGCACGATCGTGTGACCCGTCTCCTGGGACTTCGACTCCAGCTTGTCGATCTCCGCGCGGTGCAGCAGGAGCTTGCGCTTCCGCGTGGCCGAGTGGTTGGTCCAGGTCCCCTGCACGTACTCCGGGACGTGGATGTTGTGCAGCCACGCCTCGCCGCGGTCGATGTGCACGAACCCGTCCACCAGGGAGGCACGGCCCAGCCGCAGCGACTTGACCTCGGTGCCCATCAGGACGAGGCCGCACTCGTAGGTGTCCAGGATGTGGTAGTCGTGCCGCGCCTTCTTGTTCTGCGCGACCATCTTCCGGGCGGGTGCCTTCTCAGCGGCCTTCGCGGCCTTGCGCTTTACCTTTTCCTTCGCCATAGTGCGGCCATTTTCGCACTACGAGGGGGGTCCGAGGCCAGTCAATACTGTCTCGGCCCGCTTCTCCGCCCCGTCCTCGGCCTCCAGGTCCGGGGTGATGCCCCGCCCGTCGACGGCCCTGCCCGAAGGGGTGCGGTAGTGACCGACGGTCAGCTCCGCGACGGAGCCGTCGGGCAGCCGGCTCGGCATCTGCACCGACCCCTTGCCGAAGGTCCTCGAGCCCACCACGACGGCGCGGCCCCGGTCCTGGAGGGCGCCGGTGAGCAGCTCGGCCGCGCTCATCGTGCCGCCGTCGACGAGGGCGACCACGGGCCGGTCCGTGTCGCCGCCGCGCTCGGCGTGGAGGGCCTTCTGCTCGCCGCGCACGTCGTACGTGGCGACGAGGCCGCCGTCGACGAGCGCGGAGGTGGCGGTGACCGCCTCCGAGACCAGGCCGCCGGAGTTCCCGCGCAGGTCGAGCAGGATGCCGGCGCCCTCGGGGGCCTCGCGCACCGCGGTCCGCACGGCCTCCCCGGAGCCCTTCGTGAAGGCGTCGACCTTGATCACGACGGCGCCGTCGGACGCCTCGGTGACCCTGACGGAGTCCGTGGAGAGCCGGGCCCTGTGCAGCTTCTCGCGCCACGCGCGCGTGCCCCGCTCCAGACCGAGGACCACCGGGGTGCCCGCGCGCCCGCCGCGCAGCAGGGAGAGGACCTCGGTCACGGGGCGGCCCTTGACGTGCTTGCCGTCGATGGAGCGCAGCCGGTCGCCCTCACGGATGCCGGCCCGCTCGGCGGGGCCGTCCTGCTGGACCTTGGAGACCTCGATGTGCCCGTCGGCCGCGCGCCGGGCCCACAGACCGACGCCCGTGTACGCACCGTCCAGCGCCTTCTCGAACTCCTGGAACTCGCCCGGCGAGTACACCGATCCCCAGCGGTCCCCGCTGCGGCTGACGGCCTCCTCGGCGGCGTCCTTGCCCGACTTGCCGTCGGCCATCGCCTCCGCGGCGGCGTCGGCGGCCTCGTCGGCGGTGTCGGCGTCGCCCTCCGGCGCCGCGAGAGCGTCGGAACGTACCGAAGGAGGCGGCTCATTCCGGCCGTCGTCCGCCGCGTCGCTCCAGGAGCCGGTGGCCGCGCCGGTGACGAGGACGCTGGCGAAGACCAATGTCAGGGTCGCCCCGCGGCGGATGCGGCGGGGCCCGGGGAACCGTTCGGCGAACCGGTCGAGGCCTGACATGACGGTGAGTCTAGGACAACGAAGGGCGCCGCACGGTGGGTTGAACCGCACGACGCCCTGCCACGCTGAGGGCTCTTGTCACACCTTCAGGTACTTGCGCAACGCGAAGAACGCGGCAAGCGCGGGCATCAGAAGGCCGATCGCGAGCACCAGCGGCAGCTTGGCCAGGACCGCGTCCCAGCCGAGGAAGTTGATCAGGTTGATCTTCTCGGAGAGTTCGAGACCGTGGTCGATCATGAAGTACCTGCCGACGAGCAGCATGCCGCAGGCGAGTCCGCCGCCGATGAGACCGGCGACCGCGGCCTCCATGATGAACGGCATCTGGATGTAGAAGCTCGACGCGCCGACGAGCCGCATGATGCCGGTCTCACGTCTGCGGCTGAACGCCGAGACGCGCACGGTGTTGACGATCAGCATCAGCGCGACGACGAGCATCAGCGCCATCACCGCAACGGCCGCCCAGTTCATCCCGTTCAGCAGCCCGAAGAGGTTGTCCAGATAGCCCTTCTGGTCCTGCACGGCCTGCACGCCGTCACGCCCGGAGAAGGCGGTCGCGACCACCTGGTACTTCTCGGGGTCCTTCAGCTTGATGCGGAACGACTCCTGCATCTGGTCGGGCGTCAGCGAGCTGGACAGCGGGGAGTCGCCGAACTGCTCCTTGTAGTGCTTGTAGGCCTCGTCCGCCGACTCGTGGACGACCTTGTCCACGACGGGCATCTTCTTCAGATCGCCGAGGATCTGGTCCTTCTGCTCGTTCGTGACGGCGCCCTTGGCACACTTGGGGTCCTGCGCGGCGTCGGCCTTGTTGCACAGGAAGATCGAGACGTTGACCTTGTCGTACCAGTAGCCCTTCATCGTGCTCACCTGGTCACGCATGAGCAGCGAACCGCCGAACAGGGCGAGCGAAAGCGCTACGGAGACGATGACCGCGAAGGTCATCGTGAGATTTCGGCGGAGACCGACGCCGATCTCCGACAGGACGAACTGGGCGCGCATGGCGGCCTTTCAGTGGATCAGGTGGATCAGACGGAACGGGCGAGCTGAGCCGTCAGTGCTGGTAGCCGTACACACCGCGCGACTGGTCGCGGACGAGACGGCCCTTCTCCAGCTCGATGACCCGCTTGCGCATCTGGTCCACGATCTGCTGGTCGTGGGTGGCCATCACGACGGTGGTGCCGGTCCGGTTGATCCGGTCGAGCAGCTTCATGATGCCGACGGACGTCTGGGGGTCGAGGTTGCCGGTCGGCTCGTCGGCGATGAGGAGCTTGGGGCGGTTGACGAACGCGCGCGCGATCGCGACGCGTTGCTGCTCACCACCGGAGAGCTCGCCCGGCATCCGGTCCTCCTTGCCGCCGAGTCCCACGAGATCGAGGACCTGGGGCACGGACTTGCGGATCTCACCGCGGGACTTGCCGATGACCTCCTGCGCGAAGGCCACGTTCTCGCCGACGGTCTTGTTGGGCAGGAGCCGGAAGTCCTGGAAGACGGTGCCCAGCTGGCGGCGCATGTGCGGCACCTTCCAGTTGGACAGGCGCGCGAGGTCCTTGCCCAGGACGTGCACCTGGCCGTGGCTGGTGCGCTCCTCGCGCAGGACGAGACGCAGGAAAGTGGACTTTCCGGAGCCGGAGGATCCCACCAGGAAGACGAACTCGCCCTTCTCGATCTCGAGGGAGACATCCCTGAGCGCGGGGCGGGACTGCTTCGGGTAGGCCTTGGAGACGTTGTCGAATCGGATCACGGATGCACCACGGGTTGCCGGGGGTAGGTGAGCGTGACCATACGCGAACCCGGTACGCGAGCGCAGTCGGCGTCCTGAGTTGCGCGAATTGTCACGCCTGGCGGTGTCGGAAACCGTCATGAAGGGGCGGGCCGCGCCGAAATCCGCGGAAGCTGGCACAGTGGTAGGGGGAACGATTGGGTTCCCCCTAGCGTTGGGCAGGCTGAGACTGTGCGGGAGGAGAAGCGCATGACCCTGGATCGGTTGGTATGCGCGAACTGCGCAGCGCCCGTGAGTGAAGGCCGCTGCCCCGTGTGTCGGGCCAATCGCGAGCGCATGCAGCAGGAGGGCCCCTTCGCGGGGCTCAACCCCGCGGCGTTGATAGCGCTGCTCGTGGTGCTGATCGCGGCGGTCGCGCTGCTGGCGCACCAGTCCGCGTAGGACGGCGAGGCCGCAGGCCCGTGGAGCCCGGCACACAGAGAGTCACGACGCCGTCGGCGGCGTCACACGGAAGGGCCCGGAGCTTCGTGAAGCTCCGGGCCCTTCTTCATGCGTACGTGGCGTCCTGACGCACGTGCCTTACGTGGCGTACGTCACCGCCGCTGCGACCGCGTGGGTCAGGCAGCGGCGCCGCGGTTGCCGACGAGGCGCGGCAGGATGCGGAAGCCGATGCCGCCGGCGATCATCGTCGCGGCGCCGATCAGCAGGAACGTCGTCTCGGTGGCGCCGGTCTCGGCCAGCTCGCCCTTGTCGGCCGCCGGCTGGGCGTTGTTGCCGCCCTGCTCGACCGGCTTGGAGCCGGTGTCGGTCAGGCTGTCCTTGCCCTTGCCCTGCTCGACGGGGTTGGAGCCGCCGTCGGGGTTGTTGTCGTTGCCGCCCCCGCCGCCGTTGCCGCCGCCGGTGCCGTTCTCGTCGCCCGGGTCGGTCGGGTCCGAGGTGGGCGGGTCGGAGGGGTCGGTCGGGTCCTCGGTGGGCTCCGGGTCCTCGGTGGGCTCCGTGGGCTCCTCGGTGGGCTCGGTGGGCTCCTCGGTGGGCTCCTCCGGGTCCTCGGGGCCCGGGATCGTCGGGTCGTCGCCCGGAGGGGTCTCGTCGCCCGGGCCCGGCAGGTCCACGTCCACGCCGACGCCGCTCTCGTCCGCGTGAGCGCCCGCGCTCGCACCGCCGAGGTCGACGCCGACGTCGAGGGCCGATGCGGCACCCGCGGCGGTCAGCGAGGCGCCCGCGGCGATCACTGCGCCTGCGGCTATCCGCGCGACACGGATCCGCGTCTTCTTTGTCATCTGGCTGCTACCCCCAGTAGCTGAATCGTCAGTGAGGCAGCGTCCGGGGCTGCGTCGTCCGCCGGGGGCGATTTCGATCAGCCCCCACAGATCCCACGCGCCCCAGAAATACGCATGCCGCGCGCTAGCTTTTCCACTTTTCACAGCAGCGTCAAGGTCGTTGCGCGCGCGATGTCCGAAATTGGGGGAGTTGACCGGCATACGGAGATGCGACTGTGACGCAAGAGGCAACTGCCGCCCAATGGGCAGCAGTTGCCTTGTCGATAAAGCCGCTCAGGGCCGTATTTACTTCTCCTGCTGCTTGCGCCAGCGAATTCCGGCTTCCAGGAATCCGTCGATCTCGCCGTTGAAAACGGACTCGGGGTTGCCGACCTCGAACTCCGTCCGCAGGTCCTTCACCATCTGGTAGGGGTGCAGGACGTACGAACGCATCTGGTTGCCCCAGGAGTTGCCGCCGTCGCCCTTGAGGGCGTTCATCTTCGCCTGCTCCTCCTGGCGGCGACGCTCGAGGAGCTTCGCCTGGAGGACGTTCATCGCGGTCGCCTTGTTCTGGATCTGCGAGCGCTCGTTCTGACAGGAGACGACGATGCCGGTCGGCAGGTGCGTCAGGCGGACCGCGGAGTCGGTCGTGTTGACGCCCTGGCCACCGGGGCCCGACGAGCGGTACACGTCGACGCGCAGCTCGCTCTCGTCGATCTCGATGTGGTCGGTCTGCTCGACCACGGGGAGGATCTCGACGCCGGCGAAGGAGGTCTGGCGGCGGCCCTGGTTGTCGAAGGGCGAGATGCGCACGAGGCGGTGGGTGCCCTGCTCGACGGAGAGTGTTCCGTAGGCGTACGGGACGTTCACGGCGAAGGTGGTCGACTTGATGCCGGCCTCTTCCGCGTACGACGTCTCGTAGAGCTCCGTCTTGTAGCCGTGGCGCTCCGCCCAGCGCAGGTACATGCGCTGGAGCTTCTCCGCGAAGTCGGAGGCGTCGACGCCGCCGGCCTCCGCGCGGATGGTGACGACGGCCTCACGCGCGTCGTACTCCCCGGAGAGGAGGGTCCTGACCTCCATCTCGTCCAGCGCCTTCTTGACGGACTCGAGCTCGGACTCGGCCTCGGCGCGGGTGTCCGGGTCGTCCTCCTCCTCGGCCATCTCGAAGAGCACGCTGAGGTCGTCGATGCGCCCACGGAGCGCTTCGGCCTTCCTGACCTCCGCCTGGAGGTGGCTCAGCTTGCTGGTGATCTTCTGTGCCGCGTCGGGGTCGTCCCACAGGGACGGTGCGGCCGCCTGCTCCTCGAGCACGGCGATATCGGCCCTCATCTTGTCGAGGTCCAGGACGGCCTCGATCGACTCCATGGTCGAGGAGAGGGACTTGAGCTCTTCGGATACATCGACGACTGCCACGACTCCAGCGTAACGGTTCCGGCAACCGTGACTCGGCGCCCCCTCCGGGGCGGGGCCCCTCCGCCCTGCGGGCCGCCGCGCCTCACTCGCGCAGTTCCCCGCGCCCCTGCCCCGGTCGCCTGCGGGCCGTCGAGGGTTGCTCGCGCAGTTCCCCGCGCCCCTGGGTCACCCTCCGGGCGGTCGGAGCGTCCTTGCGCGGTCCCCCGCGCCCCTGACCCGGTCATCTGCAGGCCGTCGTGGGTTGCTCGCGCAGTTCCTCGCGTCCCTGGGTCACCCTCCGGGCGGTCGGAGCGTCCTTGCGCGGGCCCACGCGCCACTGGGTCGCCCTTCGGCTGGGCGGGGCGTTCTGGTGCGGGGCGCCGGGGGCTGCCTAGGGGCGCGGGGAACTGCGCGGCCAGCCAGCGGCTGTCCGCACTCGGGAGCGCGCGTCAGGTCTGACCTGGCGTCCGGCGCAGGCGGGGGTCAGGGGGTCTGGGGGGCTGAGTTGCCTGGCTCCGACGGGGGGGTGTCGTCGTCGCTTGTGGCGACCCACGTGCCTACGCCGGCCGCGGCCACGAGGACGACGCCCGCCACGCCGAGCGTGATCCTGCGCCGCCGCGCGGACGTGCGGTTCTTGGCGGAGCCGGGGCGGGCCGCGCCCGAGGCGCGGGGGGCGCGGGCCGTGCCGCGGGCGCCGCCTGCGAGCTCGTCGGGGCCGGGGACACGCATGGACGTGTGCGTGTCGCGGTTGGAGTCGGCGGAGGCGGAGCCGGGGACGAGAGGGACCGCGCCCCGCCGGGGCGCGGTCTCGCGGGGCTCGGGCGGGGCCGAGTCCTCGTACGCCTCCTCGGCCTGCGAGGACTCCGTGTCGGGCTCGTCGACGTCCAGCGGCGGCATCCCCGCGACCAGCGGCAGCAGCTCCCGCAACCGCGAGGCCAGCTCGGAGGCGCGCAGCCGGGACGCGGGGGCCTTGGCCAGGCACTGGACGAGGAGCTGCCAGAGCTCCTCGGGGATGCCGGGGAGGGGGACGACGGTTTCCGTGACGTGGCGGCGCAGGACCGCCCCTGGGTGGCCACCGCCGAAGGGGGTGAAGCCCGCGAGGAGTTCGTACAGGACCGTGGCGAGCGCGTAGATGTCGACGGCCGCGCGCGGCGGGAGGCCCTCGATGATCTCGGGGGCGAGGTAGTCGGGCGTGCCGATGATCTTCGTCGCGCGGGTGCGCCGCGGGGAGTCGATCAGCTTGGCGACGCCGAAGTCGGTGAGGAGGGCGGGGTGGGAGCCGCCGGGTCCGAGGGGGCCCTGCATGTCCAGGAGGACGTTCTCGGGCTTGACGTCGCGGTGCACGATGCCCGCGGCATGCGCGGCGGCGAGCCCGTCGGCGACGTCCGCGACGATGGCGACGGCGGCCTCGGGAGCCATGCGCCGCTCACGGTCGAGCCGGGTGCGCAGGTCCGTGCCGCGGACGAGGTCCATGACGAGCGCCAGGTCGTTGCCGTCGACCACCAGGTCGTGGACGCCCACCACGCGCGCGTGGTCGAGGCTGAGCAGCGCCGTGCGCTCCTGGACGAAGCGGCCGACGAGTTCCTGGTCGGAGGCCAGGTCCTCGCGCAGCAGCTTGATGGCGACGGGGCCTTCGGGCCCCTCACCGAGCCACACCGTGCCGGCGCTGCCACGGCCCAGGATCTGGTGGGCGGTGTACCGGCTGCCGATCTTGCGCGTCAAGACTGCTCCTACGGATGCGTGTTGGCGACAAAACTACGCGGCCTTGCCGCCAACCTTCACTCCGGGAGCAGAAATCACTCTGCAGATGTCGACAAATCCCCAACCCCGGCAGCGGATCCGCCTCCGAAGTCGTCCGGGGACGCGTCTGGGGCCTGTGCCGGAAGTCCCGCCTGCCCCGCGGCGTCCGGGCGGACGACGGGACTCCCGACACAGGCCCTAGTTGCCGCCGATCTTGCCCATCCAGCCGCTGACCGTGTCGTACCAGTCCTGCAGCTGCTCCCAGTACCCCTTCGTCGTGCCGATCCAGTCCTGGAGCGGGCTGAACTCCCAGACCAGCCAGCTCGCCACGAAGAGGATGACGATCGTGAAGAGGCAGCCCTTGAGGCAGCCGAGGCCCGGGATCTTCATCGGGTTGGCGCTGCGCTGCCTCGGCTGACGCGGCTCGCGGGGCTCCCGCGTGGGGCGCGGGGCGGGCTGCTGCTGCGGCGGGGCCTGCGGCGGCGCGGCGTACTGCTGCGGCTGGTGCTGGGGCTGGTACTGCTGCTGCGGCGCGGGCGCGTACTGCTGGCGCTGCTGCCGCTGGCCGCGCGGCTGCTGCGGCGCGTACTGCTGCGGGTGCTGCTGCTGTTGGGGGCGGGCGACCTGGCGCTGGGGGCGGCGGCGCAGCGGGTCCTGGTCGGGGTCCAGGTGCGCCTGGTACTGCGTCTGCTCGTTGCGGTCGCGGGCCGCGGCCATCTGGCTCTGCCAGGGGTGCGGGTCGTTCGGGTCCGGTCCGGGCCCGTTCGGCGGGACCGGCGGCATGACCGCGGTCGGGTCGGCGTTGCCGCCCCGGTTGTTCGGCAGTACGGAGGTCGGGTCGGCGTCGCCCGATCCGTGGCCGCCCGTGCTCTGCATGACGCTGGTCGCGGCGTTCGGGTCGTACGAACCCGCGTTGTTCGGCAGCACCTGCGTCGGGTCGGCCGCGCCCGGGGTCTCCGGGACGTGGGCCGGCGACGGGTCCGGCATGAGCAGCGCGCCCACACCCTCCGCGGCGGCGATCTGCGCCGGGGTGGAGTGCACGCCGACGCCCTCGGCGACGGCGCGCAGGCCGCGGGCGAGGTTCTCGGCGCTGGGGCGGCGGTCCGGGTTCTTGTCGAGGCAGCGCTCGATGACCGTCCACAGCGGGTCGGGGACCGTCGAGGGGCGGCGCGGCTCGGCGCTGAGGTGCTGGTGCAGGACTTCGAGGGCGGAGCCGCCGGAGAACGGCGGGCGTCCGGTGACGAGCTCGTACAGGAGGATGCCCGCGCCGTAGATGTCGACGGCGCTGGTCTGCGGGCGGCCCTCGGCGGACTCCGGCGCGACGTACGCGGGCGTGCCGACGAACTCGTGCGTACGGGTCAGGCCCGGGGAGTCCGCGAGGCGCGCGATGCCGAAGTCGGTGAGCATCGGGTGCATGCCCTGGCCGTCCTGCTTGAGGAGGACGTTCGCGGGCTTCAGGTCGCGGTGCACGACGCCGTCGGCGTGGCTGGCGGCGAGCGCGTCGGCGATCTGGGCGGTGAGCAGGGCCGCGGCGACCGGCGTGAACGGGCCGTTCTCGCGCAGGTAGCGGTGCAGGTCCGGGCCGTCGACGAGGTCCATGACCAGGGCGAGGAGATCGCCCTCGACGACCAGGTCGCGCGTGCGGACGATGTTCTCGTGCGTCAGCCTGAGCAGGACGGACCGCTCTCTCAGGAAGCGCATCACGACGTCCGCGTCGTTGGCGAGCTCTTCCTTGAGGACCTTGATCGCGACGGTCTCGCCGGGCTGACCCGGAACGGCCGCCTCGGCACCCGCGGTCTCCCGCTGGCGGGCTCGCCAGACGGTGCCCGTGGCGCCGCGCCCGAGCGGCTCCTCGAGCAGGTACTTGCTGCCTACCGGCCGCACGTCATGCGCTCCCTGCTGGTCTGGCTGGTCCCGACCCGGACGCTGGTCCTGTCCGGGGGGCTGTCCGATGGTGTTCCGACCCACTGTAATGCCGTCGAACTTGGCACCGGCCGGTCCGATTCCGCCCGGCCTTTTTCTTTCCGGGGCATTCCGGATCGTTGTTCGGTGGAAAGACGCTCGCACGTGGCCATTGGTTGCCGAGTGGTTCCGAATCGGCCTCGACGAGTGGTTCCGGATCGGCCTCTGCTCAAGAACGCCCGGAGATATCCGCAACGGTCCAAGCAGGCACTTTTCCGAGCAGAGCCGACCAATCAAGATCACTTACAGGTGGCCGCCGGGCGTGTTGTCAGTCGCAGGTGCGAGGATGCCCTCAGTACTGGCCGACGTGCCCGTGTGCGGTGGGGGGAATCACAGCGCGTGCCCCCGTGCCGGGCGCCCAGCGCAGAAGGGACCGCTGACGGCGATGCAGATCCGGCTGACCGTCCTCGGGCCGCGCAGCGGCCAGACCGAGCGGCAAGACCGCCCCGCGGCGGCGACCGATCAGGGGGCGACCGATCCCCGGGCCGTCGGGCCCCAGGGCGCCTGTGACGTCCTGGTCACCGCCCCGGCCGGGACCGCGCTCGCCGCGGTGGCCTCCGGTCTGGCCACGACAGTCGCGGGCAGCGACGCCCCCCTCGTGCTGTACGCGGGCCCGGACCGCCTCGACGCCCAGCGCTGCACCCTCGGCGAGCCCCCCTTGATCGACGGAGCGGTGCTCTCGCTGGGTGCCCCCGCCGAGCCGGGGCCCGAACTCGCGGGCGCGCCCGCCCAGTTGCACGTGGTCGCGGGGCCGGACGCGGGCGGGGTCCACCTCCTGCACGGCGGCCGGATCCAGGTCGGCCGCTCCGCGGACGCGGACGTCCCGCTGGACGACCCGGACGTCTCGCGCATGCACTGCTCGGTCACGCTCACCCCGGACGGCCGGGTCACGGTCACGGACCTGGGCTCGACGAACGGCACGGCGGTGGACGGCAAGGAGATCACCGACCGCCCGGTGCGGCTCTCCCCCGGCTCGCTGCTCCGCATCGGCGAGTCCGCGCTCCGTCTGACGGACGGCGCGGGAGGCCCCGGCTCCGGTGCGGGCACGGCGCTCGCGACGGCGCCGGACGGCGAGGGCCATGTGCGCGTGCGGCCCGTCGGGACGGCCCCGCCCACCCTGGTGGAGGCGGCACCGCACGGCTCCGCCGCCCACCAGGCGTACGGCCCGTCGGGCTGGGGCGGCACCGGCGGTGAGGGCGCATACGACACCGGCGGCGCCCAGGGTGCGCACGGCGCCCGGAGCCCCCAGGGGGCGTACGGCGCGGCGCATGCCCACGGATCACAGAGCTCGTACGGGGCGTACGGAACGCAGCCCGCGCCGGTCGAGCACGGCGGCGGCACCGAGACCCCCGTCGTGCCGCATCAGGGCACCGCCCCCGACACCGAGCGGACCCGCACCGGCACCCCCGCGCGCGGGACGACCGTCCCCCGCAACCTGCGCAAGCGCGGCGGGCTCTCGGCCTGGGCCCGGCGGCTGACGGGCGGCCGGGACGGCGGCCCGGACCACGATCCGTACGACGGCCCGGACGGACCCGACGAGTACGAGGGGTACGGGGAGTACGGAGGGCACGACCGCCACGACGGCCCCCACGAGGCGTACGCGGACGGCGGGCACGCGGGCGACCGCGCCCCGGGGCCGCTGGGCCCCTCCCCCGAGGACCTCGCCATAACCGCGGCCGCCCGCACCCCCGAGGCGTGGCCCGATCCCGCCGCCCTGCTGCTCACCGCGCTCGGCCCGGGCCCCCGCCTCTGGGAGCGCGGCCCCGGCCACCCCGAGGCGCTCGCGGTGCGGCTCGGCACGGTCGACCGCGCCCTGCCCGCCGCCGACGGGCGCGAAGGGCTGCTGCCCGCCGTCCCCGTCACGGTCGGGCTGCGCGAGGCGGGCTCGCTGGGCCTCGCCGGGCCGCGGGACCGGCTCACCGGCCTGGCCAGGGCGGTCGTCGCCCAGCTCGCCGCGCTGCACTCCCCGGACTCCCTGGAGATCGTGCTGATCAGCACGGACCGGGCCCGCCCGGTGGCCGGGCGCACCGCCGAGTGGGCATGGCTCGGCTGGCTCCCCCACCTGCGGCCCGCGCACGGCCAGGACTGCCGCCTCCTCCTCGCCTACGACCGCGACCAGGCGGCGGCCCGCGCGGACGAGCTGATCCGCCGCCTGGACGACCACATCGCCGACAGCGGCACGGGGAGCGCGGGCGTGGCAGCGACCGGCGCCCGCACGGTCGTCGTCGTCGACGGCGACCCCGGGTCCGCGACCCTGCGCGAGTCCACCGTCCGGCTCGCCGCCGAGGGCGCGCAGGCCGGCATCCATGTGGTGTGCCTCGCCGAGACGGTCGCGGCCTCCCCCTCCTCCCCGGTCCTGGACACGTACGAGGCGGCCTGTTCGGTGGCGCCCGCCTTCCGCGCGTGCGGTGCGGTCGCGCTCCTCAGCGGCGATGTGGCGACCGCGCTGCGGCTGATGCGGACGGCGGGCGGGCGGCCCGCGGGTCACGGCACCGTCGCCGCCGTGGACGCCGTCTCGGCGGCCTGGGCCGAGCGGTTCGCGCGGGCCCTCGCGCCGCTGCGCACGGACGGCACGGCCGTCGAGGGCCACGCGCGCGTGTCCGCGCCGCTGCCCCGGACGGCCCGGCTCCTCGACGAGTTGGGGCTCGCCAGGGCCACGCCCGCCTCGCTGATGGCGCGGTGGGCGGCGGCTGCCGACGACCCCGAGGCTCTCGGCGGGCGTGCCGCGGCCGTGCTCGGCGCGGGGCCGCGCGGCCCGGTCGTCGCCGACCTCGGCGCCGAAGGACCGCACCTGCTGGCGGAGGGCCCGGCGGGCAGCGGCCGTACGGAACTGCTGCGTTCCGTCGCCGCGTCCCTCGCGGCCGCCGAACGCCCCGACCGGCTCGGCATCGTGCTCGTCGACGGGCGGGACGGTGTCGGCGCGGGCGGGGCCGTCGGGCGGCAGGGCACGGGGCTCGGTGCCTGTACGGACCTGCCCCACGTCACGACCCACCTCGTCGCCAACGACCCGGTGCGGATGCGGGCGTTCGCGCAGTCCCTGGCCGCGGAGCTGAAGCGGCGGGCCGAGCTGCTCGGCAGGCTCGGGTTCGCCGAGTGGCACACGCAGCGGGAGGTGTCGGGGCGGATGGTGACGCAGCGGTCGCAGTCGGCCGCGCCGGGCGCCACGACGGCGTCCACCGCGCCGGTCTCCCCGCGCGGCGAAGTCGGTCCCACGGCCTCCGCCCGCTCAGAAGCCCCGGCCCAGGCCCAGGCTTCCGCGCCCGCCGAAGCGACCCGTCCCGGGAGCTCCCCCTCGGTGCCCGCCGCCCGCTCCGGAGCCGCCCCGTCGGCCACCCGCCCCGGGAACTCCCCGTCCGCGGCCCCCGCACGCCCCGAGTCCACGGCCACCCATCCCGCGAACCACCCCTCTGGGAACTCCCGCCCCACGAACGCCGCCTCGGCGGCCTCCGTACGCCCCGAAGCCACGCATCCCACGACCTCCCCGTCCGCGAACTCCCACCCGGCGGCCTCGTCCCCCGCGCCCTCCGTGCCCGCGCAGGGGCTGGACGGGGACCTGGACCCGGCGCCCAGCGCCACGATGCGGCTGCGGCCTGCGTCGGCGCGGCAGCGGGTGGATCCCGGGCCGCCGCTGCCCCGTCTCGTCGTCCTCGTCGACGACTTCGACGCGCTGCTCGCGCCCGCGCTCGGGTCCCCGGGGCGGCCCGCGGCGGGTTCCGTCGTCCGCGCTCTTGAGGCGGTCGCCCGGGACGGGGAGCGCCTCGGCGTGCACCTCGTGGCGACCAGCGGGCGCAGCGAGCGGGTCCTGGAGACCGAGCTCGGGCAGCGCGCGTCGCTCCGTGTGGTGCTCGACGCGGTGGCGTCGGGCCCCGAGGAGCCCGCGCCCGGGCGGGGCGAGCTCCGCTCCCCGGACGGCCGGGCCACGGCTTTCCAGGCAGGCCGGGTCACGGGGCGCATTCCGCGTACGGCGACGCTGCGGCCCACGGTGGTGCCGCTGGAGTGGGAGCGGATGGGCGACCCGCCGGCCCGGCGTCCGGTGCGCGAGCTCGGCAACGGACCGACGGACCTGGCCCTGCTGGCCAGCGCGCTGGAACGGGCGGCCCGCTCCGTCTCCGCGGACCAGGTGCCCTCCCTGCTCTGACCCCACCCCGACCACCCCGAACCCCACAGCCCGAGCGGGAGCAACGCACCACCACGTCCGCCCCGAACCTGACAGTCCGTGCAGCTCATCCCAAACCCCATGACGCCACGTCACAACGCCATCACGATCAGCGAGTTGACAGCGCAGGCCATCTTGCCGCCCCTCCCCGCGCGGGCGTAGACCAGAGCGCACGGGACTCGCCAGGAAGAGAACGGGGCAGTGATGCGCAGCACTCTTCGTACACGCAGGGCACCGCTACATCGGCGTACCACCGCCAGAGTCGCCTCGGCCGTCGTCGCGGGCGCGCTCGCGTTCACCGTCGCCGCGTGCGGCGGCGACGACAGCGACGACGGGGACAAGGGGAACAAGGGGACGGACGACGACACCGCATCCTCGCTGCAACTGCCCGAGCTGGACGGGGAGAGCGTGTCCGTGGCCGCTGTCTGGGGCGGTGCAGAGCGCAAGGTGTTCCTGAAGGTTCTCGACGAGTTCGAGAAGCGGACGGGCGCCGGCGTGTCCTTCGTGCCCGCGCAGGACCCGATCATCAGCTTCCTGGAGTCGAAGGTGGCTGGCGGCCAGCCGCCGGACGTCGCGATGCTGCCGCAGGTCGGCGCGATCGAGCAGGCCGTGGCGAACAAGTGGGCCAAGCCGGTCGGCACCGAGGCGCAGAAGCAGCTCGACAAGAACTACTCGAAGGGGTGGCAGAAGCTCGGCGCGGTCGACGGCAAGCAGTACGGCGTGTACTTCAAGGCCGCCAACAAGTCGCTGGTCTGGTACAACACCGCGGTGTTCGAGAACGCGGGCGTCAAGGAGCCGAAGACCTGGGACGCGTTCATGAAGACCGCCCAGACCGTGTACGACTCCGGGGTGCCGCCGGTATCGGTCGCGGGCGCCGACGCGTGGACCCTCACCGACTGGTTCGAGAACATCTATCTGTCGCAGGCGGGTCCTGAGAAGTACGACCAGCTCGCGCAGCACAAGATCAAGTGGACGGATCCGTCGGTCAAGGAGGCGCTGACCACGCTCGGCGAGGTCTTCGGCACGAAGGGGTTCGTGGCGGGCGGCGCGAAGGGCGCGCTGCAGACCGAGTTCCCCGTCTCCGTGAAGCAGACCTTCACCGGCGGCGACCAGCCCAAGGCGGGCATGGTCTTCGAGGGCGACATGGTGTCGCTGGCGATCTCGGAGACGAAGGCGAAGGTGGGGACGGACGCCAAGGTGTTCGCGTTCCCGGCGGTCGGCGACGAGTCCCCGGCCGTGGTGGGCGGTGACGCCGCCGTCGCGCTGAAGGACAGCAAGGGCGCGCAGGCGCTGCTCACCTTCCTCGGCTCGCCGGACGCGGCGAAGATCTGGGCCGAGGCGGGCGGCTTCATCTCGCCGAACAAGAGCCTGGACATGGCGGCGTACCCGAACGATGTGCAGCGCAACATCGCGAAGAACCTGATCGCGGCGGGTGACGACATCCGCTTCGACATGTCCGACCAGGCCCCGCAGTCCTTCGGCGGCACGCCGGGCAAGGGCGAGTGGAAGGCGCTGCAGGACTTCCTACAGGACCCGAAGGACGTGGCGGGCACGCAGAAGGCGCTGGAGACCGCCGCGGCCAAGGCGTACAAGGACTGACGCGGTGGCGTCCGTGAACGCCGGGGGTGCGCCGAAGACGGCGCCGCCCCCGGTTCCGACCCCGCGCAAGAGCGTGACCGGCACGCGCAAGGCCATGGCGGTGCTCTTTCTGCTGCCTGCCCTGGTGCTGCTCGGCGCGCTCGTCCTGTACCCCATCGGGTACTCGTTCTTCCGCAGCTTCTTCGACGACTCGGGCGACTTCACCGCGTTCGGCAACTACAAGACGCTCTTCACGGACGACAGCATCCGCACCGCGATCAAGAACAACGCGATCTGGGTGGTCGTGGCGCCCACGGTCGCCACGATCCTCGGTCTGATCTTCGCCGTCCTGACCGAACGGGTGCGCTGGGGCACGGCGTTCAAGCTCGTCATCTTCATGCCGATGGCGATCTCGATGCTGGCCGCGGGCATCATCTTCCGGCTCGTGTACGAGTCGGACCCCGACCGCGGTGTCGCCAACGCCGTGATGGTGAGCGTGCACGACACGTTCTCCGAGTCGTCGGCGTTCCCGCAGGCGCACCCGAGCACCGCGTCGCCGCTGAAGAACGCGGGCGGCGGCGCCTTCATCACCAAGGAGCCGGTGAAGGCCGGCACGCCCGTGGTGCTGCCGCTGACCGGCGTACCGCCCGACCAGATGCCGGACGGCGCGAAGGCGGCGCGCCCCGCGGAGGCCGATCCGCAGCGGGTCACCGGCACGGCCTGGCAGGACTTCACGCGCGGCAAGGGGCGCGGGAAGGCGAACGCCCCGGACAGCACGGAGTTCGGCTATCCGGGCATCAAGATCGAGGCCGTCAGGAACGGTGAGGTGGTGGCGTCCACCGAGGCGTCGGACGACGGCACGTTCGCGCTGCCGAAGGAGGCCGACGGCGCCCAGCTGCGCTACCCGGCGTCCAACTTCCGCGAGGCGTACAACGGCATCGACTGGCTGGGCCCCACACTGATCACGCCCTCGATCATCGGCTCCTACCTGTGGATGTGGGCCGGGTTCGCGATGGTGCTGATCGCGGCGGGCCTGGCGAGCGTGCCGCGCGAGCTCCTGGAGGCGGCGCGGGTGGACGGCGCCAACGAGTGGCAGGTGTTCCGGCGGGTGACGGTGCCGCTGCTCGCCCCGGTCCTCGCGGTGGTCCTGGTCACGCTCATGATCAACGTACTGAAGATCTTCGACCTGGTCTTCGTGATCCCGCCGGGCTCGTCGAAGGACGAGGCGAACGTGCTCGCGGTCCAGCTCTACAACTCGGCGTTCCTGGACAAGGACTCGGGAGTGGCCAGCGCCATCGCGATGCTGCTCTTCCTCCTCGTGATCCCCGTGATGCTGTTCAACATTCGGCGGATGAGGCGGGAGGCGCGACGGTGACCGCTCAGACGGAGACGACCGCTCGGACCGAGATCGTGAAGGCCAGGCAGTCGGTCGGGGGCCGCATCGCGTCCCTGCTCGGCAGCACCGCGCTGCGGGTGTTCCTGGTGCTTGTGGGGCTGTTCTGGCTGGTGCCGACGATCGGCCTGCTCATCGGCTCGTTCCGCACGCCGGCGGACATGAGCGAGAGCGGCTGGTGGAAGGCGTTCAGTGCGCCCTCGCAGCTGACCTTCGACAACTACACGACGCTCCTCAAGGACGAGACGATCACCGACTCGATCCTGTCGAGCATCATGATCACCGTGCCGGCGACGCTGCTCGTCGTGATCATCGGCTCGCTCGCGGGTTATGCCTTCGCGTGGATGGAGTTCCCGGGCCGCGACTGGTGGTTCATCGGCGTGGTCGCGCTCCTCGTCGTCCCGGTGCAGGTGGCGCTCGTGCCGATCGCCGACCTCTTCGGCAAGATCGGCATCTTCGAGACCACGATCGGCGTGATCACCTTCCACGTGGCCTTCGGCCTGCCGTTCGCGATCTTCCTCCTGCGGAACTTCTTCGCGGAGATCCCGCGCGAACTCCTGGAGGCGGCGCGGCTCGACGGGGCGGGCGAGCTGCGTCTTTTCGTACGCGTCGTGATGCCGCTCGGGGCACCCGCCATCGCCTCGCTCGGCATCTTCCAGTTCCTGTGGGTCTGGAACGACATGCTGATCGCACTGATCTTCGCCGACTCCAAGAACCCGCCGATCACGGTGGCGCTCCAGCAGCAGGTGCGGTTCTTCGGCGACAACGTGCAGATCCTGGCGCCCGGCGCGTTCATCTCGATGGTGATCCCGCTGGCCGTCTTCTTCGCGTTCCAGCGGCAGTTCGTGTCCGGGGTGATGGCGGGCGCGGTGAAGTAGCGGCGCGACGAGTGGTACCGGCGCGACGCGCAGTACCAGAAGGGGCGGCCCGGGCGGGTTAACCGGGCCGCCCCTTCGTGTCCATCCCCCGGATGCCACAGGCGGCGTAACGCGATCACCTCCGCGGGCGTTTTAGGGCAGTATGACCGCGCCGACCCATGGAAGTGCCTTGCCCCGGTTCAGTGTCATCGTCCCCGCCTACCGGGTGCAGGCGTATGTGCACGAGTGCCTGGAGTCCGTGCTCTCACAGTCCTTCACCGACCTGGAGCTGATCGCGGTCGACGACTGCTCGCCGGACGCGAGCGGCGCGATCATCGACGAGTTCGCCGCCAGGGACGCGCGCGTGAGAGCCGTGCACCTCAAGGAGAACGTCGGTCTCGGCAGGGCCCGCAACGCCGGCATGGAGCACGCCACCGGTGACTACCTGATCTTCCTGGACAGCGACGACACCCTGACCCCCGGCTCCCTGCACGCGATCTCCGACCGGATCAAGGAGACCGGCGAACCCGACGTCCTGATCTACGACTACGCGCGCACCTTCTGGTCCGGCGAGGCCATCCGCAACCAGTTCGCCGCCCACCTCACCGAGGAGGGCGCCGCCCCCTTCCGCCTCGCCGACCGGCCGGGCCTCCTCAAGGTCCTCATGGTCGCCTGGAACAAGGCGCACCGCCGCGACTTCATCGAGCGCGAGGGCTTCACCTTCCCGCCCGGGTACTACGAGGACACGCCCTGGACGTATCCGCTCCTGATGACGGCGGACACCATGGCCACCCTCGACCGGGTCTGCGTGCACTACCGCCAGCGCCGTCAGGGCAACATCCTGGGCACCACGAGCCTCAAGCACTTCGACATCTTCGACCAGTACGACCGGGTCTTCGCGTTCCTCGACGAGCACCCCGAGCTGTCCGCGGCGTGGCGGCCCGTGATGTTCCGGCGCATGGTCGACCACCTGTCGACGATCTTCACCAAGCGGGGCAGACTGCCGCGCGGCTCCCGTGCCGCGTTCCTGCGCAGAGCCCGCTCCCACTACCGGCGCCACCGCGCCCCGGGCGCCCCCGTGCCCGCCCGCACCCGGCTGCGGCACGGCCTGGTGCGGCTCGGCTCGCACCGCACGTACCGGGGCCTGTGGGCGGCGCTGCGGCTGCGCTCCCGCGCCCGGCGGTCCGTGGCGTACGGGGTCCGCCGCACGAAGGGCGCCCTGCTGCAGCTGCACTACCGCGTCCAGCTGCGGCTGCCCGTGCGCGACCGGCACGCCGTCTTCTCCTCGTACTGGGGGCGCGGCTACGGCTGCAACCCGGGCGCGCTGGAAGCCGCGATGCGCGAGCTGGTGCCGGGGGTCAGCACCGCGTGGATCGCCCACCCGCGCCACCACCACACGATCCCCTCCGCGACGCGCAGGCTGCGGCCCGGCTCGGCCGCGTACTGGACGGCGCTCGCCCGCTCCAAGTACCTCGTCAACAACGTCAACTTCGACCGCAGACTGGTCAAGCGGCCGGGGCAGGTCCTCGTCCAGACCCAGCACGGCACGCCCCTCAAGCACATGGGCCTCGACCTCCAGGAGCGCCCCGCGGCCGCGCGCGGCATGGACTTCGCCGCCCTGCTGCGGAACGTCGACAAATGGGACTACGTGCTGTCGTCGAACCGGCACTCGACGCTCGTGTGGGAGCGGGTGTTCCCCGCCGGGTACACGACGCTCGAATACGGCTACCCCCGCAACGACCGCTACCAGAAGGCGACTTCCGCCGATGTCGCCGGGCTGCGGGACCGCCTCGGCATCCCGCACGGCGCGGTCGCCGTCCTGTACGCGCCGACCCACCGCGACTACCGCCGCAGCCAGCTCCGCGCCCTCGACCTGGAGCGGATGCTGCGCGCGCTCGGCCCCCGGTTCGTGGTCCTGACCCGCGCGCACCACTTCTACGGGGCGCCGCTCGCCGTCGGCGGCGAGCAGCCGTCGGGCCGGCTCATCGACGTGTCGGACCACCCGAGCATCGAGTCGCTCTGCCTCGCCTCCGACGCGCTGGTCACCGACTACTCGTCCCTGATGTTCGACTACGCCAACCTCGACCGGCCCATCGTGCTGCACGCCGACGACTGGGAGGCCTACGAGGCGGCCCGCGGCACCTACTTCGACGTGCGGGCGTTCCCGCCGGGCGCGGTCGCGCGCAGCGAGGACGAGCTCACCGACATCTTCGCCACGGGGCACTGGGCGGGCTCGCGCTCGGCGCAGCTGCGGCGCGCGTTCCGCGAGCGGTTCTGCGCGTACGACGACGGGCGCGCCGCGGAGCGCGTGGTGCGGCACGTCGTGCTCGGCGAGCCGGGCGGACTGCCGTCCGTGGTGCCCCTGGCGGAGCGGCATCCGGTGCCGGGAGGTGCTCCTCGGCCGGACCGGGTGCCGTTCTCGGGTCTCCAGCGTTCTCCGCAGCTGTGAGCCATGCCATGTGAGTCCTGTGGACCCCCGTCGAGAGAGGCCGTCTTGCCGCGCTTCAGCATCATCGTCCCCACCCACGACGTGGCGGGGCGGCTCACCGGCTGCCTCGCCTCCGTGCTCGGCCAGTCCTTCGCCGACTTCGAGGTGATCGCGGTCGTCGACTCCCTCGACGGGACGGCGGGGCCGAGTCCGGCGATCGCGGCCGAGCACGCGGCGCGCGACCCACGGGTGCGGCGCGCGCAGTCCCCGCCCGACGCGGGACTGCCGGGCGCGCGGAACGCCGGGGTGGGCGCGGCGACCGGCGACTACCTGCTCTTCCTCGACGGCGACGACACCCTCACCCCGGGCACTCTCGCCGCGCTCGACGCCCGGCTCGACGCGTGCGACGACCCGGACCTGCTGTTCTTCGACCACGAGCGCGTGCACTGGTTCGAGGGCGGCGAGGGCCCGGTCCTCGAACGGCTGTGTGCGGGCGCTCCCCGGGGCACGTTCACCGTGGCCGAGCACGCGGCGCTGCCCGATCCGCTGGTCCCCGCCTTCTCCGTCGCGCACCGGCGTGCCTTCGTGGCGGAGCACGGTCTCGTCTTCGAGCCGGGCATGTTCACGGACGCGCTGTGGGGCCTGCGGGCCGTGCTGCGGGCGGGGCGGATCGCCGTGCTCGACCGGGTCTGCGTACGGCATCTGCTGCGCCGTCAGGGGGCGCGGCACCGCGCCCCCGGCGTCCACCACATGGACCTGCTGGACCGGTTCGGGCGCGCGATGGACGAGGCCGTCGCCCTCGACGTGCCCGCGCCCGTCCTCGCGCGGGTCTTCCGCAGGTTCACGCACGAGCTGCTCAAGGCGGCGTCCACGCCCGCGCGGCTGCCGTCGGCGCGGCTGCGGCGGCGCTTCTTCCGGCGGGCCGCGCGGCTGTACCGGCTGCACAGGCCGGCCGGGTTCCGGGCGCCCGCGGGGAGCCTCGGGGTGCAGCACCGGCTGCTCGGGGCGGGGGCGTACGGCACGTTCTGTGTGCTGCGCGGGCTCAAGTCCCGGGTGGTCCGGGCGGTTTCGCTGCTGCGGGAGGTGTGGGGGAAGGCGGAGCGCAGGCTGCCGGGACGCAACGCGTACGCCGCCTTCCTGCGGCAGCCCGTCGACGACGGTCTCGCCGTGTTCTCCGCGTACTGGGGGCGCGGCTACTCCTGCAATCCGGCGGCGATCCACGCCAAGGCGCGCGAACTCGCCCCGCACATCAGGACGGTGTTCCTGGTCTCCGGCGCGACGGCGGCCGCGGGCCTCCCGGAGGGCGTCGAGGGTGTCGAGATCGGCAGCCGCCGCTACTGGGAGGTCATGGCGAGGGCCAAGTACACCTTCAACAACGTCAACTTCGAGATGGCCGTCAAGAAGCGCCCCGGCACCGTCCACGTGCAGACCCAGCACGGCACCCCGCTGAAGCGGATGGGCGTGGACCAGGCGGACTTCCCCGCCACCGCCGCGGCTGCGGGCCCGTTGGGCAAGCTCCTGGAGCGCGTGGACCGCTGGGACTTCAACGTCTCCGCCAACCGGCACTCGACGGAGGTGTGGGAGCGCGCGTACCCGGGTGCGTACGAGAGCCTCGACGTCGGCTATCCCCGCAACGACGCCTTCTACCGCGCGTCGGCCGCCGACGTGGGCGCCCTCCGCGGACGGCTCGGGGTGCCCGAGGGCAGGATCGCCGTGCTGTACGCGCCGACCCACCGCGACTACCGCACGGACTTCGCCGCCCAGCTCGACCTGCCCGCGTTCTGCGACGCGCTCGGCGAGGAGTTCGTGGTGCTGCTGCGCGCCCACCACCTGTACGAGGGGTCGGCGGGGCTGGAGGAGGTGGTGCGGTCCGGGAAGCTGATCGACGTGACGGAGCACCGCTCCCCCGAGGAGGTGTGCCTGGCCTCGGACGCGCTGGTCACGGACTACTCGTCGATCATGTTCGACTACGCCAATCTGGACCGCCCGATCGTGGTCTACGCCGACGACTGGGACGTCTACCGCGAGACCCGCGGCGTCTACTTCGACCTCCTCGCCGAGCCGCCGGGCGTGGTGGCCCGCACCCCGGACGAGCTGACGGCGGCGTTCCGTTCCGGCGCGTGGGAGGGCCCGCGGGCGGGGGCGCTGCGGGCGGCGTTCCGGGAGCGGTTCTGCGACCTGGACGACGGGCTGGCCGCCGAGCGGGTGGTGCGGCGGGTGCTGCTCGGGGAGCCCGTGGAGCGGCTGCCGCCGGTCCTGCCGCTGCGCGACCGTGTCCCCGCACCGGCGGCGCCCCGCGTGCCGCAGCGCAGGCCGTAGCGCCCATCCGTCCCGTGGCGCAGGCCGACGCCCGTCCGTCCCGACCGGAGGAAGATCCCGTGCCTCGTTTCAGCATCATCGTCCCCGTCTTCAAGGTGCAGGGCTTCCTGCGCGCGTGCCTCGACTCGGTCCTGACGCAGTCGTTCGCCGACATCGAGGTCATCGCGGTCGACGACTGCTCGCCGGACCACTGCGGCGCCATCGTCGACGAGTACGCGGCGGCCGACCCACGGGTCCGCGCGGTCCACCTGGCCGAGAACGCCGGCCTCGGCGGGGCGCGCAACGCCGGAGTCACGTACGCGACCGGGGACTACCTCCTGTTCCTCGACAGCGACGACAGCTACACGCCGGGCGCGCTCGCGGCGATCGACGAGCGGCTCCGCGTCACCGCCGACCCCGACGTGCTGGTCTTCGACCACGTCCGCACGCACTGGTGGGGTCAGGGCGGCCGGAGCATGACGGCGGACCTGCTCGCCGCCGCGGGCACGGACACGTTCGACGTCCTGGGCAGCCCGCAGTACCTGCACCTGTTCCTGGTCGCCTGGAACAAGGCGTACCGGCGCGACTTCTTCACCGGCCACGGATTCACGTACCGCGAGGGGCTCTACGAGGACGCCCCCGTCACCTACCAGGCCCTGGTCTCCGCCCGCCGCGTCGGCTGTCTGGACCGGGTGTGCGTGGAGTACCGGCAGCGCAGGCAGGGCGCCATCACCCGCACCCCGGGGCGCAGGCACTTCGACATCTTTCCGCAGTACGAGGCGCTGTTCGCGTTCCTCGACGCGCGCCCGGAGCTCGACGCGGCCCGGCCGCTGCTCTTCGAGCGGACGATCAACCACTTCCTGACGACGCTGCCCAACACCGAGCGCGTCCCCGCCGAGGACCGCGGCGACTTCTACCGCATGATCGTCGACTTCCACCGGCGCCACAGGCCGCCCGGGTTCACCCCGCCCGACGACGCCCTCCGCCTCCAGTGGCGGCTCACGGCGAGCAGTCCGTACGCCGTGTTCCGGGCCGCCGCGGCGGCGCAGTCGGTGGTCGCGGCCGCGCGGGAGAAGAAGCAGCGGCTGCGCAGGGAGGCGGCCAGGAGGGCGAAGCGGACCTTCACGCGCGTGCAGCGCGCCCATCCGCTGGACCCGGATCTCGCCGTGTACTCGGCGTTCTCGCACCGCGGCCTGCTCGGCGACCCGGCCGCCGTCCACCAGGCGGCCGGGCTCGTCGCGCCGCACGTCAGGGCGGTGTGGGTGGTGCACCCCGACGTGCTCGACCGGATGCCGCGGGGCGTCGACTTCGTGCTGCCCGACACCCCGGCCTACCACCGGGTGGTGAGCCGGGCGACGTACTTCGTCAGCAACGTCAACTGGGCGCCTGGCCTGGTGAAGCGCGAGGGCCAGGTCCACGTGCAGACCCACCGGGGCACCCCGCTCAAGCACATGGGCCTGGACCTCCTGGGGCGCCCCGCGGCGACGCACCGTCTGAACCTCCGCGGCCAGCTGTGGCGCGCGGACCGCTGGGACTACAGCCTGGTGTCGGGCCGCCACGCGGAACGCGCCTGGGCGAGCGCCTACCCCTGCCGCTTCACCTCGCTGCCGACCGGCGCGCCCCGCAACGACGTCCTCGTCAAGGGCGACCCGCTGCGCGGTGTGGCGGTGCGCAGGCGGCTGGGGATCCCCGACGGGGGCACGGTGATCCT
Source organism: Streptomyces venezuelae (assembly GCF_008642315.1). Lineage (NCBI taxonomy): Bacteria > Bacillati > Actinomycetota > Actinomycetes > Kitasatosporales > Streptomycetaceae > Streptomyces > Streptomyces venezuelae. The sequence continues at coordinate 5,522,820 of NZ_CP029192.1, read as the reverse complement.
GTACGCGCCGACACCCCGCGACCACCGCAAGGGGTACGAGCCGCGCATCGACTTCGAGCGGCTGGTCCGCGACGCGGGACCCGGGGTCACCCTCCTGGTGCGGCTGCACCCGCAGGACGCGCGCGCCGCCGTGCGCGGCCTCCAACTGCGCGACCTGGAGCGGCGCGGAGTGCTCCGCGACGTCACCGACGAGCCGTCCGTCGAGGACCTGATGCTCGCCTCCGACGCGCTGGTGACGGACTACTCGTCCCTGATGTTCGACTACGCGTGCCTGGACCGCCCGATCGTCGTCCACGCGGACGACTGGGAGGTCTACCAGGTCACCCGCGGCACCTACTTCGACCTCCTCGCGTCACCGCCCGGCCACGTCACCACGAGCACCGCGCGGTTGGCGGAGCTCTTCGCCGCCGGCACGTGGCGCGACGAGCGGTCCGCCGCGCTGCGCGCCGCGTTCCGCGCCCGGTTCTGCGAGTACGACGACGGCAACGCGGCCGCCCGCGTGGTGTCCCGGGTCATGCTCGGCCAGGAGTACCCGCCGCCGGCCATCCCCCAGCAGGACCCGGGCCTCCTCCGGGACGCCGTTTCCGCCGCCCTTTCGAACAACACGCGATGAGCGGTACGACGACGCCCGCCGTGGCGATCCCGGGGCAGACGGCACGGGGCGCCGGTACCGCCGCCCCGAAGAGCACCGCCTCCCCCTGGTGGGCCGACGCGGCGGCCGTCGTCGGGGGCGGCGTCCTCGTCGCCCTGCACGGGTCGCGGCTCGGCCGGTGGGTGGTCGACGACGCGGCGATCACCTTCGCGTACGCCCGCAGCATCGACGAAGGGCTGGGCCCGGTCCAACAGGCGGGCGCCGCACCGGTCGAGGGCTACTCCAACCCCGCCTGGCTGGCCCTCCTCGTCGCGGGCCGCCGACTCGGCCTCTTCGACCACCGGGCCCTGTTCGGCGTCCCGGACCTCGTCCTCTACCCCAAGGCGCTCGGCCTGCTCTGCGCCCTCGGGACCCTGGCCGCCGTCGCCTGCGCGGCCCGGCGCCTGGTGGCCCGTTCCTGGTGGGTCACGGCCCTGGCCGGGGTGCTGCTCGGCGCCAACGTCTCCTTCGTGGCCTGGACGTTCTCGGGCCTGGAGAATCCGCTGTACGCCTGTGTCGCCACGGCCCTCGCGGCCGTGCTCGTACGGGCGGTCGCCGCGGGGAACCTGCTCGGCACAGGGCCCGCCGTGGCGTCCGGGCTGCTCGCCCTGGTGGCCGCGCTGACCAGGCCGGACGGGGCGGTGCTCGCGGGCGTGTACCCGCTGCTGCTCCTGCTGACGTCGCGGCGCGCGGAGCTGTGGCCGCGGACGCGGGCCGCGGCGCTCGGCACCGCCGCCTTCGCCGTCCCCTACGGGCTGTTCCTGGTCTGGCGCCTCGCGGTCTTCGGACGCCTCGTCCCCAACACGGCGGTCGCCAAGTCCCAGGAGCTCCCCGACGCCGAGCTGTTCACCCGCACCACCGGCGAGCTCCTCACCTTCGCGGGCTGGCCCGCGGTGCTCGTGGCCGCCGCGCTCGTCGGCGTCGCGCTCACCCGGCGCGGGATGCCTCGCACGGCGCTCGCGGCGGTCGTCCTGCCGCTGGCCCTGACCCTGTGCGCGTACGGCGTCCTCGAGCCGGACTGGATGGGCATGCACCGGTTCGCGACGCCCGTGTGGCCGCTCGGCGCGCTGGCGCTCGCCGTCGCCGCCGTGGGCCTCGCCGAACGCGGCGGACCGCGCCCCCGCGCCGCCGTCGCCGTGGCGCTGAGCACGACACTGCTCCTGTCGTGGTCGGCGCAGCGCGAGAGCGCGGCCGCGTTCCGTGCCGAGCCCACGCTGCCGATGTGTCTCGTCGTCAACCGCGACGGCGTCGTCTTCAACACGTACGCGGACCGGCTGGACATCGCGGACGGCTCCGTCCTGCTTCCCAGCCTCGGCGGCACGCTGCTCACCAGTGACCTGAAGGTGTACGACCTCGCGGGCCTCACCGAGCCGCGGATCGCGGACGCCCTGTCCGCGGGCGACACCGAGGGGCTGCGGGCGTACGCCTTCCGGGAGTTGCGGCCCACCTTCGTCCACGCCGTCGGCGTCTGGGCGCGGAAGACCGGCATGACGGCGCCCCGGCTGACGGCGGAGGGCTATCTGCCGCTGTACCGCACGTCGGACGGCGGGGGCGACTGGGTGCGGGCCGACGCCGTGCGGCACCCGGAGCGTCTCGGACCGCTCCGCGCGTGGGCCGACCGCGTGATTCCGGCGGCGTACGAGAGCGGGCGCAACCGCTGCGGCGGCGTCCTGCGGCCCGGCCGAGCCGCCATCCGACCGAGCGACCGACCCACCCACTGATCCGACCGACCGCACCCCGCTGTCCGACCGACCACACCCCTCTGATGGAGGCCTCCGCATGACGACGACCAGCAGCGAAGCCGACGAACTGCCGCGCCCCACCACCCTGGAGGAGGTACCGGGCTGGTTCTGGCCACTGGACCAGCGGCTGTTCGCCTGGTTCCTCGGCGAGGGCGCGGCCGCCACCCCACCGGGTGACCTCCTGGAGATGGGCTGCTACCTCGGCAAGAGCACGGTCGTCATGGGCCGGTTCCTGCGCCCCGGGGAGAAGATGACGGTCTGCGACCTCTTCGGCGCCGACGACGGCTACACCAAGGAGGCCACCAAGGCCTTCTACCAGAAGTCCCTGACACGGCGCGCCTTCGAGGCCAACTACACGGCCTTCCACGACACGCTGCCCGAGCTGGTCGAGGGCCGCACGGACCTGCTGCCCGGGATCGTCGACGACGCCTCGTGCCGGTTCGTGCACATCGACGCCTCGCACATGTACGACGACGTGCGCGACGACATCCTCACGGCGAAGAACGCGCTGCGCGAGGACGGTGTCCTCGTCCTCGACGACTACCGCACCGAGCACACGCCGGGCGTCGCCGCCGCCACATGGGAAGCGGTGTTCCGCCACGGCCTGCGCCCCGTCATGCTCTCCTCCAACAAGCTGTACGGAACGTGGGGCGATCCGGCGCCGCTGCGGGACGCGCTCCACGAAGCGCTGCACGCCATGCCGAACTGCGCCCCGGAGATCCAGCACATCGCGGGACTCGACGTGCTGCGCGCCTCACGGGCGAAGATCCCCGCGCCGGACCTGGTCACCTCCCGCCACCCGGCACGCCCCGCGAGGCCCGCACCCACCGCGGCCCCCGCCCTGCCGGCTCCCCGCGCCCAGGCCGCCGCGCCCGCGCGCAAGCCGTCCGCCGTCCGCAGGCTCGCCGTCGACCTGCTGCCTCCGGTGGTGACCCGGGCGGTGCGCAAGGCCCGCCGCTGACCGGCACGAGGGCACACGGCTGCGCCGAGCAGCGTCGAGCAGCGCCGGATGGTGCAAGTTGGTGCGGCGGCCGGGGCGTCCGCGACGAGAAGCGGGCAAACTCGTACACAGTGGAGAAATGGACCACTCCGCCCAGCGGTTCGCCCCGCCCCCCTTCGCCCGGCGGCTGCTCACCACCGCGCGAAGCACCCGCTTCCGCCTGGAACGGACCGCCGCGGGCCGGGTGCGCGGCGGCGCCGGGCGGGTCCGGCCGCTCCTGGCGCCCGTGCACCTCTCGCTCCGCGACAGCCGCACCCTCAACGTCGCGCTCGCCGCCCCCGAGGGGCCCGGCCGCGCCCGGCTCCTCATCACCCGCGGGACCCGAAGGATCACCGTCCCCCTCGCGTACGAACCGCACACCGGCGCCACCCCTCTCCTGACCGCGACGGTGACCCTGCGTGGGATGCGGGACGGCGTGTGGCGGCTGACCGCCGAGCTGCGGGACGTCGACGGCCGCGTACGCCGGTACGGGCTCGCGCCCGCCGACAGCGACGCCCCGCCCGCGACACCGACCGCCCCGCACGCCCCCGACCCGCGCACCGGCACCCTCGTCCGGGTCGTCCGGGCCCGCAGCGGGCGTGCGGTGCTCCAGGCGACGCGGTCGCGGCCGCGCGCGGAGCTGGTGCGGTTCGTTCCGTCGGGGGACGGCATCACCGTGTACGGGAGGCTCGTCGCGGGGGGCCCGCCCGGCGGGGGCGAGGCGGTGCGGCGGCGGGACGGGGTCGTCGTGCCCGCCGAAGTGGCGTGGGAGGGTGCGGCGTTCGCGCTGCGGGTGCCGCTCGCGGCCATGGCGGGGGCGGGGCCGGGGCAGTGGGTGTGGGACTTCCGGGTGGGGCGGCTGCCCGTCGGGCGGTGGCTGACCGACGTGCGGGACCCGTCCGCCGCCTACCCCACGCCGTTCCGCGTCCACGCGCTGCCCGGCGGGGCGCTCGTCCGGGCGCACGCCCACTTCACCAGGACCGGCGCGTTCGCGGTGACGTGCTGGGACATCACCGACGCCGTGCGGGAGTCCGACGCACCTCGGGACCTCGCGGAGGAGACCTCATGAAGATCACGTATCTGCTGGGCTGGGGCGACGAGATGGGCGGCACCGAGCTCGCCACGTACACGCAGGCCCGGCACCTCGCCGGACGCCCCGGCGTCGAGGTCGAGGTCGTCTCCGTCTTCCGCACCCGCGCCGAACCGTTCTTCGCGGAGGCGTGCGGGCTGCCGGTGCGCCACCTCGTCGACCGCACCGTCACACCCGAACGCCCGGTGCGGGAGACCGACTTGGACGACGCGGCGTGCCGGACGCTGGCCGCGCTGCCCAGCGAGCTGATCAAACCGGCCTGGGAGGACGCCTTCGACCGGCTCTCGGACATCGAGATGACGGCCGCGCTCGGCTCGCTCGACACCGACGTGCTCGTCACCACGACCCCCGCGCTGCTCGCCGCCGCCGTGGCGCTGGTGCCCGCCCGGGTCGTCACCGTCCACCAGGAGCACCGGCCCACCCAGCGGCGCGGCCCCTCCGGTGAGCCGCTGCTGCTGCACGCGCCGCGCCTGGACGCGCTCGTCGCGCTCACCGACCGCACCCGCGACTGGCTCGCGGAGTCCCTCGGCGCCACCGCCCCCGAGCTCGCCGTCGTCCCGAACGCGGTGCCCGACGGCTTCAGGCCGCGCGCGGACGGCGAGAGCAAGGTCATCGTCATGGCGGCGCGGCTGACCGGCGAGAAGCGCGTCGACCACGCCATCAGGGCCTTCGCGCAGGTCGCGGAGGCGCACCCGGAGTGGACGCTGCGGATCTTCGGCAGCGGCCACCGCGAACAGCACCTGCGCAGGCTCGTCGACGGGTTCGGCCTGCACGACCGGGTGGAACTCCTCGGCCCCTGCCGGGACATGGCCGCCGAGTGGGCCAAGGCGGGGCTGAGCCTGATGACCGCGGGGCACAACGAGGCGTTCCCGTTGGTGCTCCTCGAAGCGCTGGCCGCCGGGGTGCCGGTCGTCGCGTACGACGTGCTGACGGGGCCCGCCGAGATCGTCAGGCACCGCGTCGACGGGCTGCTCGTGCCACCGGGCGAGGTGAACGAACTCGCCTGCGCCATGGGCGAGCTGATGGGCGACGACGAGTTGCGGCGCGGCTTCGCCGAGGCGGCGCGCGAGGGCGTGTACGCCCGGTTCTCCTCGGCCGACGTCACCGCGCGCTGGGAGGAGCTGTACACGCGGCTCGTCGCGGGGCGCGACCGTCCCGGGCGGCTGCGCGGGCGCGCGGACCGGGTGGCGCTCGGTGTCGCGTCCGGCGGCAGCGGCTTCCGGCCCACCGCACCGCACACCTTCGACGCGGCGGCCGCCGCCGACGAGCACGCCCGCGAGGAGGAGATCCTCGCGGCGGACGAGTCGGGCCGGATCATCCGCTCCGTGGGCCGCCTCGCCGAGCGGCGCGACGACGTCCTCGCCCCGCGGATGGCCGAGTGGAACCTGCGGCTGGTCGCGGACGCCCTGGAGTCGCAGGACGTCCCCTACGTCGTGGTGCGCACCCCGGGCGAGACCGCCCGCACCCTGGCCGTCGCCGACGACGACCGACCCCGCGCGCTGAAGGCGCTCGCCGGGGCGCTGCGCGGGCAGCCGGTCTACGCCGAGCTGGTCAACCCGCGCGACGCGGCGCCCGGCGCCGTCCTCGCCGAACGCCTCGACACCATCGGCGAGCTCGCGGGCGTGAAGGTCTTCAAGCCGGTCACCACGACCACGCTGTCGCTGCGGCACGGCGCGGGTCTGGCCTGCACGGTGGGGTTCTGGCCGCGGACGCCCGAGGGCGCCTTCCATGCGCCGTTCGGGTCGACGCTCGCGGGCGCCGAGCTGCCCTCGCTGACCGCCACGGCGACGCTGAGCGTGGCGGAGCGCGCCTACCCGACGCTCGACGTGTTCACCGAACTCCTCGTCAAGGACGTCGACTTCCCCATCGACGCCGTCTACACCTGGGTCGACGACTCCGACCCCGAGTGGCGCGCCCGCCGCGAGGAGACGCTCGGCGGCGGCGACACGTCGGCCGACGGCGGGGCCGTGCGGTTCCGCAACCGTGACGAGCTGCGCTTCAGCCTGCGCTCGATCGCGATGTACGCGCCGTGGATCCGGCACGTGTACCTGGTCACGGCGGGCCAGACCCCGCCCTGGCTCGACGGCGACCACCCGGGCCTGACCGTCGTCGACCACCGCGACCTGTTCGCCGAGCCCGAGGAGTGCCTGCCGACCTTCAACTCGCACTCCATCGAGTCGCAGCTGCACCGCATCGAGGGCCTGTCGGAGCACTTCCTCTACTTCAACGACGACATGTTCCTGGGCCGCCCCACCACCCCGGACACGTTCTTCCTCAGCAACGGCCTGGCCCGCTTCTTCTGGTCGTCGGCGTCCGTGCCCGCGCTGCCGGTCGCACCGGACGACGAGGGCTATCTGGCGGCGGCGAAGAACAACCGGGCGCTGCTGCGCGAGGCGTTCGGCAGGACGACGACGCACTCCTTCTTCCACGTGCCGTACGCGCTGCGCCGCAGCATCATGCAGGAGATCACCGAGCGCTTCCCCGAGCAGACGGCGGCCACGGCCCGCAGCCGCGTCCGCTCCCGCGGCGACCTCGCGCTGGTCTCCTCGCTGCACCAGCACTACGCGTACCTGACCGGGCGCGCGGTGCCCGCCGGCATCTCGTACGACTTCGTGGACATCGGCGACCGCGCCGACCACGCGCGGCTCGGACGGCTCCTGCAGAACCGCGACCGGACCGCGTTCTGCATCGGGGAGTCCCCCGACGGCGGGGTGGCGGACGAGGAGATGGCACTCGCCATCCGCTCGTTCCTGACGGCGTACTTCCCGGTCCGCTCGCCCTACGAGGTGCGGGACGGTTCCTGAGCGCCGGACGCGCCGGACAGGAACAGCCGCCGGACCACGCGTTCGGCGGCGCGCCCGTCGTCGTAGGGGCAGAAGCGCTCCCGGAACGCCGCCCGCAGCGCCGTCGCCTCCGGGGTGTCCCAGCCGCCGTCCCTGAAGAGCGCGGCGAGCTCGTCCTCGGTGGTGGCCACGGCTCCCGGGGTCTCGCCGGGGCGCCCGGAGAGCAGGTCGAAGTAGGTGCCGCGGGCGAGGCGGTAGGCCTGCCAGTCGGGGGCGTACGTCACGATCGGGCGGTCGAGGCAGGCGTAGTCGAACATCAGGGACGAGTAGTCCGTGACGAGGGCGTCGGCGGCCAGGCAGAGCTCCTCCACGCGCGCGTGCCCGGTGACGTCGACGAGCTGCGGGTGGGACTCAAGACCCGCGTCGCCGCCGTAGAAGTAGTGGGCGCGCACGAGCACGACGTACTCCGGGCCGAGCGCGTCGGCGAAGCGGCGCAGGTCCAGGCGGGGCAGGAAGCCCTTCTGGTAGTCGCGGTGGGTGGGCGCGTACAGCAGCACGGTCCGCCCGTCGTCCACCCCCAACTGCGCCTTCACGCGCGCCACTTCGTCCTCGCCCGCGGTGAAGTAGACGTCGTTGCGCGGGTAGCCGGCCTCCAGGGCCTGGTAGGCCACTGAGGGGTAGACGCGCTCCCAGATCTCGGTGGAGTGCGGGTTGGAGGAGAGGCTGAAGTCCCACTGATCGGTGTGGTCGAGGACCTTCTGGAAGCTGATGCCGTGCGTGCCCGCCGGGTAGCGTCGCTGGTCCAGGCCCATCGTCTTCAGCGGGGTGCCGTGGTGGGTCTGGAGGTAGACCTGGCCCGGGCGCTTGGTGAAGCCGCCGGGGAAGCTGGAGTTGTTGACGAGGTACGTGGCCGTGGCCATGGCCTGCCAGTAGCGCCGCGAGCCCTCGATGACGTATTCGACGCCGGGCGGCACCCGGTGCTTGTTGCGGCTGGATACGACCCACACGCCCCTGACGTGCGGGGCGAGTTCGCGGGCCTTGGCGTGGATGGCGGCCGGATTGCAGGAGACGCCGCGGTTCCAGTAGGCGCCGTAGACCGCGAGGTGCGGGTCGAGGGGTCGGCGCAGGTCGGCGCGGTAGGCGGCGCGCATGGCGCGGGCCCGCAGCTTCTTCTTCTGCCGCTTCAGCTGCCGGGTGAGGCGCAGCCGCCGGGTCTCGGCCTTGCGGAGGCCTTCGTAGGCGGCGAACGAGGCCGTGGCGAGGGCCTTTCCCTCGGAGGTGAGGGGTGCGGTGCCGCCCGGCGCGTACTGCTGGTGGAGGCGGGCGGCCTCGCGGAAGAAGTCGCGCCGGTCGCCCTCCTCGATCCGGCCGGGGTCGTCGAGGACGGCGAGCAGGTGGGCGGCGGCGTGCGGCAGGAGCCGGGCGCGGTCCTCGGGTCCGGCGGCGGCGAGCAGTCGCTCGTACCGTGCGATCAGGGCGAAGTGGGACCGCCCCGGGGTCTTGGAGAAGCTGCCCGCGCGCCGCTCGCGCCAGCGCACGCAGGGCCGTTCCACGACGGCGGTGCGCTCGCCCGCGCGGAGGGTCGCGGTGACGACGGGCACCACGTCCTCGTACGCGCCGGAGGAGAACGCCAGGTGCTGGTCCTGCCAGAAGCCGCGCCGGAAGACGCGGTTCCAGGCGGCGGGGGCGGCGGCGAGCGGGTCGCCGGTGAGGTCGTCGCCGCCGGGGCGGACGTTCTCCCACCAGTCGACGCGGTCGTGGGCGCAGAGAACGACATCCGGGCCGCCAGGGGAGTCCGCGGCGGTGAGCGCCGCGTCGACGGCCTCCAGGGCGCCGGGCAGGAGCAGGTCGTCGCCGTCGAGGAAGAGGAGGTGGTCGCCGGTGGCGCGGTCGGCGCCGATGTTGCGGGCGGGGCCCGCGCCCGCGCGGGCGGGAAGGCGGACGAGTTGCACGCGCGGGTCGCGCTCCGCATACTCCCCCGCGATCGCCGCGCAGGCGTCGGGCGACGCGTCGTCGACGACGATCAGTTCGAGGTCGGCGAAGGACTGGGTGAGCACCGAGTCCAGGCATGCGCGCAGGTAGCCCTGGACGCGGTGGACGGGGACGACTACCGAGAAGCGCGTCATGGACACCGACCGTAGCCAGCGGGGCACCGCCTGTCGAAGACCGAACGTCACTCGTTGGGGTGGACGAGGGAGGAGAAATTGACGCCGGGGAGCCGAGAACGGGCAAAGGGGATGAATATGCCGATATCTGCCCTGTCTCACAGCTCGATGAAAGGCCGGTTCGCGTGCAGCCCCGTCTCAGCGTCGTCGTACCCATCTACAACGTCGAGGAGTTTCTGGAGGAGTGCCTGGAGTCGATCGCCGGGCAGACCATGGACGGCCCAGGACTGCGGGGCGGCCCCGAGGCGCGCGGCGGCCTGGAGTGCATCCTCGTCGACGACGGCTCGACGGACGGCAGCCCGCGCATCGCCCGCGAGTTCGCCGCCAAGGACCCCCGCTTCGTCTACGTCCGCCAGCGCAACGCCGGACTGAGCGCCGCCCGCAACACCGGGGTGCGCAAGGCGTCCCCCACCGCCGAGTTCCTGACCTTCGTCGACAGCGACGACGTCGTGCCGCACGACGCGTACGGCCGGATGATCGCCAGCCTGGACGCCACCGGCTCCGACTTCGCGAGCGGCAACGTGTGGCGGCTCAACGAACGCGGCCGCTCCCAGGCCTGGCAGTACAAGTGGCTGACCGAGGCGCGCACGAGCACCCACATCTCCGAGGACCTGGACCTGCTCTCCGACCGCGTCGCCTGGAACAAGGTGTTCCGCCGCGCGTTCTGGGACCGGCACCGCTTCACCTTCCCCGAGGGCAAGCTGTACGAGGACACCCCGGTGATGATCCCGGCGCACTTCCTCGCCGGATCCGTGGACGTCCTCAGCGACCACGTCTACTACTGGCGGGTCCGCGAGGGCTCGATCACCCGGCGCCGCACCGACGTCAAGGGCGTGCGCGACCGGATCGCGGCCTGCGCCCACGTCAGCGGCTTCCTCGCCCGGCACGCGCCGGAGATGAAGAAGACGTACGACGCGTCCTGCCTGCGCGACGACTTCGTGTACTTCCTGGAGGGGCTGCCGATGGGCGGCCCCGAGTACCGCACGGCGTTCCTCACCGACACGGCCGCCTTCCTGCGCCGCGCCGACCCGGCCGTCCTCGCGGAGCTCCCCGTCGACCTGCGCGTCAAGTGGCAGCTCGTCCGCGAGGCACGCACCGCGGAACTCATCGAACTCCTCGCCTTCGAGCGCGCCAACGGCAGCGCGTTCCACGTACGCGGAAAGGTGCGCCGCAGCGCCGCCTACCCCGGCGTGGGCGCCCTGCCCGAGAAGGTCGCCCGCATCGGACGGGGCGAACTGCCCACCGTGGCCCGGGTGAGCGAGGCCCGGTGGGACGCCGGCGGAAAGCTGCGGATCACCGGATACACGTACGTGCGCAACATGGAGGCGACCCGGCCCGGGCACTCCGTGAAGGCCGGCCTCCTCAAGGCGGCACACAGCCGGGGGAGGTTCCGTCGCGTCCCGACCCGGACGATCGCCGCGCCGCAGGCCACCGAGAAGTCCCGCCAGCGCCTGCACTGCTACGACCTGTCCGGCTTCGAGATGACCGTCGACCCCGAGCAGTTGAAGACCGGTGGCCGCTGGCAGCCCGGCAACTGGCTGTTCGGCCTGGTCGTCGCGGGCCACGGCACGGTGCGCAGGACCGCGCTGCGGGCCATGGAGGGCGCGTCGGCGCAGTCGGTGGTGCGCGAGCTCGACGACGGGCTGCGGCTCGTCCTCGGGTTCAGCAAGGGACGCCTCGTGCTGCGGATCCAGGAGTACGCGGCCCGGGTGGACGCGCACCGGCTCGACGGGGACGACGTGGTGCTGTCCGGCACGCTGCCGGGGCGCGTGCGGCCGACCGCCCTGCGTCTCACCCACGCGGCCACGAAGACGGACCTCGACCACCCCGTCCGGCACACCGGCGACCGCTTCGAGGTCCGTGTCCGCCTCGCCGCCCTGGAGGACGTGGCGCCCGCCCCGCACCTCGCGCCCAAGGAGGTCGAGCCGCCGCACGGCGACCGCTGGCAGGCCAACCTCGTCCTGCCCGACGGCACGCTGAAGTCCCTGGCCGCCACGCTCGACCTGCCCCCGGGGCGGTACGCGTCACGCGCGGGCCGCGAACTCTGCGCCACCGCCAACGACCAGGGCCGGCTGGTCGTCGAGCTGACCCGGCAGCCCGTCGCCGACCGCGTCACATGGGGCGCGGACGGCACGCTCACCCTGGAGGGCACGGTCACCGCGGCCAGCTGGCACGAGCCCGAGCTGGTGCTGCGGCACAGCGGCCGCGACGAGGAGCTGACCGTGCCGACGGAACGGAACGGCGACCGGTTCCGGGCGGTGGTCGCGCCGGGGGGCGGGGCGCTGCGGGAGGGCCGGTGGTACGCGTTCCTGCGGGACACGGCGGGGACGAGCGGGGGCGGTGGCGCGGGCGGGACCGGCGTTCCCGGCGCACAGGCCCCGGCCGCTCGTGCCGAGGACGGGGTGCCCGTGCGGCTGCTCGCGTCCGCGTCCGCCACGCTGCCCCTGCACCACACCGTCCAGGGCCGGGAGTTCACCGCCGACCGGCGGTTCGGCGACCGGCTGTTCATCGAGGCCGGATCCGTCCTCTCACGGTCCGAGCGGGGTGCGTACCGGCGGCACAGGCTCCGCACCGTCCACTACCCCAGCCGCCGCCAACTGCCGCTGCTCGACACCGTCCTGTACTTCGACGGGGACTCCCCGCGCGCCGTCCACGAGGAGTTGGTGCGGCGCGGCGCCGGCGTCGAGCACCTGTGGGTCACGCACGACCAGCAGACGCATGTCCCGCCCGGCGCGAAGGGCGTCGAGGAGCACAGCGCCGACTGGTACGACGCGCTGGCCCGCTGCCGCCGCATCGTGACCGCGGGCCACCTCCCCGACTTCTTCGAGCGCCGCGAGGGCCAGACCGTCGTCCAGACCTGGAACGGCGCCCCGCTCAAGCGCATCGGCACCGACCTGACCGACACCCTCTACGCCGACCACGGCCACCTGGACGCCCTGCCGAAACTCTCCCGCCAGTGGGACGTCCTCATCTCGCCGAACCGGTTCTCCACCCCGCACCTGGGCCGCGCCCTCGCCTACGAAGGTGAGGTCCTGGAGGCCGGTTCGCCCCGCAACGACCTGCTGTTCACCGAGGACCGCGACAAGGTCGCCGAGCGGGTCCGCGACGAGCTCGGCATCGCGCCGGACAAACGGATCGTGCTGTACGCGCCGACGTACCGGGACCACCTCGCGTACTCCCCCGGGCGGTTCCGCTACGAACCGGCGCTCGACTTCCGCGCCGCCGAGTCCGTGCTCGGCGACGACCACGTGCTGCTCGTGCGCAAGCACCCACTGACGTCCGGCCGGCTGCCGGGCGCCCGCGCCCCCTTCGTACGCGACGTGTCGGCGCACCCGCGGGCCGCCGAACTCCTGCTGCTCGCCGACGTCCTGGTGACCGACTACTCCTCGCTGATGTTCGACTTCGCGCACACCGGACGGCCGATGCTGTTCCACGCGTACGACCTGGAGCACTACCGCGACACCGTGCGCGGCTTCTACCTCGACTTCGAGACGCGCGCCCCGGGCCCGCTGCTCGCCTCCACCCACGAGGTCGTCGAGGCGCTGCGCGACCTGGACGCGATCACGTCCCGGCACGCGGACGCGTACGCGGCGTTCCGCGAGGCCTACTGCGACCTGGACGACGGGCGGGCCGCGGCCCGTGTGGCGGAGAGGCTCATGCGGTGAGCGGGGCGCTGCTCACGCGCCGTGCCTGCCACGGCGCGACGGCGCTCGGCGGCGGCGGTCGCCGTCGCCCCACGCCGTACCTCGTCCTCGGCGGGCTGTTCTGGCTGGTGATGTCGCTCGCGTTCTGGCGGGTGCCGATGTGCTGCGACTTCGGCCAGCACGCGGCGGTCGTCGAGCGCCTGAAGGAGAACCTCCTCCATCCCGCGCACCCGATGGCGGCCCTGCCGGGCGAGGGCAGCGCGTACTACTCGCCGTACGCCGTCGCGCAGGGCCTGTTCGCGAAGGCCACGGGCCTCGCGGGCTGGCAGGTCGTGAAGCTCGCGGGCCCGCTGAACCTCCTCGTCCTCCTCACCGGCATCGGCCGCTTCGTCCGCGTCCTGACGCCCCGCCCGTGGGCGCCGGTCCTCGCTCTGTTCGCGATGGTGCTGCTGTGGGGCACCCGGATGGCGTGGTGGAGCGGCTATCTGGGGCTGATGTCGATGACGGGGAACCTCGGATACCCGTCGACGTTCGCGATCGGCCTGACGTTCTGGGCGTGGGCCTGGGCGGGGGCCCTGACCCGCGACGCGCGGGGCGACTGGTGGCCGTACGCGGGACTGGGCGCCCTGTGCGGGCTGATCCTGCTCGTCCACCCCATCTCGTCGGTGGGGGCGGTGATCGGGGTCGTCGCGTTCGCCGCCTCGGGTCGCGCGGCGGGGATCGCGGTCGGGCGCCGCGTGCGGTGCTGGGCGGCGACCGCCGTGACGGCCGCGGTGATCGGCGCGCTCTGGCCGTACTACAGCGTCTTCTCCCTCGTCGGCGACGAGTCCGTCGACTGGATCCACCGCCAGCTCTACACCGAGATGCCGCAGCGCTTCTGGCTGGCCCTGCTCGGCCTGCCCGCCCTGTGGCTGCGCTTCCGCAGGGACCGCAGGGACCCCTTGGTCCTGATGTTCGCCCTGGACTGCGCGGTCGTCGCGTACGGCTGGCTCAGCGGCCACTACACGTACGGCCGCATCCTCGGCCTGACCCTGGTGCCCCTCCAGTTCGCGCTGGCCATCGAGCTCGCGGCGCCGCGCGCCTGGGGGTGGCGGCGCGGCGCGCTCGCCGGGGCGGCGGCGCTCGGGGCCTGCGTCGGGTTCTTCCAGATCCAGGCGGGCGCCGTCGTGCCGCGCGCCCTGGACCCCATCGGCTTCGACCAGCCGCCGCGCTGGCCGGGGTACGGGTGGGCGGTCGGTCACATGCACCGGGGCGACGTCGTCCTGACCAACGGCTACTACCCGACCCGTTCCGTGCCCGGCTACGGCGCCAACCTCGTCGCCCCCGCCTGGCCGGACGCCTCGCTCGAAGAGGACGTGCGCAACCGGCGCCTGGCGGCCGTGCGGACCTACCTCGACCCGGGGTCGACGCGCGCCGAGCGCTCGGCGATCGTCCGCCGCTACGACGTGCGGTGGCTGCTGCTCAGCCGTGACCAGCAGGTTCCGTCCGAGGCCGTGGTCGTGGGCTGGAGTCCGCGTACGGGAGAGGTGCTCGCGCGCGTGGGCGGTCCGAAAGGGCGAGCGGGCGGTCCGAAAGGTATGCATCGGGACGGGTCCACGCCCACGAATGCCCCTCTAATCGGATAATTGCCAGCAACCCCTAAAATTTCCCCTGTGGACCGCATCCTGCCTCACCCGAGTGCCCAGAACACCCCTGTCACGAACACGTCCGGCTCCGACGTCTCGGTCGTCTCTGTCGTCGTGATCGGTTACAACGACGCGGCCCACCTCGCGGACGCCGTGCGCTCCGCCCTCGCACAGGGTCCCGCCGTCCACGAGGTGATCGCCGTCGACGACTGCTCGACGGATGCCAGTGCGGAGATCCTGGCCGGACTCGCGGCCGACGACGCGCGCCTGCGCGTGATCCGCAGGGACACCAACAGCGGCGGCTGCGGCACCCCCCGCAACGACGGCATCGACGCCGCCGAGGCCCCGTACCTGATGTTCCTCGACAGTGACGACGTGCTGCCGCCCGGCGCGGTCGACGCGCTGCTCACCGCCGCGCGCAGGCACGGCGCGGAGGTCGCGTCCGGACTCTGCGTGCGCCGCGAGCTGCCCTCCGGGCGCGAGGTGCCCTGGCAGCCGGAGATCTACCGCAAGCCGCAGCTCGTGGCCCGCCCGGAGCTGCGCCCGCGCCTCGTCCACGACACGCTCTGCGTCAACAAGCTCTACCGCACGGCGTTCCTGCGCGAGCACGGCATCCGCTTCCCCGAAGGCCGCTTCGTCTACGAGGACTTCGTCTTCACCGCGCGCATGCTGGCGGCCGCGCCGCGCATCGCCCTCGTCCCCGACACGGTCTACGTGTGGCACGTGCGCCGCGCCGCCACCAACCTGTCGATCTCCCTGGACCGCTCCGACATCGCCAACTGGCAGGGCCGCACGGAGGCGCACCGCCAGTCCGTCGACATCCTGCGGGACGCGCACGGCGCCGGCGGCAAGCGGCTCGCGCGGGCGGCGCGCGCCAAGTTCGTCGACCACAGCCTGCGCATGTACACACGGGAACTCACCGCGCGCGGCAAGGAGTACCGGCGCGAGTGGTGGGGCCTCACACGCGCGTACCTGGCGACGTTCGACGCCGCCGACCTCGACGCGGCCCCCGCGCCGGGCCGGGTCATCGCCCGCGTGATCCTCGCCTCCGACGAGCCGAGGGACCTGAGCCGCCTCAACCAGGTCGCGGCCCGCCCGGCGCGGCTCGCGCCGCCCTACCCTAGGGCGGCCGACGGCACGCCCGTCTGGGCGGCGGACCTCCCGCAGGTCACGCTGGAGCACCTCCTGGTGCGGCCCGTGCGGCTGCTGCCCATCGCCGTCGACGGCGAGCTGCGCCCGGCCCCGGGCGGGTCGCGGCTGACGCTGCGGCTGCACGAGCTGTACGGGCGGGTGGCGGACGCGGGGCCCGCCACGGTCGACGTGGAACTGGTGCACCGGCAGACCGGGGTGCCCGGGATGCGCAGGACGGCGGCGTTCGCGGGCGAGCGGCCGGGGGAGACGTGGACCGCCGAAGTCCTCCTCGACCTCGCCTCCCTCGACAACGCCGTGTGGGACGTCCGTCTGCGGCTCCTCTTCGAGGACGGCACGGCGCGCGACTCGACCGCGCACGCCGTCGCCGGGCCCGGGCTGCTGCGCCGGACGGTGGTGCCGAGCAGGCGGCGCGGGGTGCTGCTCGTCCAGCCGTACGCCACCCAGGCGGGGAACCTCTCCGTGCGGCTCGCCCCCGGCGTGCGGGGCGTGGCGGGCGTCGCCAAGCGGCGGCTGACCCGGCTCCTGCGCTCCGTGCGGGGCGCCGGAGGCCGCTGACGCGCGCCGAACAAGGCCTCTGCGACACTGCACCTCACGCGTACACACGCACACACACGCACTCGCGACAAGACAGGACAAGACGACCATGACCTGGCTGATCACCGGCGGCGCCGGATACATCGGGGCGCACGTCGTCCGCGCCATGACGGAGGCGGGCGAGCGGGCCGTGGTCTACGACGACCTGTCCACCGGCATCGCCGAGCGCGTCCCCGCCGGGGTGCCGCTGGTGACCGGCTCGGTCCTCGACGGCGACCGGCTGCTCCGCACCTTCGCGGAGCACGGGATCACCGGCATCGTGCACCTGGCGGGCAAGAAGCAGGTCGGCGAGTCCGTGGAGCGGCCGCTGCACTACTACCACGAGAACGTGGAGGGCCTGCGGGTCCTGCTGTCGGCGGTGGCCGCGTCGGACGACGTGGCCCACTTCGTCTTCTCCTCGTCCGCGTCCGTCTACGGCATGCCCGACGTCGACCTCGTCACCGAGGAGACGCCGTGCCTGCCGATGAGCCCGTACGGCGAGACGAAGCTGGCCGGCGAGTGGCTGGTCCGCGCGGTGGGCCGCGCCCACGGCCTGACGACGGCGTCCCTGCGCTACTTCAACGTGGCGGGCGCGGCCTCCGCGGACCTCGCCGACACCGGCGTCTTCAACCTGGTCCCGATGGTCTTCGAGAGGCTCACCGCGGGCGAGGCGCCGCGCATCTTCGGCGCGGACTACGCGACGCCGGACGGCACGTGCGTACGGGACTACATCCACGTCGTCGACATCGCCGAGGCCCACGTGGCGACGGCCCGCAGGCTCGCGTCCGCCGCGCCCGGCACGGACCTGACCCTCAACATCGGCCGCGGCGAGGGCGTGTCGGTCCGCGAGATGACGACCCTCATCAACGAGACCACGGGCCACACCACCCCCGCCGAGGTCACGGCCCGCCGCCCCGGCGACCCGGCCCGCGTGGTCGCGTCCGCGGACCGCATCGCCGCGGAACTCGGCTGGTCCGCGAAGCGCGACGTGCGCGACATGATCACGTCGGCGTGGGCGGGCTGGATGCGGCAGCACCCGGAGGCGGCGCGCGGCGACCGCTGAGTCTCCTGGGTCCGATGGTGTAGCCCGCTACACCATCGGCCGGGGTGGACACCCCATCGTGCCGACCGCCCCGCGGCGGACAGAGTGGAGCGCAGCGCAGGCCGCCGCAGGAGGCGCCGGCCGCCCCGCCCGGAAGGCAGCTCCCCATGAAGGCCCTGCTCTGGCTCGTCCTCGCCGCCGCGATCGTCGTCAACGTCTCGACCGGCTTCGCGCTCGACGGTGTACAACAGGTGCTGGTCAGCGTCGCCACGGGCGTCACGGCGCTCGGGGCGGGCGCGTTCCTGGTGCTGACGCGGCGTCGCGGCGCGTAGGACGCCCGGCGGGCTCAGAGCGCCCGCAGCCCCGCCGCCGTGGCCGTCGCGAGCCTCCCCAGGTAGCCCTTGGGGAGGTCGGCCCGCACCACCACCGAGCGCCAGTAGAGCGGCCCCGACAGCAGGTCGAGGGCCAGCTCCTCGTCGATCCCGTCGCGCAGCTCGCCCCGCTCCACCGCGGCCCGCACGATGCCGCTGGCGACGCCGTACTGCCCCTCCCGCAGCGCCTTCTGCAACGCCTCCGCGATCTCCGGATTGCGGGCCGCCTCGGCCTGGAGGTCGGGGATGATCTGCGAGGCGACGGGGTGGCGCAGGGCGCGTGAGGTGACCTCGTACAACAGGCGCAAGTCCCCCTCCAGCGACCCCGTGTCCGGCGCCGGGAGCCCCTGGACCGCTATCGCCGACACCAGGTCGAGCACGAGGTGCAGCTTGGAGCGCCAGCGGCGGTAGACCGCCGTCTTGCCGACGCCCGCGCGGCGCGCGATGCCCTCGATCGACATGCGCGCGTAACCGACGGAGGCCAGTTCCCCGAAGACCGCGGCGCGGATCGCCTCGGTCACGTCCTCACGCAGCACGGCGGCCCCCGCGGGGGCCCTGCGGCGCGGTTGTTCACCTTGCGGCCTGCTCGTCGTCATGCGGACAGCATAAAGCGCGACGACGATACGGTTGCGTTCCGACGTACCGACGTCCTACTCTCGGCGTTGCGACGATACGGGCCCGTCCCGACGTCAGCCCCAGCCTCCCCGAGCGAAAGCAACGGACGTGAGCCAGGCCCTCGACGCACCGCCCCACACGGCGCACCCCGCCGAACCGACCCTCTCCCCCGCCGACCTCGCCGCCCTCCACGGCCTGACCGTCAGCGGCGCCCGCCCCTCCCTGCCCGCCTACGTACGGCAGCTGTGGCAGCGCCGCCACTTCATCACCGCCTTCGCGACGGCCAAGCTGACGGCCCAGTACAGCCAGGCCAAGCTCGGCCAGGTCTGGCAGGTGATGACCCCGCTCCTGAACGCGGCGGTCTACTACTTCATCTTCGGCGTGCTGATGAACACCAAGCGGGATGTGGAGGACTACGTCCCGTTTCTCGTCACCGGCGTCTTCGTCTTCACGTTCACCCAGCAGTCCGTGATGGCGGGCACCCGCGCGATCTCGGGCAGCCTCGGCCTGGTCCGCGCCCTGCACTTCCCGCGCGCCTCGCTGCCGATCTCGTACTGCCTGCAGCAGCTCCAGCAGCTGCTGTTCTCCATGTGCGCGCTCTTCGTGATCCTGCTCTGCTTCGGCGTGCCGCCCACCGCCTCCTGGCTGCTGGTGCTCCCGGTCCTCGCGCTGCAGTTCACGTTCAACACCGGCCTGGCGCTCGTCATGGCGCGGCTCGGCAGCACGACGCCGGACATCGCGCAGCTGATGCCGTTCGTGCTGCGGACCTGGATGTACGTGTCCGGGGTGATGTGGAGCATCGACGCCGTCCTCAAGGACCAGCATCTGCCGCACGCCGTGCAGGTGCTCCTGGAATCCAACCCGGCGGCCGTGTACATCGACCTCATGAGGTTCGCGCTGATCGACAGCTTCCAACGCGACCAGCTCCCGCACCACGTGTGGGCCTGGGCCCTCGGCTGGGCCCTGCTCGCCGGCATCGGCGGGTTCATCTACTTCTGGAAGGCAGAGGAGACGTACGGCCGTGGCTGAGACCAGGAACGACAGCGCCCCCACCGTCATCGTCGACGACGTCGACATCGTCTACCGCGTGCACGGCACCGGCGCGGGCCGCGGCACCGCCACCGCCGCGCTCAACCGGATCATCGGGGGCCGGAAGAAGACCGAGGCGCGGGCGGGCGTGCGCAAGGTGCACGCCGTGAAGAAGGTGTCGTTCACCGCGCACAAGGGCGAGGCCATCGGCCTGATCGGCACGAACGGCTCCGGCAAGTCGACGCTGCTCAAGGCCGTCGCGGGGCTCCTGCCCGTCGAGAACGGCCGCATCTTCACCCACGGCCAGCCGTCCCTGCTCGGCGTGAACGCGGCGATGATGAACGACCTGACCGGCGAGCGCAACGTACGCCTCGGCGGGCTCGCGATGGGCATGAGCCGCGAGCAGGTCCAGGAGCGCTACGACGGCATCGTCGACTTCTCCGGCATCAACGAGAAGGGCGACTTCATCACGCTCCCGATGCGCACGTACTCCTCCGGTATGGCCGCCCGCCTGCGGTTCTCCATCGCTGCCGCCAAGGACCACGACGTCCTGCTCATCGACGAGGCCCTCGCCACCGGCGACCGCTCCTTCCAGAAGCGCTCGGAGTCCCGCATCCGCGAGCTGCGCAAGCGCGCGGGCACGGTCTTCCTGGTCAGCCACAACAACAAGTCGATCCGCGACACCTGCGACCGCGTGCTGTGGCTGGAGCGGGGCGAGCTGCGCATGGACGGGCCGACGGCGGAGGTCCTGAAGGAGTACGAGAGCTTCACGGGCGGCGGGAAGGGGTAGGCGCGCACGCCTGGCGGACCCCAAGGGTCGTATCCCTTTTGTCGCATCAATACGCAGATCCTTACACTATGGGAGCGTTTAGCAACAGAAGGAGTACGCGTGCAGCCACGGCTGAGTGTTGTCGTCCCCGTCTACAACGTCGAGCTCTACCTCGACGAGTGCCTGGAGTCCCTGGCCGCACAGACGTTCCAGGACTTCGAAGTGATCATGGTCGACGACGGGTCGACGGACGGCAGCGCTGCCATCGCCGAGGCCTTCGCGGCGGCGGATCCGCGGTTCCGCCTGATATCCCAGGAGAACAAGGGCCTGGGCGCGGCGCGCAACACGGGCGTACGGGAGATGTCCCCCGGCAGCGAGTACCTCGCGTTCGTGGACAGTGACGACACCCTGCCCACGACGGCGTACGCGCTGATGATCGAGACGCTCGACGAGACGGGCTCGGACTTCGCGGCGGGCAACGTGACCCGCTTCCGCTCCGCCGGACACGTCCAGTCGCCCGTCCACCGCGTGCCCTTCGCCGCGACCCGGCTCCGCACCCACGTGTCGAGGTTCCGGCCGCTGCTCACCGACCGCACCGCGTGGAACAAGGTCTACCGCCGCTCCTTCTGGGAGCGGCACTCGTTCGCGTACCCGGAAGCCATGCTCTACGAGGACGCGCCCGTCAGCGTCCCCTCGCACTACCTCGCCGAGTCCGTGGACGTCCTGAGCGAGCCGATCTACAACTGGCGCGAGCGCGAGATCGGCGAACGGTCCATCACGCAGAACCGCACCAACCCGCAGGGCCTGATCGACCGCGTGAGGTCGATCCGCATGGTCCGCGACTTCATGCTGGCCCGCGTCGGGGACGACCCGATGTACGCCGAGCACCTGAAGGTGTACGACAACAACGCGCTCGCCGAGGAGATCCCCCTCTTCTGGAAGGTGCTGCCCGGCTCCGACGCCGCCTACCAGGAGGCGTTCCTGGAGCACGTGGGCCGCCTGGTCCGCGAGATCGGGCAGGACGCGGTGCGGGCGCTGCACGTGCCGCACAAGCTGAAGCTGTATTTGACCGTGCACCGGCGCATGGACGAGCTGATCGCCCAGCTGGAGTTCGAGAAGGAGCACCCCGGCTCGATCCCCGTCTCCGGGACGCTGCACCCCAAGGCCGACTACCCCTTCCTCGACCCGGCCTCCCCCGTGCCGGACGCCGTCCTCCGCCTCGACCAGGAACTGCGGCTGCGCAGCCGCCTCGACGAGGCCGCCTGGCACGACGGCAAGCTGTGGCTCTCCGGCTGGGCGTTCGCGCGCCAGCTCGGCGCCGAGTCGCGGAGCAAGGCAATGAAGTCGCTCATCCTGAAGGAGAAGGGCAGCCGCCGCACGGTCCTCGTACCCGCGCGCAGCCACCTCGACGCCGAGGCGACGGTGGCCTCCGGCGCCGAGTTCCGGCACGCCGACTGGGCGGGCTTCGGCGCGACGGTGAACCCGTCACGGCTGCGGCACCGCGGCACGTGGGTCGACGGGGTCTGGTACGTGCGGATCGCGGTGGCCGGCACGGGTTCGACGCCCCGGCGCGGTCCGCTGTACGGGGCCGGTACGGGGTCCGGGCAGACGCCGCCCGCGCACTGGGTGACCGAGGACGTGCGGGTGGCCCCGCAGATCCAGGACGGCGAGCTGGCGATCCGCGTGGAGACGGCGCACGCGCGCGCCCTGGAGGTCCGCGCGGAGGGCTCCCACCTCGTCGTCCGCGGCATCCTGCGCACGGCCCCCGAGGGCACGGCCCGCCTGCGCCTGCGCATGCGCGAGTCCGGCACGATCCTGACGGCGCCCCTGACCCTCGGCGTCCCGCACGAGGGCCGCGTCCCCTTCACGGCCCACGTCGACACGGCGGCCCTGACGGACATCCGCACCAACCACGAACGCCTCCGCCCCACCCAGGCAGAACGCTCCATAGCCCGCTGGGACATGTCGATCGAGGTCGTCGACGCCTCCGGCGACGAGCCCACGTCGACCCGTCTCGCCCTCATCCTGGACGACAGGGAAGGCTTCTCCGGCGCCCAGTTCACGCAGGCGGACCCCACCAGAACGGTCTACGCACGCCGTAGCCCCGGCGGCTACCTCCAGTTCTGCGACCAGCCCGTCCAGCCCCTCGTCGACCACGTCACCGTCGCCCCCGACGGCACCGTCGCCCTCACCGGCAGCTACCCGGCCCAGGGCACGCACGCCCTGGAGCTCGTGCTCCGCCAGACCTGGTCGGGCCACGAGTACACGTTCCCGGCGAAGGCCGCGGACGGTCGCTTCGAGGCCCGCTTCGTGCCCGCCCCCACCCACCGCCACGCGGGGGAGACCCCGCTCCGAGCGGGCTTCTGGTGGCCCTCGGTCCAGAAGCCGGACGGCTCCCGCACAGCCGTGCAGCTCGCCCCGCCCGTCCACGGCGACCTCCCCCTGGAGGTGGAGGCGCACGGCAAACGCATCGAGCTGCAGGCCCGCCAGTACGACCAGCTCGCCCTGATGGCCCACTCCGAGCTGCGCCCCGAAGAACGCAGCCGCCACCGCCAGACCCGCCTGCGCACGGAGGCCTACCCGGCCGCCCGCCACGAGCCGCTGCGCGAGGCCGTCCTGTACGACGTGTTCGGCGGCCGCATGTACGGCGACTCGCCGCGTGCCATCCACGAGGAGATGGTCCGCCGCGCCCTGCCCGTCGACCACCTGTGGGTCGTCAAGGACGGCCAGTGCGAGGTCCCGGCGACCGCGAAAGCCGTCCGCGTGCACAGCCCCGAGTACTACGAGGCGATGGCCCGCTCCCGCTACATCGTCGGCAACACGCACTTCCCGCGCTGGCTGGAGCGCCGCGAGGGCCAGCAGATCGTCCAGACCTGGCACGGCACCCCGCTCAAGCGCATCGGCTTCGACTTCGACAACGACCACTTCGCGAGCACCCAGTACCTCCAGGACCTGGACCGCGAGCGCCACCAGTGGACGATGCTGCTCTCCCCGAACAAGTTCAGCACCCCGATCATGCGCAGCGCCTTCCGGTTCGGCGGCGACGTGGACGGCGAGCTCCTGGAGGCCGGCTACCCCCGCAACGACGTGCTGCTCGCCCCCGACCGCGCCAAGCGCGCCGACAAGGTGCGCCGCGCGCTCGGCCTGCCCGACGGCAAGAAGGTCGTCCTGTACGCGCCGACGTGGCGCGAGGACAAGCAGCGCCACCGCGGCGGTTTCCTGCTCGACCTGCGCATCGACCTGGCGAAGGCCCGCGCCGAGCTGGGCGACGACCACGTCCTGCTCGTCCGGCCGCACGCGCACATCGTGGAGCCGGTGCCGGGCGCGGGCGACGGTTTCGTGTGGGACGTCGCGAGCTACCCGGACATCATGGATCTGCTCCTGATCGCCGACGTCCTCGTCACCGACTACTCCTCGGTGATGTTCGACTTCGCGGTGACGGGCCGTCCGATGCTGTTCTTCACGTACGACCTGGAGCACTACCGGGACCGGCTGCGCGGCTTCTACTTCGACTTCGAGAAGCGCGCGCCGGGCCCGCTGGTCCCCACCTCGGACGAGCTGATCGCCGCGCTGAAGGACATCGACGCGACGAGCGCGCCGTACGCCGAGGCGTACGACGCGTTCCGCGCCGAGTTCTGCGACCTGGACGACGGCGGGGCCGCGGCCCGCGTCGTCGACCGGATGCTCGCCCACCGGGGGGCGAGCACCGCATGAGCACACGGAAGGGGGGCACCGCCGTGCCCGAGCAGGGTGAGAGCACCGGACCGACGCGGGATGCCGGGGCCGACGCCGGACCCGAGCTGAGCGTCGTCGTCCACGGCCGCAACGTCCAGGGCCACCTGGGCGCCTGCCTGGACGCCCTCGCCGCGCAGGCGTCACCCGGCGTCGAGGTGATCGTCGCCGCGGTCGGCGCCTCCGCGCAGGCCGCCGCCACGGACCGGCCCGGCGTCACCGTCGTCCCGCTGCCCGAGGGCACGGGCGACGGCGCGGCCCGCACCGCGGGCGCCGAGCGGGCGGGCGGCCGCTGGCTGCACTTCGTGCACAGCAAGGACAGCGTGCCGACGGGCGCCCCGCGTGCCGTCGCCGACCGCGTCACCGAGGTACCGGCGGGCGTCGACGTCCTGTGCGTCGACCACGTCCGCACCACCTGGCGCCACCGGGGCATGCCGAGCCCCGACGGCAAGCACCTCGCCAAGCAGGGCCGCCGCGACCTGCCGCTCGCGGACTGCCCGAACCTCCTGAAGGTCACCCCGCTGCTCGGCAACCGCGTGCTGCGCGCCGACTTCTGGCGGGCGCACCGCGCCGAACTGGCGGTGGACGACGAGACGTTCGCCGCGTACGCCGCACTGCTCCTCGCCGACCGCGTCGCGACGCTCGACCAAGTGGCTCTCAATGTACGGGAGTTGAGGTCCGAGAGTCTCCCGAAGGGCGCCCCCGAGGAGCGCTACGCAGTCATCGACCGCTACGAGTCGCTCCTCTCCCTCGCCGCCGAACGCGGCCTGCCCACGGCGCCGCGCGCCGCGCTCTACGACGTGATGGTCGGCGACTGCCTGCGCGTCGTCGCCCGCGAGCAGCTGCCGGACCCGGTCCGCAGGGAGTTCTTCCACCGCGCGTCGAAGGCCGCCGTCGCCCGGCGCCCCGAGGGTCATCAGCATCCGGGCGGCCTGGAGGGCGTGCGGCGCCGCCTCCTCGAAGAGGACGCGTACACGAAGTACCGCACGTTCCAGACGGCGAACCAGCAGCGGCGCAAGCTGCGGTCCGCGGTCGTCTCGCGCAAGCACAAGGTGGGCAAGAAGGTCCGCGACCTGCGCTACCGCAGGGCGCTCGAACGTCCCGTCGACCCGAACCTCGCCGTGTTCACGGCGTACTGGGACCGGGGCGTGGCCTGCAATCCGGCGGCGGTCGCCGCGAAGCTCGCCGAACTCGCCCCGCACATCCACGCGGTATGGGTCGTCTCGGCGGCGAACGTGCCCCTCCTCCCGCCCGGCACCGACCACGTGGTGCCCGGCACGCGCCGCTACTGGGAGGTGATGGCGCGCGCCAAGTACCTGGTGAACAACGCCAACTTCCCCAACGCGATCGTGAAGCGCCCCGACTCGGTGCACCTCCAGACGCACCACGGCACGCCCCTGAAGCGCATGGGCCTGGACCAGCTCGACTACCCGGCCGCCGCGAAGGGCCTCAACTTCCACGACCTGCTGGCCCGTGTCGACCGCTGGGACTACAGCGTCTCCGCGAACGGCCACTCCACGGAGATGTGGGAGCGCGCCTACCCCTCGCACTACACCTCGCTGGACTACGGCTACCCGCGCAACGACGTGTACTACAGCGCGACCGCCGCCGACATCCGCGCGATCCGCGAGAGGCTCGGCATCGCGCCGGGCAAGCGCGCGATCCTCTACGCGCCCACCCACCGCGACTACGAGGCGGCCTGGACCCCGCGCCTCGACCTCGCGACGCTCGCCGACCGCCTCGGCGAGGACACCGTGCTCCTGGTCCGCGGCCACTACTTCTACGGCGGCGCGGCGTCCCCGCTGGCCGGCCTGCGCAAGAGCGGCCGGGTCATCGACGTGTCGTCGTACGACCCCGTGGAGGA
Organism: Streptomyces venezuelae; assembly: GCF_008642315.1. Taxonomy (NCBI): domain Bacteria; kingdom Bacillati; phylum Actinomycetota; class Actinomycetes; order Kitasatosporales; family Streptomycetaceae; genus Streptomyces; species Streptomyces venezuelae. The sequence continues at coordinate 5,497,014 of NZ_CP029192.1, read as the reverse complement.
GCTCGCGCTCGCGGCGGACGCACTCATCACGGACTACTCGTCGATCATGTTCGACTACGCCAACTTGGACCGCCCGATCGTCATCTACGCCGACGACTGGGAGACGTACGCGACGACGCGCGGCGTGTACTTCGACCTGATGGCCGAGGCACCGGGCAAGGTGGCGCGCACGCAGGAGGAGCTGACGGAGCTGCTCACCACCGACGCGTGGCACGACGAGCCGGCGGCCAAGGCCCGCCGTGCCTTCCGGCACCGCTTCTGCGAGTACGACGACGGGCGCGCGGCCGAGCGGGTCGTACGCCGCGTCTTCCTCGGCGAGAGCGAGGAGTCCCTGCCGCCCGTCACGCCGGTCGACGAGCGCACCCCGGCACCGACGCCCGAGGAGGCGACCCAGCGATGACCACCACTCCCGACGTCACCGTGACGGTGATCGTCTACAACGACGCGGAACGCCTCCCGCGCGCCGTCGCCTCGCTGCGCCGCCAGACGCACGAGAACATCGAGATCATCATCAGCGACGACCACTCGACGGACAACACGCCCGAGGTGGCACGTCAGTTGGCGTCGGAGGACGACCGCGTCAGCTACCTCCGCCTCCCCGAGAACAGCGGCGGTTGCAGCGCGCCGCGCAACCGCGCCCTTGAGATCGCGCGCGCCCCGTTCCTGATGTTCCTGGACAGCGACGACGAACTCCCGGAGCGCGCGGTCGAATTGCTCCTGGCCGCGCACCGCGAGCGGGAGGTGGACTTCGTGATGGGCGCGGTGGAACGCGTGCGCGTCGACACGGGCCGCACCTCCACGTGGATGCCGCACCTGGTCGCCGAGCGGCGCACGGTGGAGGGCATCGAGGCGGAACCGGCCTTGCTCTTCGAGCACTTGTCGACGAGCAAGATGTACCGTCGCACGTTCCTGGACCGGAACGACCTCCGCTTCCCGGAGGGCATCCACTACGAGGACCAGCTGTTCTCGGCGCAGGCGTACTGCCTCGCGAAGGCGTTCACGGTCATCCCCGACCCCGTCTACCGCTGGTACATCGCCCCCTACGAGGCGGCGGAGTCGGCCTCGATCTCCAACCAGCGCCACAAGCTGACGAACGTCCGCGACCGCATCCACGTCCAGCGCCTCATAGACGCGTTCCTCGTGTCGAGCGGCCACGAGGCCGTCCGTGAGGCCAAGGACTACAAGTTCCTGAAGCACGACTTCCGGATGTACGCGGGCGACCTGCCGTTCCGGGACGAGGAGTGGCTGACGGGCTTCGCGGAGATCGTGAACCCGTATCTGGCGGAGCTGTCCCCCGGCGCGTACGCCCGCCTCCCCCGGGCCGAACGTGTCGTACTCCGCCTGGTGCAGGACGGCCGCCTCGGTGAGGCCCAGTTGGCGGCGAGGGGCCTGGGCCACGGAGTGGCACCACGCGAAACGACGCCGGACTCCTCCGGCCACGTCTACTGGGGCCCGTACGTCCCCGAGTCCGCGGCCTCCCGCGGGGAGCTCGACGTCACGGACCTGGGCCTGGACTCCCGCCCCTTCGCCAGCGCGCAGTTCCGCCACGAGATCACACGCGTGGAGCGTGGGCCCGGGGCCACGGTCGTCCTCTCCGTCCGCACGTACGACCCGGGCCTGCGCCTACCGGTCGGCCCCCAGGTGGCCACGCTCCTCCTGGCCCCCGGCCGCCGCCGCATGAAGACCCCGTTCCGCCTGGACCCGGTCCGCCCCGGCGTCTTCGAGGGCACGGCCCGCCTGGACCTGTCGGCGGCGCCGCTCCCCCTCAACGGCTTCGCAGGCACCCGCCACCCGGTCCTCCAGCTGACCTCCGGCCAACTCCGCAACACGGCCCTGCTCCTGGCCCCGCTCACTTTCCCCACGCTCAGGGCCCGCGTCGACTACCGGGGCGGCGTACTCCCCCACGAGGTCACGGTCGAGCCGGAGGGCCGCGCATCGGGCCGCCTCCAGCTCCGCTGGACCCCGGTGGGCGTGACGTCCCGCGTCATACGTCCGCTGGCCCGCAAGGCGGGGGCGAAGGCGGGCTCACGGGTCCGCCGTGCGGCACGACTGGCGGCGAGTCTGGCGCGCTGATCTCGCCGCGCTCGGCCGTGCGGGACGCCCCGCGCGGCCGAGCCTGTCGACATGCCAACCAGTTGCACTTTGTGCAAGTAGATGGAAAAGTTGCAGCCATGATGCACGATGAGCCCCGCACCGACCCCGCCGACCAGCTGGCGGTGATCGACTCCGCCCCCGACCTGTCGCGCTCCGCCTCCGTCGGCGAACGCGTCACCGGCGTCATCACGCTCGTGGCCCTCTACGGCGGCCTCGTCGTCAGCCTGGAGAGCGACCTGCCGCCCGTGGCGGGGGCCGCCGTGTTCGTCGCGGCCACGATGCTGCTGCTCACCTGGAACGGACACCACGACGGTGCGGCAAGGCGGCGCCCCCACACCAAGGTGGAAATGGCCGTCCGTTTCTGCGGCGTCGTCTTCCTCTGCATGCCGGGCGCGGAGCTGATTTTCGACGAGGGGTCCGACTCGCTCACCGGCCACCTGATCTCGGCCGCGCTCCCCACCGCCGCGGCCGCGGTCTACTTCCTGCTGCGCTGGAGGCGGTGAGGTGGCCGACGACACGGCGGCGAGGCCGCCCAGGGAGGCCCTGGCCAACCTCATCCACTCCCCGAACCGGCTGGCCATCATCGCCGTCCTCAACCGGGTCCAGCACGTCGCCTTCGCCGAACTCCGCGACAGCCTGCACCTGACGACCCCCGAACTGTCCCGGCAGATCGCGATCCTGGAGAAGGAGGGGATGGTGGAGGTGGCGAAGCTGCGCGTCAAACGCGTCCCCGTCACCCACGTCCGCCTCTCCGACTCGGGGCGCGAGCGGTTCACGGCGTACCTGGCCGATCTGCGCGCCATCGTGGAGGGCGGGGGCGGGAACTGACGGTTGACCCGTCAAGCCCCGCCCCCCATTCAGATCATCGCCGTCAGGCGGCCGGCGCGAAGGACGCGGCGTCGCGGCCCGCGAAGGAGACCGGCACGAAGCCTTCCGAGCCCACCGGCCCCTCCTGCGCTCCCGGCTGCTGCGGGGCGGCCCAGATGCAGCCGATGGCGGCCACGGCGAGCGCGGTGGCCATCCCCGCGACACCGCCCTTGCCCGCGATCTTGATGCCCCGCTTGGCCGCCTCCTTCAGCCCGATCTCGGCGACCTTGCGCCAGTTCTTCTTCTCGATGTGGTGCTTGACCTTGTCGACGACGCCCTGCACGCCACCCAGGCCGACCGCGGCCATCAGGCACGACGCGTAGGAACGCTGCACGCCCTCCGGGGTGTCCAGGTCGCCGTTCGGGAAGTAGACGCTCAGCGCGTCGGCGAGCTCGGTGCCGAACTTCGCCTTCGTGGCCTCGTAGTCGAACTTGCCGTCGGCGTCGAGGTGTTCGCCCTTGTCGAGCGCGTCCAGGTGGTGGGCGAGCTCGTCGATCTGGGCCTCGGTGACCTGCTCGGCGCGGACGGACTCGCGGTCCGCCCCGGAGCCGGCCGCGAAGGCCTGCGACACGCCCGTGACGCCGACGGACAGGGCCACGAGGCCGGAGACGGTGACGGCGCCCATGCGCGTACGCTTGTTCATCTGTGCTTGCTCCCTCGGGTGTCAGCGCGCGAAGGGGGCGGAGCCGTGGCGATGCCCGGCCTGCGAAACCTCGGTCTCGCCCGGCTTCCCCCTGGGCACAGCTGATCCGGCCGCCTGGTCACGGCCACCGGATGACTGGTGTGAATGCGCCCTCCCCACGGCCTTGGTCTGGACCTTGGGCGGGGCGGCATGAACGTATCGCTCCCTGAAGGTCACACCCAAGCTCTCTATGTCCCCTTTTCCGGGCACATCTCACCTTGGTCCGGTTCATTCAGACAGGTGGCGGGGGAGGCCGGAACTCCGCCGGGTGGCGGGGGTGGTGAGACGGTCCGCCGGACGGCGGAGGCGTCGAGGAAGGGTAGTTCGGCCTGGACGGTGAAGCCGCCGTCCGCCGTGCGGCCGGTGTGCACCGTGCCGCCCAGAAGGGCCGCCCGTTCCCGCAGGCCGGTCAGACCGTGCCCTGCGGACGCGCGACGCCCACGCTCCGTCGGCGGGGCCCACGCGCCGCCGCTCGCCGGGCCGTTGGTGACCTCGACCGTCAGGGTGCCGGATGCAGCGCCGCCGGAGATCACGATGTCGACGGCGCTGCCCGGCGCGTGCTTGGCCGCGTTGGTCAGGCACTCCTGCACGGTACGGAAGACGGCGTGCTCCGTCTCGGGCGAGGGCGGCGGCGACGTCGCCAACACATACTCGGTGCGCACCGGGAGACCGGTGGCCGCCACGAGGGCGGGCAGCTCGGCGAGCCCCGCCGTCGTACCGCCTCCCGACCGTCCGTCCCCCGCCCCGCCGCCGCCGGTCGGTGCGCGCAGGACCCCCAGCATGTCCCGCAGTTCGTCGAGCGTCCTGCTGCTCAGCTCCCCGATGCGCTCCCCGGCCCCGCGCGCCTCGTCGTCCCGCGACGTCAGCGCGAGCACGCCTGCCTCCATGGCGATCAGATTCACCTGGTGGGAGACGACGTCGTGCATCTCCCGCGCCACCCGCGCCCGTTCGGCGGCGATGGCGCTCGCCGCCGCCTGCGCGCGTTCCTGCTCGCGGACCGCGTTCAGCTCCACCAGGCGTTCGGCGAGTTCGCGCCGGGTGCGGGCCAGCCTGCCGAGGACGGTGGGGCCGATGCTGAACAGGGCGGGGCCCAGCCCGACCGTGGCCCAATCGTGGGCGCTCCAGGCGCGCGCCTCGGCGTGGGAGGAAGGGGCGGCGGCGGACAGGAACATCGCCGCGGCACACCCGTAGGCGACGGCGCGGCCGGGCAGTGCTGCGGCGGCGGTGCCGAGGGCGAACATCGGCGCCAGCCACAGGTAGCCGCTCGCGGCGGCGGGGATCGCGGCGAGCACGACGGGGAGTGGCCACCGTCGGCGTACCGCGAGCGCCGCCACGGCCAGCAGGTAGGAGGCGGTGACGGCGGGGCCGACCCCGTCGGGGACGGTCACCAGCTCCGCCGCGGCCACGGCGACGACCCCGGCGTCCACCGCCCGGCCCGGAAGTCGGAACCTCACGTCGGCGTCATCCGGCCGAGCGCGCCAGTACCGCGGCCTGGATGCGGTTGCTCGCGCCGAGCTTGGCGAGCACGGAGCTGACGTGGTCCTTCACCGTGGAGCGACTCAGGAGCAGCCGCTCGGCGATCTGGGCGTTCGTCATCCCGGTGGCGAGCAGGTCGAGTACGTCACGCTCGCGGCCGGTCAGCGCGCCGCGCCCGGGAGCGCGGTCGGCAGCCGCCCCACGCCCCGGTCCCGGTGGCGGGGGCGTCGCGCGCAGCGAGCGCATGACCCGCGAGGAGAGGGCGCTGCCGCCCGCCGCGAGCAGCAGCACGCCGGGTACGAGTTCGCGTGCGGCGGCGTCTTTGAGGAAGAACCCGGCGGCACCGGCGGCCAGCGCATCGGCCACGTTCCCGTCGGTCCCGAACCCGGTCAGCATCGCCACCACGGGCGGCGCGTCGAGCCGGCGCAGGGCGCGCAGGACGCTCAGCCCGTCGAGGTCCGGCATCTGGATGTCGACGAGCGCCACGTCGGGCCGGTGGAGCGCCGCCTGTTCCAGCGCTTCGGCGCCGTCGCACACCGCGGAGACGGTGATGCTCCCGGAGCTCTCCAGGATGCGCTGGAGGCCGTACCGCAGCAGCTTGTCATCGTCGACGACCATGACACTCACAGGATGCACGGCCGAATCGCTCCCCATAACCCAGGCAAAAGATGCGCTAGGCACCATATCTGACGGGTCGGGAGTCTCTGGAGTTACCTCCGGTCGCGGTGTCAAGCCGTCGTTTGGCCACCTTCTGACCGCATTCGGACAACGGTGGACTTTCGGCCCCCGGGTGGTTGAGGGGGCGAGAAGATTCCGGTCAGTCACGTCGCCGGGCACCGTCCGTGCGCACTCGCTGAAGGGGGAGTTCCGTTGACACCCGCACCCTCCAGACCCACCAGACCCACCAGAACCTCCGGGCGTCGCTTCCAGCGGCTCACGTCGCTGGCCGCCGGTGGCGCGCTCGCCCTGGCGGGCGTGGTGGCGCTCCCCGCGCCCGCGCGGGCCGCCGCAGGCCCCTCGGCCTACGTGGCCAACTTCCACGGCGACACGGTCTCGGTGGTCGACACGGAGACGAAAGCCATCACCGACACGATCACGGTCGGCAACAGCCCCGTGGGCGTGGCGATCGCGCCCGCCGCCGAGCAGGCCTACGTGACGAACTTCGACGAGGCCACGGTCTCGGTGATCGACACGGAGACCGACGCGGTGACGGCGACCGTCCCGGTCGGCAGCAACCCCCTGAACGTGGCGGTGACTCCGTCGGGGTCGCGCGCGTACGTGGCGAACAGCGGCGGGACGACGGTGTCGGTCATCGACACGGCGACGAACGCGGTCAGCGCCACGGTCCAGGTCGGGGAGGGACCGAATGGCGTGGCGATCAGCCCGTCCGGAGCGACGGCCTACGTCACGAACAACAACGACAACTCGGTGTCGGTGGTGGACACCGCGACGAACACGGTGAGTGCCACGATCCCGGTCGGGTCCGCCCCGGCGGGCGTGGCGGTCAACCCCGCCGGCACCACCGCCTACGTCACGAACAACAACTCCGACTCGGTCTCGGTCCTGGACACGGCCACGAATACGGTGACCGCCACGATCCCGGTCGGGGGCACCCCGAACAGCGTCACGTTCGCCCCGTCGGGGAGCAGGGCGTACGTCGCGGACCGTAGCAGCGGCGACGTGAAGGTGATCGACACGGCGAACCGTACGGTGACGGCCACCGTCGCGGTCGGCGACGGCCCGGTCAGGGTCGAGGCGGACCCGACCGGCGCCGCGGTCTACGCGGCGAACATCGAGGAAGACACGGTCTCGGTCATCGCCCCCGGAACGAACACGGTCACCGACACGATCTCCGGCTTCACGGGCCCGTACGGAATGGCGTTCACCGCGGCGCCGCCCGCCGCGCAGGCGGACATAGACGTCAACCTCACGGCCAAGCCCCACCTGAGCATCCTGGTCCCGTACCTCACGTACACCTTGTCGGCCGACAACAAGGGCCCCGCGACGGCCACATCGGCAACGGTGACGGCGAAGCTCCCGACGGGCGCGAGGGCGACGAACCTGTCCCCGGGCTGCACGACCTCGGGCACGACGGTGACGTGCACATACGGATCCATCCAGCCGAACGCGTCCACACCCAAGACCTTCCGAGTCCCCCTGCACCTGCTGACCCTGGGCCCGGTCAAGGTCACAGCGCAACGCACCGCCTCGGCCCCGACGGATCCCACCCCCGCCAACGACACGGCATCGGTGACCTGCACGGCAGTCTCCATCATCTTGGTCACCTGCCCGTAGCCCGACCCCTGCCGCGAGGGGGCGGCGCCACGTGGAGCCTGAGCACGAACGAACCACCACCCGCCACGTGCCCGCCCCCTCCCCAGCTCATCTCAGTGGGCAGAGACGACCTTGAAGACCAGCCACACGGTTTTGCCCTGATCAACACCTCCAGTTGCCCACACCCACTGTCACGGACCTCGACCCGAACGAGCTCGTCATCGACGGCGACCAAGGTTGCCCGCCATCCGCCTCCGGGAGGTCCCCGCCCCGGAGGCCGTCGCGGAGCTCCTCCGCGTCACGCCCGGCGACCCGGTCGTCGTACGGCGGCGGATCATCGAACTCGACGGAGAGCCCTGCGAGTTGACGGAAACGTACGATCCCGTCGCCATCGCGCGCGGCACGCCCCTCGCCGAGACGAAAAAGATCCGGGGTGGCGCGGTGACGCTGCTCGCCGAGCTCGGCCACATCGGCGTACACGTACGCGAGGACGTGACCGCACGCATGCCCGACGGCGACGAGCGCACAGCCCTGAACCTGGACCCGGCAGAGCCGGTCCTCCGACTGAACAGGGTCACGCTGGACGCCGGAGACCGTCCCATCCAGGCCGACATGATGGTCATGCCCGCGCACCGCCAACAGCTCCGTTACGAGATCATGAGCGGCGACCTTGTGCCGGGGTCGAAGCTGCCTTCGACCAACCAGCTCAAGGAGCGGTTCGAGGCGTCCAACGCCACCATTCAGAAGGCACTGCAACTCCTCAAAGAGGAAGGGCTCGTCATCGGACGGGCCGGAGCCGCGGTGACCGTGCGCGAGCACCGCCAGCGGACCATGCGCCCCGCGTCCTACATGGCACCCGCCCCGCCGGGAGAGCCCTACCGCTGGCTCACCGAGGCCACGAGGCACGGAGCGGCAGCGCACAGCACCTTGCTGAAAGTCGCGGAAGTCCGGCCACCGGCAGACGTCTCGGCCGCTCTGAACCTCGCCGCCGACGAGACCGCGCTGCTCCGGCAGCAGATCCTCACCATCGATGACGAACCGGTGGAACTGGTGAAGTCCTACTACCCGTTGGGCATCGCCCGCGGCACGGCCATCACGGGCAAGCGGAAGATCAAGGGTGGTACCCCGTCCCTTCTCGCCGAGCTCGGATACCCACCACGCCTGAGCGTGGACCGGGTGTCGGCGCGGGTCCCCACCCAGGAACAGTTCCAGGCCTTGCGACTCCCGAGCGACCTCCCTGTGCTGCGCACCCTGCGCGTCGTCCACAGTGACGACGACGTTCCGATCGAAGTCACGGTCATGGTCAAAGCCGGCCACCTCTACGAGATGCGGTACGAGTTCACACCGGAGTAACCCCTCAACCACCCACCACCTCGAACAGAACCTGCCCCCTAGGCCCCGTAGCCACCCGCCGCAGCGCGGGGTCGTCGGGACGCAGCCCGCCGTCCCCGGGGTACGACACGACCCACCGCACCCCGTACCTCCGCAGGATGTCGAGCCGTTCCGCGCGGGACGTGCCCGGTGCAAAGTAATCCCGTACCGCCGTCACCCGCTCCTCCTGGTCCGGCAGGAAGAAGTCCGGGTAGCCGGGGGCCACCGTGTAGGGGCCGTACGCCGGGATCTGGCGGGACGGGAACGTCTTCGCCATCACCACGTCGCCGTACCGCACCCGCGGGGTCAGCCAGTGGTAACCCGGCCACGGCGGCCGGTACTTGGCGGCGACGCCCGCCGGCAACGCATCGCGCGGCACCACATACCCGAGCGTCCCCGCCTGCGTCCACGCCCCGACGAGCAGCGCCGCGCCCAGCACCCCCGCGAAGACGCGCCGCACCCCGCTACGCCCCAACTCGAAGACTTCGAGCGCCGCCGCCAGCTGAGCCGGGATCAGGACCGCCGGCAGCACCCTGCCCCACGAGTAGTGGCCGGTCAGGCCGCCCGCCGCGAACACCACGGCGCCGAGGAGGAAGAAGAGGACGAGCGGGTCCCGGCGAAAGCGGCGCCAGCGCAGCACCAGCGCCGCGACCCCCACCAACGCCAGGCCGAAGTGCGGAAGCAGGTCACGGTAGAGCGAGCGGTGGATCTGCTCCAGGCCGCCGACCCCGAAGAGGCCGAAGAAGGAGTAGTACGGCCAGAGGGCCAGCACCACCGCCCCCAGCGTCACGCCACCCGCCAGCCGCACCAGCGTCACCCGCGACGGCCACGGCCGCGCCCCGAGCACCATCGCGAGGCCGCCGCACGACGCCACGACACCCGTGAACTGGTGACTGAGGAGAATCACCGCCCAGAGCAGGCCCAGGCCCAGGAAGGCCGGCCATCCACCCCCCGCTCCCCGCAGCGCCTTCCGCAGCAGCGCCCAGAAGTGGAAGGAGAGACCCAGCGCGAACGTACTGGGGTAGGAGATCGTCAGGGCGAGGGAGTTGAGCCCCGGGAACCCGCTCCAGTTGAACAGCGCCGGGCCCCAGAGCAGCACCAGGCAGAACAGCGCCAGAGCCGGCGCCGCCCGCCGCGCACTGAACGTACGTACTAGGTGAACCACCCCCGTCACCAGCAGACTCAGCCCCACCAGCGCCGCCACCCGCAGCACCACGAACGTGCCGAGCCCGGTCGCCTTGGCCAGGCAGCCGAGGAGCAGCATCCACGGGGAGTAGTACGGGCTCGGCGTGTCCGCGTCGACCAACGGGTTGCCCGGGTCGGCCAGGTGGTGGCGCAGGCGTTCGACCGTCGCCGCGTGGATGCCGAGGTCGCCCGCCCAGGGCAGGCGGACGATCACGAGGAGGAGCAGGACGAGGAGGAGCGAGACGAGGGCCGCCGGCGCCCATGCGGCGGCCCGGCGTATGACCGCGTTAGGAGCGACGCGCATCGTGCTGGAAGACCCACGTCCGGTAGACCAGGAAGCGGAACGCCGAGGCGAGGACGATCGACAGCGCCTTGGCGACGTTCGAGCCGAGCGGTCCGCTCATGCCCGCACCGTGATACGCCCCGTAGAACAGCAGGCTCTCCATCGCCACGCCGATCCCGCTGAAGGCGAAGAAGAGCGCGATCTGCCGCTTCGTGCGCGAGGCGCGGTCGCGGTACGCGAAGAAGCGGAAGCCGAGGTAGTTCGTGCCCATGGCCACGCAGCTGGCCAGCACCGTCGCCGTCATCGGGCCCGAGGACATGCCGTGCAGCAGGAGGTTGAAGACGACCAGGTTCACGGCCACGCCGCTGCCGCCGACGACCCCGAACTTCACGAGCTCCAGGAACAGCCTGCGCAGCCGGGCGACGGTGAGCCGGGGCGAAGGCGTGGACGCCGCGGGCGCGGGAGCGGCCTCAGGCGCCCTCGGGCCGGGCGGCGCGGCGTGCGGCGCCTCGTGCAGGGTCGACGGGCTCATCCGCGCACCCCCGCCCCGCGGCCACGCTCACCGGAACCCGCGTTCAGCCGCAGCTTCCACGGCATGACCACCGACTCCAGCTGCACCATGAGGCTCATCTTCGACTCGCCGACCGTGCGGTCCTCGAAGTGGATCGGTACCTCCATGACGTCGAAGCCGCGCCGCAGCGCCCGGTACTTCATCTCGACCTGGAAGCTGTAGCCCGCGCTGTCCACGGACGCGAGGTCGATCGCGCGCAGCGCGTCGGCGCGCCACAGGTTGAAGCCGCCCGTGATGTCACGGACGCGGGTGCCGAGGATCGTGCCCGCGTAGGCGTTGGCCCAGCGCGAGAGCAGTTTGCGGTGGGCGCCCCACGCGTCGGAGAGCGTGCCGCCCTGGACGTACCGGCTGCCGATGACGACACCCGCGTCCGTGGCGAGGGCGACGCCGAGCAGTTCGGCGGCCTTCTCCACGGGGTGGCTGCCGTCGGCGTCCATCTGGAGGACGTAGTGCGCGCCCTCGGCGACGGCCCGCGCCATGCCGGCGGCGTAGGCGCGGCCGAGGCCGTCCTTCTCGGTGCGGTGCAGGACGCTCATGCGGGCGCTGCCGTACCGCTCGGCGAAGCGTTCGGCGATCTGCCCGGTGCCGTCGGGGCTGGAGTCGTCGACGACGAGGAGGCGCAGGCCGGGCAGGGGGAGCGCCATGAGGGCCTCGGCCATGCCGGGCAGGTTGCCCGCCTCGTTGTACGTGGGCATGACGACGGTCAGCGGCGTCGCGGCCCACGCCTCGGGCAGCCGGGCGGCGAGGCTCTCGGACGGGTCGTTCTGCGCGACGTCGGGAGTGGTCTCGGGGAGGTTCACGGTCACTGCTCACAGCCCTTCGGTCGGTACGGCGTCCACACGGGAACCGGTCGGCGCGGCGCCGGTGGTACGGGAACGGGACCTCGTCGGCACGCCGCCTGTACGGGCCGATCCCGTCGACACGACACCGGCACCGGTACGAGCCGATCCCGCCGGCACAGCCCCGGCGCGGCCCCCAGCCCCTGTCGGCACGACACCGGTACCCGTACGAGGAGAGTCCGCCGGAACGTCCGGCGAGAACCGCACCGCCGCATCCGGCAGCACCGCCTCGCACCACACCCGCGCCCCGGTCCGCAGTTCGTTGTCGGCCCCCACTCGCGCCCCGTCCCCCACGACCGCACCGTGCAGGACGGTGCGTCGGCCGATGCGGGCGCCCGCACCGACCAGGCTCAGCCGGACGTCGGCCCCGGCACCGACCTCCGCGCCGTCGAGCACGACCGAGCCGTGCACGACCGCTCCCGCCCCGATCCGGGCCCCCGCGCCCACGACGGTCCCCTCGGCGAGGACGGCGTCCCCGGCGACCTCCGCGCCGGGCAGGACGAGGGACTCGCCCCGCTCCCCCGGCAGCGCGGACGACTCGATGACTCCGCGTACGAGATCGGCCGACGCCTGGACGAGGGCCTCGGGGCGGCCCAGGTCCAGCCAGTACGCGTTCTCGACCTTCCCGTACAGGTACGCGCCCCGCGCGAGCAGCGCGGGAAAGGTCTCCCGCTCCACCGAGACCACCCGCCCCCGCGGAATCTCGTCGATCACGGACCTGCGGAAGACGTACGCCCCCGCGTTGATCTGGTCCGTGACGATCTCCTCGGGCGTCGTCGGCTTCTCGGTGAACGCGAGGACGCGTCCGTCGTCGTCGGTCGGCACGAGCCCGAAGGCGCGGGGGTCGTCGACGCGGGCGAGATGGAGCGTGACGTCGGCGTCGCGGCGCACGTGCGTGTCGACGAGGTCGCGGATGTCGAGCCCACTGAGGATGTCCCCGTTGAACACCAGGACAGGTTCAACGTCCCCGCACCGCAGCCGCGCCGCCGCGTTGCGGATGGCGCCACCCGTGCCGAGGGGCTCGTCCTCGACGACGTACTCCAGTTCCAGGCCGTACGCCGATCCGTCGCCGAAGTGCGGTTCGAAGACCTCGGCGAGATAGCAGGTGGCCATCACGACGTGGTCGACGCCGGCGGCGGCGAGACGGGCGAGCTGGTGCGCGAGGAAGGGCACACCGGCCGCCGGGACCATCGGCTTCGGCGTGTGGACGGTCACCGGCCGCAGCCGGGTGCCTTGCCCGCCGACCAGCAGAATGGCTTCGGTCATCGCCTCGTCGGACCTTCCCTGTGCATCGGATCTCGTACCGCCATCAGACAATCTCACCCACCTTAGACCAAATGTCTTAATTGATGAGATATGGCGAGTCATGGGGAATGTCATCACCCGTTCCGCGCCCCCGGAAGCAACCATTCCGCCCACCCGGCACTCCGGGGTACACACAGGGGCGCCCCGGGCCAGACAAGGCCCGGGGCGCCCCTGTGTCACCTACCAGAAACTACGAGTGCGTGCGCAGCAACGTCCGCATCGTCCGCATCGCCACCGACAGGTTCGCCAGGTCGAACGCGTCCGAGCTCTGGATCTCCTCCAGCGTCGACCGCGCCCGGCTGAGGATCGGCGCGTTCTTCTCCTCCCACGCCTTGAACCGCTGCTCCGGCGTGGACTGGCCGTTGCCCGCCGCGAGGACGTCCGCCGTCAGCGCCGCGTGCGCCGCGTACAGGTCCTCGCGGATGGAGGCGCGCGCCATGGACTGCCAGCGGTCGGCCCGCGGCAGCTCGATGATGCGGTCCATGAGCTGCGTGATGCGGAGCCGGTCGGCGAGGTCGTAGTAGACCTCGGCGACCGCCATCGGCTCCTTGCCGGTCCGGTCGGCGACCGCGACGATGTCGAGCGCGGGGAAGGCGGAGGAGAACCCGGCGACGCGCCGCGCCAGCTCCTCCGGCACGCCCACCTCGGTCAGCTCGTCGCGGATGCCCTCGTACCACTCCAGGTCGGAGCCGCGGAGCAGCTGCGGCAGCTCGTCCCAGACCTCCGTGACGCCCTTGCTGAAGAACCCGATGGTCTCGGCGAGCTGAAGCGGCTGCGGGCGGTTGTTGAGCAGCCAGCGCGAGCCGCGCTCCACCAGGCGCCGCGAGTGGAGCCGGATGCGGGTCTGGACGTCGGCGGCCACGACGTTGTCGAGCGCCTCGACCTCGTCCCACACCTCGCCGAGGCCGAAGATCTCACGGGCCGCCATCTGCGCCCGCACGATCTCCTCCAGCGAGGCGCCCGTCTCCTCCCGCAGGCGGTGCAGGAAGGTCGAACCGCCGCTGTTGACGGTGTCGTTGACGAGGACCGTGGTGACGATCTCGCGGCGCAGCGCGTGGCCGTCGATCTGCTCGGGGAACCTCTCGTGGAGCGCCTTCGGGAAGTACGCGTGCAGCAGGCGCTGCAGGTACGGGTCGTCGGGCAGCGTCGTCTGGATCAGCTCGTCCGCGGCCGTGATCTTCGTGTAGGCGAGGAGCACGGCGAGCTCGGGCTGGGACAGGCCCCGGCTGCCGTTGAGCAGCTCGCGGATCTGCCGGTCGTTGGGCAGGAACTCCAGGCCGCGGTCGAGGTGGCCCTGCTTGCCGAGCCTGCGCATGAACCGCTGGTGGGCGTGGAGCAGGGACGGCGACTGGAAGACGGCGTTGGCCAGGGCGGTGTTCTGCGCGTAGTTGTTGCGCAGGACCAGGTGCCCGACCTCGTCGGTCATCTCGGCGAGGAGCTTGTTGCGCTGCTTGACCGTCATGTCGCCGTTGGCGACGACCGCGTTGAGCAGGATCTTGATGTTCACCTCGTGGTCGGAGGTGTCCACGCCCGCGCTGTTGTCGATGGCGTCGGTGTTGATGCGGCCGCCGGAGCGCGCGAACTCGATGCGGCCCAGCTGGGTCAGACCGAGGTTGCCGCCCTCGCCGACGACCTTGACGCGCAGGTCCTGGCCGTCCACGCGGATCGCGTCGTTGGCCTTGTCGCCGACGTCCGCGTTCGACTCGGCGGACGACTTCACGTACGTACCGATGCCGCCGTTCCACAGCAGGTCGACCGGCGCCTGGAGGATGGTCTTCATCAGGTCGGCCGGGGTCATCTTGGCGATCTTGCCCTCGATGCCGAGCGCCTCGCGGATCTGGGCGTTGAGCTGGATCGCCTTGGCGCTGCGCGGGAAGATCCCGCCGCCCGCGGAGAGCAGCTCCTTGTCGTAGTCGGCCCAGGAGGAGCGGGGCAGCTCGAAGAGGCGGCGGCGCTCGGCGTACGAGGTGGCGGCGTCCGGCTTCGGGTCGATGAAGATGTGCCGGTGGTCGAAGGCCGCGACGAGGCGGATGTGCTCGGAGAGCAGCATGCCGTTGCCGAACACGTCGCCGGACATGTCGCCGACGCCGACGACGGTGAAGTCCTCGGACTGGGTGTCGCAGCCGAGTTCGCGGAAGTGCCGCTTCACGGACTCCCAGGCGCCGCGGGCGGTGATGCCCATGCCCTTGTGGTCGTACCCGGCGCTGCCGCCGGAGGCGAAGGCGTCGCCCAGCCAGAAGTTGTACGACTCGGCGACCTGGTTGGCGATGTCGGAGAACGTCGCCGTGCCCTTGTCGGCCGCGACGACGAGGTAGGTGTCGTCCTCGTCGTGCCGGACGACGTCCGCCGGGGGCACGACCTCGCCGGCCACCAGGTTGTCGGTGATGTCGAGCAGCGCGGAGATGAACGTCTTGTAGCAGGCGACGCCCTCGGCCAGCCACGCGTCGCGGTCCACGGACGGGTCGGGCAGCTGCTTGGCGACGAAGCCGCCCTTGGCGCCGACGGGCACGATGACGGTGTTCTTCACCATCTGCGCCTTCACGAGACCCAGGATCTCGGTCCGGAAGTCTTCCTTCCGGTCGGACCAGCGCAGACCGCCGCGCGCGACCTTGCCGAAGCGCAGGTGGACGCCCTCGACGCGGGGCGAGTACACCCAGATCTCGTACGCGGGACGGGGCGCGGGCAGGTCGGGGATGGCCTGCGGGTCGAACTTCATGGAGACGTAGTTGTGGGACTTGCCGCCCTCCGCCTCCTGGAAGAAGTTCGTGCGCAGCGTCGCCTTGATGACGGTGAGGAAGGACCGCAGGATCCTGTCCTCGTCCAGGGACGCGACCTGGTCCAGGGCGCCGTCCAGCTCCTCGAGGAGCCCGTCGGTCAGCTCGGTCCCGGCCCGCTGGCGGTCCGGCGACATGCGCGCCTCGAAGAGCGAGACGAGCAGCCGGGTGGTGTGGACGTTGTTGCGGAGGGTGTCCTCCATGTAGTCCTGGCTGAACGTGGCACCGGCCTGGCGCAGGTACTTCGCGTAGGCCCGCAGGACCATCGCCTGACGCCAGTTGAGTCCGGCCCGCAGCACCAACGAGTTGAACCCGTCGACCTCGGCCTCACCGGTCCAGGCGGCGGCGAAGGCCTCCTGGAAGCGCTCGCGGCCGTCGTCGCCGAGGTAGTCGCCGTTGCCGTTCTGCGACTTGGGCAGCCGGAGCCCGAAGTCGTAGATCCACGCGTTCGTCCGGTCCGAGCAGCGCAGTTCGTACGGACGCTCGTCGGTGACCTCGACGCCGAGGCGCTGGAGCACCGGCAGGACCGCGGAGAGCGAGACCTGGCCGCCCGCGCGGTAGATCTTGAAGCGCCGCTCGCCGGGGGCGGCGCCCACCGGCTCGTACAGGGAGAGCGCGAAGTCCTTGTCGCCCTGGGTGAGCTGCTCCAGGTGCTGGAGGTCGGCGACGGCGGCGCGCGGCGTGTGGTCGGCCTTGTACCCCTCGGGGAAGGCACCCCCGTACTGGCGAAGCAGCTCGGCGGCGCGCTCCTCGCCGCACTCGGCGGTCAGCGCCTCCGCGAAGCCGTCGGCCCAGGAACGGGCGGCGTCGACGAGCCGGGCCTCGATGCGGTCGGTGTCGGCGTCGGAGAGGTCGGGGACCTCGGCGCCCTTCGGCACCCGGACCACGAAGTGGATGCGGGAGAGGATCGACTCCGTGTTCCAGGCGGTGAAGTCGACGCTGGCGCCGTTCAGCTCCTCCTTGAGGATGTCGATGATCCGCAGGCGGACGCCGGTGGTGTAGCGGTCGCGCGGCAGGTAGACGAGGGCGGAGTAGTAACGCCCGTACTCGTCCTTGCGCAGGTAGAGCCGCAGCCGCCGCCGCTCCTGCAGATAGAGGACACTCGTCACGATGGACCGCAGCTCATCGGCGGGCGTCTGGAAGAGCTCGTCGCGCGGGTAGGTCTCCAGGATCTGGAGCAGGTCGCGGCCGTCGTGGCTGTTGGCCGAGAACCCCGCGCCCTTGAGCACCTCGGCGACCTTGCGGCGGATGACGGGGACGCGCCGCACGGACTCGGTGTACGCGGCGGACGAGAAGAGCCCGAGGAAGCGCCGCTCCCCGACCACGTTCCCCTCGGCGTCGAACTTCTTCACGCCGACGTAGTCGAGGTAGCTGGGCCGGTGGACGGTGGCCCGGCTGTTGGCCTTGGTCAGCACCAGGAGGCGGTGCTCGCGGGCCTTCGCGCGCGCGTCGGCGGGCAGCCGGTTGAAGGACGGGCTCACCGGGTGGTGGTCGTCGCCGTCGTGCTGCGGGTCGGCGCGCAGGATGCCGAGGCCGGTGCCGGGGACGGCGGCGAGGGAGTCGTCCTCCGTGAGGTTGTACTCACGGAAGCCGAGGAACGTGAAGTGGTTGTCGGCGAGCCAGCGCAGCAGCTCGCGGGCCTCCTCGACCTCCTGGTCGGGCAGGTCGCCCGCGGTGGGCTCGGCGGGCAGCTCGTCGGCGATGCGCAGCGCGGCGTCGCGCATCTTCTCCCAGTCCTCGACGGTCTCCCGTACGTCACTGAGGATGCGCAGCAGATCGGCGGTGATCTGCTTCAGGTCCGCGCGGTCGGTCTCGCGGTCCATCTCGACGTGGATCCACGACTCGACGAGCGCGTCGTGCGGCAGCTCGGCACCGGCCTCGCGGCTCAGCACCTCCAGGAGCTTTCCGGTCACGTCGCGACGCACCACGACCTGCGGGTGGATGACGACGTGGATGCCGCGGCCCTGGCGGGACAGCTCATTGGTGACGGAGTCGACGAGGAAGGGCATGTCGTCGGTGACCACCTCGACGACGGAGTGGCTGCAGGTCCAGCCGATCTCCTCGACCGTCGGGGTGTGGACCCGCACGTTCGCCGTCCCCTGGGGGCGGTCCTCGGCGAGCCGGTAGTGGGAGACGGCGGCTCCGAAGACGTCGACCGGGTCGCGGTCCGCCAGGTCCTCGGGGGCGGTGTGCAGGTAGTAGCGCTGGAGGAACGCGAGAGCCGTGTCCTGATCCGGCGTGGCCTCGCTCGTCGTCCCAGTCGGTGCACCGCTCGGTAGGCGCCCCCCGACCGGGCTGTTCTCAGCTACCCGGGCGGCCCGCGCGAGCAGCTCGGCCTTGGCTTCGTCCAGCTTGGTCTGCATTGTCCTCTGACTCCTGTCGCGCGCCGTTGCGTGACGTAGAAGGTGATGTGCCGTAACGCCGCGGCACGGGGTCTCCGGCCGGATTCGACGTTATGCCGCGGTGAGGGAAGAGCGGACAGCTTTCCGCCATTTTCAGCGGTTCCACTGACAGATGGCCCGCCCGGCCCGCTCGGCCGGTCCGGCCGCACCGCGAGGAAGCGTCAGCGAGCGCCCGGGCACGGTTGTCCACCGTTCTCCCCGGGCGCAGGACGGGGGCACCTATGCCCCCGCGGGATATCGCGCTGATCACGGGTCAAGGCTATCGCTCCGGACCGGGGAGCCGTCATGAGCCGTATGTGTACAAAAGCGGGCCCCGAACTTTGACACTCTGCACAGTGCCGTCAGCCATCACCACCCTCATGCCCCTCTTGGCAAAGAGCCACCGCGCGGGCACGTTGGCCCTGAGGGTCCGCGCAGGCGGCCCCCGCCCTCCGAGGGGAGCGCATCGAAATGACTGCCAAGATCCTGATAGTGACCGGCGACGCAGCCGAGTCACTGGAAGTCCTCTACCCCTACCAACGGCTCCGCGAAGAGGGTTACGACGTCCACATCGCGGCCCCGGCCCGCAAGACCCTGCGCTTCGTGGTCCATGACTTCGAGCCGGGCTTCGACACGTACACGGAGAAGCCGGGGTACACCTGGCCCGCGGACCTCGCCTTCGCCGAGGTCGATCCCGGCCAGTACGCCGCTCTGGTGATCCCGGGCGGCCGGGCCCCCGAGTACCTGCGCAACGACCCGGAGCTGCGCAAGATCCTCAAGTCGTTCTTCGACGCGGACAAGCCGGTGGCCCAGATCTGCCACGGCCCGCTCCTCACGGCGGCGATCGGCGGCCTGAGCGGCCGCAGGGTCACGGCGTATCCCGCCCTGGAGATCGACATGCAGACAGCCGGCGCGACGTTCCAGGACGCGGAGGCGGTGGTGGACGGCACGCTGGTCTCGGCGCGCGCGTGGCCGGACCACTCGGGCTGGATGCGGGAGTTCCTCACGGTGCTGAGGGCGAAGGCACCGGTGACGTGACGTGACGTGACCGGAGAGGACGGCCGCCCCACCGCAGCCACACTCGCCGGCCACATCCGGACGATGACCCTCCGCTAGGTATACGGAGCGGGGGCGCCGACGGCAGCCGCGGCAGACATCGGTATGCGGATCCTCGCGCATACCGATGCGGGGCGACGCCCGTACCGGGCAGGCTCTTGTCCCGCGCCGCCACTCGGGCCACCCGGCCCGACACCCGGCCAAGCGGGCCCCTGCCCTTGTCGGCGAGGGCAGGCCCCGCCCCCCCGGCCCCGGACCCCGGCCGGCTTAAGACACCCTGTGAGCGCCCGGGCCCCGGCGCCCCGGCAAACCCCACCCGCCCCCACAGGGCGTCGCGGGGCAAACGGGCCCCTACTCCCACAGGACGTCGCGGGGCAAACGGGTTCCTACTCCCGCGGAACGTCGCGGGGCAAACGGGTGGCCGGGCGGGAAAAAACCCGCCGCGAAGCGGCGGCACAGAACCCCACCCCCAAGCGGCACCGCCCCCTGAAAGTCCCCTCAAGGCGCCCCGCCAGAAACCGCCTGGGCAACCTCCGTACGCGACCCCACCCCCAACTTCGCCAGAATGTGCTCGACGTGCGCGTCCGCCGTCCGCTTCGAGATGACGAGCCGCTCGGCGATCTCCCGGTTCGACAGCCCCTGCGCGACCAGCGCAGCGACTTCCCGCTCCCGCCGGGTCAGCACGGCCCGCCCCGCGCCCGCCCCCGGAGCAGCCGGTCCCAGCGCCCCCGGGCCGGGCGTCTCCGCGTCCTCCCGGACGGCCTCCAGCACCTGCCGCCCAGACAGCCGAGCCCCCACCGCGTGCCACCGGTCGAACTGCCTGCCGCCCAACGCCTCCCGCACGGACTTCCGCGCGGCTTCCTGCTGCTCGAGGAGGGACGGCAGCATCCCGATCGGGTCCCCGCCCAGCCGCCGCGCGTTCTCCGCGTACCCGAACAGCCACGCGGCCCGCACCTGCCGACCCTCGTACGCCGCCGCCCACGCAAGCCCGTGGCAGCACATCGCGGCCACCAGGACCTCGTCGACCTCCCCGGCCGCCTCCATCCCCCGGCGCAGCGAGGCGACCCCCGCCTGCCGCTCCCCCGCGAGCCACCGCACGAGCCCCTGCGCCATCAGCGTGGACCCGTACACCTGCCGCTCGCCCGTGCCCTCCAGTAGACGCAACCCCTGCTCGCACAGCTCCAGCGCGCCACCCGTGTCCCCGAGAACGGCCCGCAGCAGCGCGGCCTCATAGCTCATCACCACGAGTCCCAGCCGGTTGTCGCTCTCGGCCATCCGTCGCCGCACGTCCGCGAGCCGCTCCAGCCCTTCCTCGTCGCCGCACAGCGCCGCGAGCCCGTGCGCGTACCCCTCGGCGAACTGCGCGACCTGCTCGTCGCCCGCCCGCTCCGCCGCCTCCCGCGCCAGCGCCATCCGCTCCACCGCGGTCGCGAGGTCCGCGGTCCAGACCCCGAACGCGCCGGTCGCCAGCAGCCCCCAGGCACGCGCCGAACAGTCCTCGGGAACCCGCTCGAGCCCCTTCTCGATCCAGTACCCGCCCTCCGAGAGCGTCCCGGAGGCCCGCCAGTGCGGCCAGAGCCGCGCCGCGAGCCGGAGCCCTTCGCGCGCCCGCCCGTCCGTCTCGTACGCGTACTCAAGAGCGGCCCGCAGCCCCGCCACCTCCGCGCGGACAGCGCGATGCAACCCGGGCTGACCGGCCCCCAACAACCCCTCCTCGAAGCGCCGCCCCAGATCCCGGTAGTACGCGAAGTGCCGCGCTCGAAGCGCGGCACCTCCGTCGGCCTCCACGGCTTCGAGGCGTTCCGCCCCGTACTCCCGCAGCGTGTCGAGGAGCCGGTACCGGCTCCCGGACTCCCCGAGCCGCTGCACCACGGACTTGTCGACGAGCCCGATGAGCAGCCCGAGAACCTCCCCCACAGGCAGGGCATCGTCTCCGCAGACCTGCTCGGCGGCCCCCAACTCGAAGGACCCGGCGAAAACGGACAGCCGCGCCCACAGCACCTGCTCCTCCGGCGTGCACAGGTCGTGCGACCAGTCGATGGCGGTACGCAAGGTCTGGTGCCGTGACAGAGCGGTGCGCCGCCCGCCCGTCAGCACCTGGAACCGATCATCGAGGCGCGCCGCCAGCTCCTCCATGGAGACGGCCCGCAGCCGCACCGCCGCGAGCTCCAGAGCGAGCGGAATACAGTCCAGCCGGTGCACCAGCGCCACCAGCCGCTCCCGGTTCGCCTCGCTCACCCGGAACCCGGGCACGACGGAGGCGGCACGCTGCGCGAACAGCTCCACCGCGTCCTCGGGCGCGAGCGGCGAGACGGGACAACAGTGCTCTCCAGGCACGTCCAGCGGCTGCCGGCTGGTGGCGAGCACACACACGTCGGCGGCCTCGCGCAGCAGGATGTCGGAGAGCATCGCGCACGCGTCGACGAGGTGCTCGCAGGTGTCGAGCACGATGAGCAGCCGCCGCCCCTGCAAGTGCGCGACCACCGCGTCGAGGGGCGCCATCCCCGACTGCTCGGGCAGTTCGAGAACGGCGGCAAGCGTCGCCGGAATGAGCTCCGGGTCCCGCAGCGCGGACAGTTCCGCCAGCCACACCCCGTCGGGAAACCGCTCCCCGAGCCCCGCGGCGGCCCGCAGCGCGGTACGGCTCTTGCCGACCCCGCCCGGCCCCACCAGCGTGACGAGCCGCGCGTACCCGAACGCCGCCTGCACCTGCGTCAGTTCATCCACCCGGCCGACGAACGAGGTCAATTCTGCGGGGAGTTGCCCGCCCCTCCGCTGCCCGAAGCCGAAACCCATCGCGAAACCGCCCCCGTCACGTCGTCCCGCCAGGCCGAGGATTCCACCTCAGCGTACGCAGAACAGCGCGGAGCGTAGGCGGAAATCCCCGCAACCACCCTCAGGCGACGAGCCGTTCGGCCACGTCGACGGCGTCCGCAAGACTGTCGACGACGGGCACCCCGGCCAGCTCCAGACTGGCCCGGCTGTGCGACCCCCCGGTGTACAGCACGGCCTGCGCCCCCACGTGCTCGGCGGCCACGGCATCGTCGACCGCGTCCCCAACCACAACAACGCGCCGCACGTCCACAGCCTCACTCAGGGCATCCAGATGCCGCACCATCCGCTCGGCCTTGCCGTCGTGCGACTCGTCCGTCCGCCCGTCGATCCGCACGAAGTACTCGTGGATCCCGTGCCGACGCACGATCGGGACCAGGTGCTCGTGCGGAGCGAGCGACAGCAACGACTGCGTGCGCCCGGCGCTCTGCCGCCCGGCCAACAGCTCGGCAGCTCCCTCGGCGAGACCGCAGACCTCGGCCCGTGCCCAGTAGTGCTTGTGGAAGACGGCGTCCATGACCCGCCACTCGGCGTCGGTGGGCAGCCGCCCCATGAGCCGCTCGTAGAACCGGGGGATCGGCACGCAGTACAGGTCGCGATACCGCTCCAAGGTGATCGCCTCGAGCCCGAGCTCCGCGAACGAGGCGTTGGTCGCCTCGATCACCGCATGAATGTCATGCAGCAAGGTCCCGTTCCAGTCCCACACGATGTGCGCCCCGCGCAGCAGCTTCCCCATCCCCAGAACCTACCCATCCCGCCCCGACCCCCCGCAACCGAGATAGGAGGCACCCGCCGAAGACGAACCCGGAACATGAGGCCCCCCGGCCCGCACCCACGCACGAGACGGGAGGGGACGCGGGGGTATGTGCGCACGGAGCACCGAGCACACAGTGGCGCCCGGAACCATCGGACCGCGCCGCAGGGATGGCGAGTACGGACATGCCCCCGTGGCCCCGCCCCCACAACCGAGCCCCAGACGAACCCAGCCCAAGGCGCCCCCGCCCGGAAACGCACCCACAACCGAGCCCCAAGCGAACCCAGCCCAAGGCGCCCCCGCCCGAAAACGCACCCCCAGACGGACCGAAGGCGCAGACCCCCGCCCAAGTCCCCCGTCGACGCTCAGCCGGTGATCAGCCCGGGAATCTCCTGCGTGGCGAACCAGAGCAGCTCATGATCCTCGACCCCGTCCACCACGAACCGCGCGTCATCGTCGCCCTGATCCGCCGCCCCCAGCGCGGAAGCAGCCGCCGCCACGTCCCCCTCCGCGTCCCCGGAGTCCACGTGCACGGCCGCCGCCTTGGCCAACGGCAGCGCGGAGGCGATCCGCACCTCGCCGAGCGCCTCGCGGTCGAGCCCGCGGTCGGGGTCGGCCACGGCCGCCCCGTCGGGCACGTCCGCCGCGACGACCACCCGCCGCCGCGCCGCCCCCGGATCCCCCGCGATCAGCCGCAACGACGCGGCCGCCGCACGGTTCAACGCCGCGTACTCGAGCTCCTCGATGTCGTCCGACACGTACCACTCCCGCAGCGCGGGGGTCACGGCGTAGGCGACCAGCGGCCCGGGCCCCAACTCCCCCGCCTCGTGCGCCTCGGCGAGCCGGGGCAGGGTCAGAGGAACGTAGACGCGCATGGCTGACCGCTTTCGTCGGTGTCCGCACGCGGGCGGATCAGGTGGCTCGGAAGACCCCCAGGATACGTGCGGGAGTCCCCCATCGAGCTCCCCACCCACGCGGCTCGGCCGTCAACAGACGCCCCACACCCTCACCCGGCGCACCCCCGCGCTCCCAAGCGCCAGGACCCCCCGCACCCCCCGGATAGGTGAACCCCCGCCCCACCCCCACGCACGCCCCGCACCCCTTGCCACCCGCCCCTTGCGGCCCGTACAAGGTTCCCCAACAAAAGTTACCAACCGGTACGAGCACCCCGGCCACGCGATCACTCGGCCACCCGGCCGCTCGACCACCCGGCCCCCGGCCCCGGCCCCGGCCCCGGCCCCGGCAGAGCAAAGAGGCACCCATGCGCAAGGTGATGACAAGGCCCCGCCCCCGCCCGACGACAACCCGCCCGCCCGGAGGCCGCCCGCCGACCCGAAAGGACTCCCGCACCACGCCCCGCACGGGCCCCACCCCGAAAGCCGTCACCACCACATCCCGCCCGATCCCGGCCCAGCCGCCCCCACACCCGACGGAGATCTTCGCGGAGCGCCTCGTCCTGGTCCTCAGCGGCCAGCGTCCGATGCACTGGGTGGCCCGCCACATCGCCAACACGGCGTTCGACGAGCTGGCGCGCCTGGCGGAGCTGAGGCCGCTCTGCACGGACGGCCACCGCCCCACGATCCACCGCATCGGCCACTACCAGCCGCAACCCGAGACGTACGAAGTGTTCGCCCGCATCGCGACGGGCCCGAGACTGCGCGCGCTGGCGTTCCGCCTGACGCTGGGGGCGGACAGAAAATGGCGCTGCACAGCAGTGGAAACAGAACAGCCCCACGCTTAGCCGTACCCGATCACGCAACGCAAGAGGGGCCGGACAAAAGCCCAGCCCCTCCGCTCACATCACAGCACCGGCGACAGCCCCCGGCCCAGCGACAGCAACGTCACCGTCACCATCACCGTCACGGGCGCGCCTACTTCTTGCGCCGCCGCCCGCCCTTCTGAGCCTTGCGCCGCTCCGCCCGAGTCATCCCGTCCGCCTCGGACCGAACCTCGGAGCCGTCCGTGACGAAGTCGCCCTCGTCGACCCCACCCTCGGCATTGGGCGCCTGGAAGTGCAGGCGGTCGGGCCGCTGGGGAGCCTCGAGGCCCTTCGCGTGGATCTCCGGCCGGGAGCCCGCCCCCGCGGGAACCGCGTCCTGGACGCCGTCCTTCGTGAGCGAGGGAGCCGCGTCGTCGACGGGGACTTCCTCGACCTGCTGCTCGACCTGGACCTCCAGGTTGAACAGGTAGCCGACGGACTCCTCCTTGATGCCTTCCATCATGGCGTTGAACATGTCGAAGCCCTCGCGCTGGTACTCGACCAGCGGGTCCTTCTGCGCCATGGCACGGAGGCCGATGCCCTCCTGGAGGTAGTCCATCTCGTACAGGTGCTCACGCCACTTGCGGTCCAGGACGGAGAGAACGACACGCCGCTCCAGCTCACGCATGATGTCGGAGCCGAGCTGCGCCTCACGCGCCTCGTACTGCTCGTGGATGTCTTCCTTGATGGACTCGGAGATGAACTCGGCGGTGAGGCCCGCACGGTCGCCCGCGTCCTCCTCGAGCTCCTCCACGGTGACCTTGACGGGGTAGAGCTGCTTGAACGCGCCCCACAGCCGGTCGACGTCCCACTCCTCGGCGAAGCCCTCCGCGGTCTCCGCGGAGATGTACGCGTCGATGGTGTCGTCCATGAAGTGCGTGATCTGCTCCTGCAGATCCTCGCCCTCCAGCACGCGCCGCCGCTCCCCGTAGATGACCTCGCGCTGCCGGTTGAGGACCTCGTCGTACTTGAGGACGTTCTTACGCGTCTCGAAGTTCTGCTGCTCGACCTGCGACTGCGCCGACGCGATCGCGCGCGTCACCATCTTGTTCTCGATCGGCACGTCGTCCGGCACGTTGGCCATGGACATCACGCGCTCGACCATCTGGGCCTTGAAGAGGCGCATCAGGTCGTCGCCCAGCGACAGGTAGAACCGCGACTCGCCGGGGTCGCCCTGACGGCCGGAACGACCGCGCAGCTGGTTGTCGATACGACGCGACTCGTGCCGCTCCGTGCCGAGCACGTACAGCCCGCCGAGCTCCTTGACCTCTTCGAACTCCGCCTTGACGGACCGCTCGGCCTTCTCCAGGGCGGCGGGCAGCGCCGCGGCCCACTCCTCGACGTGCTCGACCGGGTCGAGGCCGCGCTGGCGCAGCTCCGCCTCGGCGAGGTCGTCGGGGTTGCCGCCGAGCTTGATGTCGGTGCCTCGACCGGCCATGTTCGTGGCGACGGTGACGGCGCCCTTGCGGCCGGCCTGGGCGACGATCGTCGCCTCACGGTCGTGCTGCTTCGCGTTCAGCACTTCGTGCTGGATGCCGCGCTTCGACAGCTGCTGGGAGAGGTACTCCGACTTCTCCACGGAGGTGGTGCCGACCAGGATCGGCTGGCCCTTCTCGTGCTTCTCCGCGATGTCGTCGACGACGGCGGCGAACTTCGCGACCTCGGTGCGGTAGATCAGGTCGGACTGGTCGGCGCGGACCATGGGCCGGTTCGTCGGGATCGGCACGACGCCCAGCTTGTAGATCTGGTGGAACTCGGCGGCCTCGGTCATGGCCGTACCGGTCATGCCGGAGAGGCCGCTGTCGTAGCCGTCGCGCTTGTAGAGACGGAAGAAGTTCTGGAGGGTGATGGTCGCAAGGGTCTGGTTCTCGTCCTTGATGTCCACCCCTTCCTTCGCCTCGATCGCCTGGTGCATGCCCTCGTTGTAGCGGCGGCCGGCGAGGATACGGCCGGTGTGCTCGTCGACAATCATGACTTCGCCGTCGATGACGACGTAGTCCTTGTCCTTCTTGAAGAGTTCCTTCGCCTTGATGGCGTTGTTCAGGTAACCCACCAGAGGCGTGTTCACCGACTCGTAGAGGTTGTCGATGCCGAGCCAGTCCTCGACCTTGCCGACGCCGGACTCGTGGATGGCGACGGTGCGCTTCTTCTCGTCGACCTCGTAGTCCCCGGTCTCCTCGATGCCCTTGAGCTGGTTGCCGGGCTCACCCTTGGTGAGGCGGGTGACCAGCTTGGCGAAGTCGCCGTACCACTTGGTGGCCTGGTCGGCGGGGCCGGAGATGATCAGCGGCGTTCGGGCCTCGTCGACGAGGATCGAGTCGACCTCGTCGACGATCGCGAAGTTGTGGCCGCGCTGGACGAGCTCGTCCTGCGACCAGGCCATGTTGTCTCGGAGGTAGTCGAAGCCGAACTCGTTGTTCGTGCCGTACGTGATGTCGCAGGCGTACTGCTCGCGGCGCTGGGCCGGCGTCATGTTCGCCAGGATGCAGCCGACCTGCAGCCCCAGGAACTTGTGGACGCGGCCCATCATCTCGGAGTCGCGCTCGGCCAGGTAGTCGTTGACCGTGATCAGGTGGACGCCCTTGCCGGACAGGGCGTTCAGGTACGCGGGGAGGGTACCGACGAGGGTCTTGCCCTCACCGGTCTTCATCTCCGCGACATAGCCCATGTGCAGCGCGGCGCCGCCCATCATCTGGACGTCGTAGTGCCGCTGGCCGAGGACGCGCTTGGCGGCCTCGCGGACCGTCGCGAAGGCCTCGGGCAGCAGGTCGTCGAGCGTCTCGCCGTCGGCGTAACGCTCCTTGTACTCCTGGGTCAGCGCGCGCAGCTCGGCGTCGGAGAGGCTGACGAAGTCCTCTTCGATGGAGTTGACCTGGTCCGCGATGCGGTGCAGCTTGCGCAGGATCTTGCCTTCGCCTGCACGCATGATCTTCGAGAGGACGGACACGGGGGTTGGTCTCCTTGCCGGTCGGGCCTGGCATGGTCGGTTTTACTCGTCGGGCAACGGCCATCGTATGCGAGGACCGGGCCGCGCCGGGAGGTGTGCCATGAGGTCAACGGACGAGGAGTGCCGAAGGTGCCGGGTTGGACCCGTGAGTGCCTCGTGCGAGGTGATCACGAAAGCCGGTAAAACGCTGGATCGGGACGCTCCGCCCCAGCAGAATCGATTGATGGAGCCCGTCACTCTCACCACCGAACGTCTGTTCCTGCGCGCTTTCGCGCCCGAGGACATCGACGAGACCTACGCGGCCTGCCAGGACCCGGACATCCAGCGCTGGACGACCATCCCGTCGCCGTACACGCGCGTGGACGCCGACACCTTCGTCCACCGCGTGGTCCCGGACGACTGGCGCGCCGACGTGGAGTACACCTTCGCCGTACGCCCCAGGGAGGGCGGCCCGCTGCTCGCCGCCGCCAGCCTGCACCACCCGCGCTCGGGCACCTGGGAGGTCGGTTACTGGACCGCCAAGGAGCACCGGGGCCGCGGCTACATGACGGAGACGGTGCTCGCCCTCGCCCGCTGGGCGTTCACGGAGCTGCGCTGCACCCGCCTTGAGTGGCGCGCGGAGGTCGGCAACACCGGTTCGCGGGCCGTCGTGGAGAGGGCCGGGTTCACGATGGAAGGCGTGCACCGCGCGGGCCTGCTCAACAAGGGCACGCTCCGTGACTGCTGGGTCGGCTCGCTCCTCCCCTCGGACATCGGCATGCGCTCGCCGCACCCGTACCTGCCCGCGAGGGACCTGCCGGAGCGGGCGCTGCCGGAGCGGGCGGGCGGGACCGGCTGAACGGGCGCGGAGGTCTCGGGGAGTCCGACTGTCAGTGTCTCCCCCTATCGTTCGGACCATGACGAGCCTGCCGAGTCCCGCCATCGACCTCTCCGCCGACGAGGCCCGCCGGATCGCCCTGCGCGCGCAGGGCTTCCTGGGCGCGCCCGACCGCAGGTCCGGCGTGCGGGGCGTGCTGCGCCACCTCGGCGCGGTGCAGCTCGACACGATCTCGGTCCTGGCCCGCTCCCACGAACTCATTCCGTACGCACGGCTGGGCGCCGTCGGCCGCGACACGGTGGAGGCGGCGTACTGGACGGAGACCCACGCCTTCGAGTACTGGTCGCACGCCGCGTGCATCCTCCCCATCGAGGAGTGGCCGCACTTCGCCTTCCGCCGCCGCGCCTACCGCACCCGCCCGCACTGGCACCACGACCTGCCCTCGGGGGCGTACGACCAGGTCATCAAGCAGCTGCGCGCCGAAGGCCCGCTGACCGCGACGGAGTTGGGCGGCGCGAAGAACAAGGGCGAGTGGTGGGACTGGTCCGAGTCGAAGATCGCGGTCGAGCGCGCTCTGATGTACGGCGAGGTGGTGTGCACGGAGCGCCGCTCATGGAAGCGGGTGTACGACCTGGCGGAGCGTGCCGTCCCGGACGCGCTGCTCCACGACGACCTGGACGACGCGGAGTGCCTGCGCCGGCTGGTCCGTCTCGCGGGCGAGGCGCTGGGGGTCGGCACGCGCGCGGACATCGCGGACTACCACCGCCTCAAGGGCGAGCAGTTCGACGCGGTGGTCGCGGATTCGGGTCTGGTGCCGGTGACGGTGCGGGGCTGGGACAAGCCGGCCTGGGCGGACCCGAAGGCCCTGGAGACGACGCCGCGCGGCCGCCACCGCACGACGCTGCTCTCACCCTTCGACTCGCTGATCTGGGAGCGGGCGCGCACGGAGCGGATCTTCGGCTTCACCCACCGCCTGGAGGCGTACGTGCCCAAGCCGAAGCGGATCCACGGCTATTTCGCGATGCCGCTGCTCGCCGGCGGGAGGCTCCTCGGCCGGGTCGATCCCGCGCGTGAGGGCAGCACGCTGGTGGCCAGGCAGGTGTCTCTGGACTCTCCGAAGGCGGTCGCGCCGATGGCGCAGGCGCTGCGGGAAGCGGCGTCCTGGGTGGGCTGCGACGCCGTACGGGTGGAGCGCGTCGACCGCCCCGAACTGACGGCCGACCTGGTGCGGGCTCTCACCTGATCTCGAGGATCTTCTCCCGCATCGCGTAGACCACGGCCTCCATCCTGGAGTGCAGCTGCAGCTTCTCCAGGATGTTGCGCACGTGGTTCTTCACGGTGTTCTCGGAGATGAACAGC
This sequence comes from Streptomyces venezuelae, assembly GCF_008642315.1. Taxonomy (NCBI): domain Bacteria; kingdom Bacillati; phylum Actinomycetota; class Actinomycetes; order Kitasatosporales; family Streptomycetaceae; genus Streptomyces; species Streptomyces venezuelae. The sequence goes on along the minus strand of NZ_CP029192.1, from coordinate 5,467,388 downwards.
TCCTTGGCGATGTCCCGGTTGTTCATCCCGGTGGCGACGAGCTTCAGCACTTCGAGCTCCCGGTCGGTCAGCCGGGGCGCGGGGACGAGCCGCCGCTCGTCCGTGCGCTGGATCATCGACTTGAACTCGGTGAGCAGCTTGGACGCCATCGAGGGGCTGATCTGCGACTGCCCGTCGGCCACCGCGCGGATCGCCGTGGCCACCTCGTCGGTGGAGATCTCCTTCAGGAGGTAACCGGTCGCACCCGCCTTGATCGCGTCGTACAGGTCGGCTTCCTCGTCGCTGATCGTCAGCATGATGATCTTCGCGCTGGGCGCCACCTCCTTGATGGAGGTGCACGCCTCGATGCCGCCGCGCTTCGGCATGCGCACGTCCATGAGCACGATGTCGGGCAGCAGATCCGCGGCCTTGTCCACCGCCTCCGCGCCGTCGCCGGCCTCCCCGACGACCTGGATGTCCTCCTCGGCGGCGAGAACGATCTCCAGCCCCCGGCGGAAGAGGGCGTGGTCATCCACCACAAGGACCCTGATGGGCTCCTTGCGCGGGGCGCCCGCGTCCGTGCCGATGCCGGTGCCGTCCCCGGCACCCTCGTGACGCATCGGTCCGAAGCTGTCCGCCATCGTTCCTCCCCCATGAAGGCCCGTGGCCTGTTGTGCCTCTGCTGCGCCAACGCCAGGCGGCAGCACACCGGTTGACCGGCTCGCCCATGATTTCATGCCCGGCGCCGGTGCGGTGCGCGCAGTGGGCGCACGGTGGTGCCCCTGGGGGCGCACAGGCGCTCCAGGGGCATCACCACGGTGGTCATGGAGGGGGTGGTCGGCGCTGTCAGCCGCCGAGGGCCCCGCCTCCGCCGCCCGTCTCGGCCTTGGCGACCATGGGGTCGGTGTTCAGGCGGATGACGCCGTAGTCGTACGCGTGCCGTCGGTAGACGACGCTGGGTTCCTTGGACTCGGAGTCGACGAACAAGTAGAAGTCGTGTCCGACCAGTTCCATCTCGTAGAGCGCCTGGTCGAGCGACATGGGGGCCGCGACGTGCGTCTTCTCGCGGACCACGAGGGGGCCTTCGCCCTGGATCTCCAGGGAGCCGATCCTCTTGACCGGCACGCCGTCCGGCTCTTCCTCACGTACGACGGTGCCGTCTCCGTTGAGCGTCGCCGCGTCCGGCACACGCTCGGCCACTTCGGCGGCCGAAATCCTGCCGTTGCCGCGCCGGTTGTGACGCTTCTCGTGCTGCTTGCGCAGTCGCGCGTCGAGCTTGGCGGTGGCCAGGTCGAGCGCCGCGTAGGGATCTGTCGCCGAGGCCTCCGCGCGGATCACGGGCCCGCGCCCGCGGAGGGTGATCTCCACTCGGTCGGAACGGTCGGCCTGTCGCGGGTTGGTTTCCTTGGACACCTCGACGTCGAGGCTGATCACCTTGCCGTCGAGCTTCTGGATCTTGTCCAGCTTCAGCTTCTCGGCCACGTGCTTGCGGAACCGCTCGGGCACCTCGGTCTTGCGGCCCTTGACGACGATGTCCACGCAGAACTCCGTTCCCGGATCGCCCCGCTTCGGCTGCGGAGCATCTCCCTTTTGCACCAGACTCCGGTGACTCCCGGAGCCTCGGACTAGGTGACGTCCACCTCCTCCTCCCCCGCGGGGAAGATCTCCACCCCACCGGCCCGGGTGATTGCGGAAATCCCGCGGACCGGCATTCCGATATACGAGGTCCGGCGTTCGCCTTTCCTCATACAACCGAACATATCTCGCCTGGGCGGATGACGTCACCCTCTACTGACGCATACCTCCATTCAGGTGTATCAACCCTCTCACCACCTGCAACGATGCAAGTTCTCAATCAGTTCCGGTTTATTTCGAAAGAATCCGGTGGTGCGGCGACAACGGCCGCACCGATCGCGTTAACGCAGCTCAATCCGGACCTTCGCACGACCCCCGTTACGGGGTCCCGCACGGCCTCCGCTCCCGTGTCCTGTTCCGTGCATAGAGCACGTAATGCACGGGCGGCCTCCGCCAAAGAGGCACCAGTGGTCATCAGGTCGTCCACGACCACAAAGCGGCCACCACCTCCCAGCAACCGTCCACCGTCGGCGGTCGCCTCCAGGGCACCCGCCAGATTGGCCTGCCGCTGCCGGGAGTCGAGCCCCGACTGGTCGGCCACCGCGTGCCGTTGACGCAGCACCGCGAGCACTCGCGCCGGAACACCTGACCGCCGCAGCTCACCCGCCGCGGCGAACGCGATCCGCCGCGCCGGGTCATGCCCGCGGGCCCGCACAGCGGCCCGCGACGAGGGCACAGGCACGAGCGACACCGGCATCACACGCCCCTGTGGGCCATCCTGAGTGCCGCCTACCCCGCTTCGCGCCCCCGTACCACCCGTAGGCCGGGTTTCGCCCCGCAGAACGGCACACACGGCTCCGGCCAGCGCCACGCCGAGCGGACCGGCCAGCCCGAGGGCGCCGCGCTCCTTGTGCGCGAGCAGCACGGCCCGGCCCGCGTCCTCGTACGGCACGGCCGCGAACACGACCGGCAGCCCCGGCGGCGCCGGATCCGGCCGCACCCGGCGCGGCACCGCCCCGCACAGACCCGCACGGCATTCGGCGCACAGTGCCGCGCGAGGCCTCCCGCAGCCCCCGCACTCGGTCGGCAACACCAGGTCGGTGAAGTCCTGCCACCACCCCCGCATGACCCCACTGTGCCAAGGGCGGGGCGGCGCGACCACCCCTGTGGATAACTGCCTGTGGACAACCGACGAAGCACGTCGACCCAGCCCCGGAGACGGGCCGAACACCCAGGTCGAGGCCGAGGCTGTGGCTGTGGCTGTGGCCGCCGGTCGAGCCCTCTCCAGGACCTCACCCCGGATAGACCGGCGCCAGCCCTTCCTTCACGACCGTCTGCCACTGCGACCCCGTCGGCAGCCGCACGATCCCGTCGTCCGAGTGCGCCACCAACGGCTGCCGCTCGTCCTCGGACGCCGCGATCTCCCTGACCCCGGTCAGGCCGGGCAGCGCGGTGCCGGGAAGCACCGACCCATCGCACTGCACGTACCGGATCTGCTGGACGCCGCCGGTCTCCCGTCCGACCACCACGAGCCGGCTCCCGCCCGCCCACGACATGGCCGTGACCTCCTCCATCTGGGGCGCCGCGGGAGTCGGGTCGAGGACGGAGATCTCGGGCCGGTCGCCCTTGCGCGTGTCACGGTCCGCGCGGCCGATCCACAGGGACGTCTTGTGGTCCTTCTCCACGAGGAAGGCGATCCGCACGCCGTCGGCGGACACCCGCACCTCCCGGATGTGCCCGTCCAGTGCGGGAACCTCGACCTCGACCGGCTCGCCGGAGCCCTGTTCGAGCCAGAGCAGCCGGGGCCGCTTCGGATCCCGGTCGGCCACCCACAGGTTGCCCCTGCCGTCCCAACTGGGCGTGGAGAGGCGGTCCTTCTCCGACTTAGCCTTGCTGCGCAGCCGCACCTTGCCGAGCGGGTCGTCGGCGAGCAGCGACCCCGTGTACAGCGCCTTGCCGTCGAGCGACACCCCCGCCGCACGCTGCTCGTCGCGCGAGACGGCGGCCGAGCGCAGCGGCTGGTCACCGGTGCCGAGGACACCCGTCACCGGCTCGGGGTCGACCGACCCCCCGGCGTTGGCCGACATCCGCACCAGCCGGTGCTTCTCGTCGACGAAGTACTGGTAGCCGGGCCGGTCCGTGCTGGGGTGGGCCGCGACGGTCTCCGCGCGCTCCTGGCTCAGCACGCAGAGCATCGAGCCGTTGGAGCGCTGCAGCGTCACCTGCTCGACCCCCGAAGGCGTCAAGTCCCGCAAGGTGAAGAGCAGCTGGGCCGCCATCTCCTTGCACTTCGTCTGCCCGGTGCCGTCGGACCGGCTGTTCAGCTGCACCGTCAGGCGGTTCTGGTCGTCCAGCGTCAGCGGCTTGTCGGGGTCCTTGAGCTCCGTACCGCTGCGGAAACTCGAAAGCACCACCGGCCGCAGCCAGTTCGTCGGCCCCTCCAGGAGCGTCTTCACCGTCTGCGTCAACGGATCGATGCGCTGGCGGATGTACACGGGGTCCGCGACGAGCCCCGTCCGGCCGCTCACACCCGCCCCCGTGGGCCCCGCGAAGTAGTACTTGTTGACGGACCGGTAGATCCGCTGGAAGTCCGACTCCCCGAGCACCACGCCCGGCGGCGGCTTGTCGATCCGCCACTCGTTCCCGCCCGGGCCGCCGCTCTGGCTGAGGTGCACGGACTGCGTGTACGGCGCGTCCTCCGGCCGGTACGCGTGCTGGGCGTCGACCCGCGCGACCTGCCGGCCGGTCAGCGAGTACCGGCGGCTGCCGTCGCCTTCGTTGCCCGCGTTGCCCGCGTCCGTGTTGGGGCCGTCGGCGAGCACGGTCGTGGACTCCTCCGGGTCCCACTCCCGCGACGCCCTCTTCGTCAGATACTTCCGCGCCATCGCGAACTGCGGATCATCGCTGGTCAGGGCCTCAAGGAAGCCCTGCACGATCTCCACGGGCCGGGCGCCCTCGCGCGGCGGCATCGCGTAGACACGGACCTGCGACTGCGAGTCCGGTCGCTGCGAGGCGTCGACGGACTTCAGGTTCCCGCTGTCCGGCATCGAGGCACAGCCCGCCAGGAGCGCGCCGCAGCTGCCCAGCACGAGTCCGGTGCGCAGCACACGTCCGCGGCCCGCACGGCGGCTGCGCCGCCTGTCGTGGTCAGCGCCCACGCGTGTTCCCCTCTTCCCTGTCCGGGCCCGCGTTCGGCCCCGACTCCTCGGCACCGCCCCCACGCGTCCCGTTCGCCCCACCCGGCTCACCGCCCGGCTCACCGTCCACCGGCCGACGCGGCACGACCCTCGACCCGTTGCCGGGCAGCGCCGTCGGGTCGACGGGGCCCGCGTGCAGAAGGCGCGGAGGTATCGGACCCTTCGCCGGCACGGGCGGCGAGACCCTCTCGGACGCCGCCGCGGCCGCCTGCGCGGGCACCGTGGCCAGCTTGCCCGGGCCCCCGTCGGGCAGCCCGGCGTCGTTCAGACCGCGGTGCCTGCGCGAGTCGTCGGGCTCCAGCGGTATCGGCGAACCCCGCAGCGGCTCGTCCGCCGTCCTCGGCAACGTGAGCCTGAACTGCGACCCCCCGCCCGGCTCGCCCCACGCCTGCAGCCAGCCGCCGTGCAGCCGCGCGTCCTCCAGGGCGATGGAAAGACCGAGCCCCGTACCACCAGTGGTACGCGCGCGTGCCGGATCCGCCCGCCAGAAGCGGCTGAACACCCGCGTCGCCTCGCCGGGCTTCAGACCCACTCCGTAGTCCCGCACCGCGACGGCCACCGCACCGCCCGCGGCGGCGAGCCGCACCACGACGTCCTTGCCCTCGCCGTGCTCCACCGCGTTGACGACGAGGTTGCGCAGCACCCGCTCCACACGCCGCGCGTCGGCCTCGGCGACCACGGGCTGCTGATCCCCCACGACCCTTATGTGCGTGCCCTTGCGCTCGGCGAGCATCTCCGCACCGCCGACCACCCGGCGCACGACCTCCCGGAGGTCTATCGCCTCGGCCTCGAGCGCCGCCGCCCCCGCGTCGAACCTGCTGATCTCCAGCAGATCGGCGAGCAGCGACTCGAACCGGTCCAGCTGATCGGCGAGCAGCTCGGCCGACCGCGCGGTCACCGGATCGAAGTCGACCCGCGCCTCGTGAATGACGTCGGCGGCCATCCGTACCGTCGTCAACGGCGTCCGCAGCTCGTGCGACACGTCGGACACGAACCGTCGCTGCATCCGCGACAGCTCCTCCAACTGCTGGATCTTCAGCTGCAGGTTCTGCGCCATCTTGTTGAAGGCCTCACCGAGGCGCGCGATGTCGTCCTCGCCGGTGACCTTCATACGCTCCTGGAGGCGCCCGGCGGAGAGCCGCTCGGCGATGCCCGCGGCCATCCGGACCGGCGTGACGACCTGGCGCACCACCAGCCACGCGATGGCCCCGAGGAGCACCACGACGAACAGCCCGGCGGTCGCGAGGGTCGTCCTGACCAGGTTCAGCGACTCCTCCTCCTGCGTCAGCGGAAAGAGGTAGTACAGCTGGTACGGATCGCCGTTGAGATCATTGAGGCGCTTGCCGATCACCAGCCCCGACTGCGGCTCCCTGCCGTCGTCGTAGATGATCCGCGTATTGGCCTGGTAGACGCCCGTGCCGTTGTCGACCTGGCGGCGCAGCTCCTCCGGCACGCTCAGGATCGGCTCCACACCGCCCGACGCACGCGAGCCCCGTACGCTCCCGGAGTCGCCCGCGGAGGTCGGGCTCAGCGTCACGACGGCGAAGGCGTTCTGCCCGCCGCTGGAAAGCTGCTCGACGAGGTCGGACATCCACACGGCGGCATTGCGCCCGTCAGCCGTGCTCCCGTCCTGCCCCTGTCCCTGCCCCGCGCTCTGCCGCGCGGCGTTCACGCTGTCCTGCGCGGCCCGGAAACCACCGTCGGCCTGGCTCTGCGACGCCTTCACCTTGGCCTTGAGCAGGCCGTTGTTCACCGAGCTCATGACGGCGAAACCCAGCATGAGCACCACGCCGAGCGACATCAGCAAGGTCGTCGCGACGACCTTCAGCTGGATGTTGCGCCGCCACAGCCGCACAGCGGGCAGCAGAGGACGGCGCACCCAGCGCACGAAGAGCCGGAGCACAGGACTGCCCTGCACCCCGCCCTGCAGCAGCAACCCGCCGTCGACGAGCCGCCCGAACCCGGACGAGCGCCGCCCCGGTCCAGTCCGCCCCGAGCGAGCCCCCGAACCCCCGGGAGTCGTGGGAGAACTGTCCCGGGACATGTCAGCTCGGTCCGGCCTTGTAACCGACACCACGGACGGTCACCACGATCTCCGGCCGCTCCGGGTCCCGCTCGACCTTGGACCGGAGCCGCTGGACGTGCACGTTAACCAGCCGGGTGTCCGCCGCGTGCCGGTAGCCCCAGACCTGCTCGAGCAGCACCTCACGCGTGAACACCTGCCACGGCTTGCGCGCCAGCGCCACCAGCAGGTCGAACTCCAGCGGCGTCAGCGCGATCGACTGCCCGTCCCGCTTCACGGAGTGCCCCGCCACATCGATGACCAGGTCACCGATGGCCAGCTGCTCGGGAGCGGGCTCCTCCGACCTCCGCAGCCGCGCCCGGATCCGGGCCACCAGCTCCTTCGGCTTGAACGGCTTGACGATGTAGTCATCCGCCCCCGACTCCAGACCGACCACCACGTCGACGGTGTCGCTCTTGGCCGTGAGCATCACGATCGGCACTCCGGACTCCGCCCTGATCAGGCGGCACACCTCGATGCCGTCACGCCCCGGCAGCATCAAGTCGAGCAGCACAAGATCAGGCTTGGCCTCCCGAAAAGCGGCCAGCGCCTTGTCGCCATCAGCTACGAACGACGGCTCAAAACCTTCACCACGCAGCACAATCCCGAGCATCTCGGCCAGTGCGGTGTCGTCGTCGACGACAAGGACTCGTCCCTTCATGCCTGACATCATCCCATTAGCTAATCGTTACCTGGCGTGACCTGGCACACAGCTCGGCAAGGCCCTCTGCTGTCACAGGTGACAGAACGCCCTCTTCCGTGACGATCGCCGTCACCAACTCGGGTGGCGTCACGTCGAACGCCGGGTTGTACGCCTGCGTCCCCAGGGGCGCCACCGGTATCCCGCCCCCCGCTTCCATTCCGATCACCGGCACGTACGGCGCCGTGACCTCCGTCACTTCATGCCCACCCCGCTGCTCCACCTCGATGGCCGCCCCGTCCGGGGTGCCCGGGTCCACGGTCGTCACCGGAGCCACCACGATGAACGGCACGTGGTGATATCGCGCCAGCACGGCGAGCGGATAGCTCCCCACCTTGTTCGCCACCGAACCGTCGGCCGCGATGCGGTCGGCACCGATCAGCACGGCATCCACCTCTCCCGCCGCGAACAGCGAACCCGCCGCGTTGTCCGTGAGCAAGGTGTACGCCATTCCGTTCCGCGCCGCCTCATAAGCGGTGAGCCTCGCCCCCTGGAGCAGCGGCCGCGTCTCGTCCACCCACAGCCTGCGCAGCCTCCCCTCCCGGTGCGCCTTGAGCGCCACCGCGAACGCCGTGCCCTCCCCTCCGGAGACAAGCGCCCCCGTGTTGCAGTGCGTCAGGATCCGATGCCCGCCACCGGGCAGCAGTTCGTCGAGCAGCGCCAGACCGTGCGCCGCCATCCTCGTGCTCGCCTCGGCGTCCTCGGCGTGCAGCGCTCGCGCCGCCTCGAGCGCGGCACCCGCCGCCCGCTGCGGATCGGCACCACCCGCCACCGCTGTGCGGTACGCGGCCTGGGCCCGGCGCGCCCCGTAGGCAAGGTTGACCGCGGTGGGCCGCGCCCCCGCCAGCGAGTCCGCCGCCTCGTCCACGTCGAAGCCCCGCACCGCGGCCAGCGCGACGCCGTACGCCCCCGCGATGCCCAGGAGCGGCGCTCCTCGCACCGCGAGCCTCCGGATCGCGTCCACCAGGGCCGGTGCGTCGGTGCACACCAGCTCGATCTCCTCGCCCGGCAGCCTGGTCTGGTCGAGGAGGACCAGAACGGGGCCTTCGGGTGGGTCGTCCCAACGGATCGCGGGAACCGCGGGGATCTCGGTCGGCCGTTTGTCCTCGCTCGATTGCGCGTACTGATCAGCCATCCGCCCAGTCTGCCCCGTACCCGGCGGACAATTGAAGGTGTCCAGCCACTACGGCGGCCGGTCACCTCGCGGGCACCCCGTGGCACGATGGCTGGCAACCTGCCGCCGCACCCGCGGACGGGCACCTTGAAGGAGCGACGATGAACGACACTCCGGGCTGGGCCTCGCCCGGATCTGCCCCCTCCGAAGGATCCGAAGGACAGGACTCCGGCAAGCCGGACGCCGCCCGTCCCGCGGACGCCGCGCCCGGCAGCGCCGGAACCGGAGACGCCGGCCGCCAGGACGGCCCGTCCAAGTGGTCCAAGGAGCAGCCGCCGCCCGCCCAGTGGTCCCCGCCCAGCGAGCCGGTCCCGGGCCAGACACCGCCTCCGCCGCCCCCTCCGCCCGGCCAGGGCGGCGGCTGGGGCTGGGGCGGCCCTCCCCAGGGTCCCGGAGGCCCCATGGGCCCCGGTGGTCCGGGCGCTCCGGGTGGTCCTGGCGGCTACCGCGGCTGGGGAGCCTGGCAGGGCCCCCCGCCCGCCGCGAAGCCCGGCGTCATCCCGCTCCGCCCGCTCGGCGTCGGCGAGATCCTCGACGGCGCGGTGTCGACCATGCGCGCCCACTGGCGCACGGTGCTCGGCATCTCCCTGTCCGTGGCGGTGCTCACGGAGATCGTCGTCGTCCTCCTCCAGGGCCTCGTCCTCAACGAGTCCGTCGACACCGAAGCCCTCGACGACCCGAGCGCCACCGTCGGCGAACTGACCCGCGCCATGGGCGACACGATGCTCAGCTCCGGCGTCGTCCTCCTCGTCACCCTGCTCGGCACGATCGTCGCGACGGCCCTGCTCACGATGGTCACCAGCCGCGCGGTGCTCGGTAAGTCGGTGACCATCTCCGAGGCCTGGCAGGACTCCCGCCCGCAGCTGGCCAAGCTCTTCGGCCTGACCCTCCTCATCCCGCTCATCGCCGTCGCCATCATCGCCGTCGGCACCCTGCCCGGCCTGCTGATCGCCCTGGGCGGTGCGTCCGAGGCCGGAGCCAGCCTCGCCGTGCTCGGCGGTCTCGGCGCGGGCGTCGCCGCCCTGTGGATCGTGGTCCGGCTCTCCCTGTCCTCCCCGGCCCTCATGCTGGAGAAGCAGGGCATCAAGAAGTCCCTCACCCGCTCCGCCAAGCTGGTCCACGGCTCCTGGTGGCGGGTCTTCGGCATCCAGCTGCTCGCGGCGATCATCGCGAACGTCGTGGCGTCGATCATCGTCATCCCGTTCACGTTCATCGCCGGCGCGGTCAGCGGCGACGGCGTCACCGGTTTCCTCGACAGCACCGGAGAACTCGGCTGGACGTTCCTGATCGTCAGCGGCGTCGGCTCCGTCATCGGCTCCATGCTGACGTTCCCTATCACGGCCGGAGTCACCGTGCTCCTCTACATCGACCAGCGCATCCGCCGCGAGGCCCTCGACCTCGAACTCGCCCGCGCCGCCGGCCTCCCCGGCCACGGCCCCACCCCGCCCGGCGCCTCGGGGAGCTGATGCGGTGACCGCGGCGGGGGCAGTACTCAGAGGGCTCGGCGCGGCGCCGCTCCTGCCGCGCACCGGCGACGAGCCACCGGTGACGATCCCGCGCGACCCCGCGCGGGAAGCCGCCGAACGCGAACTGTCCAAGCCGATGTACCACGAGAACGACCCCGGCCTCTTCGAGCGCGCCCTGAACCGCTTCTGGGGCTGGGTCGACGACCTGTTCTCCGCCGCCTCGGGGGCCACCCCGGGCGGCGCGCTGGGCCTCCTGGTCATCGTGCTGGCCGTACTGCTCCTGGCCGCCGCCCTGTGGTGGCGCCTCGGCTCCCCCCGCCGAGCCGCCACCTCGGCCCCGGCCCTCTTCGACGACCGCCCCCGCAGCGCGGCGGAACACCGCGCCGCCTCCGAGGCACACGCCGCCCGGGCCCACTGGAACCAGGCCGTCCAGGAACGCATGCGCGCCGTCGTCCGCGCACTGGAGGAACGCGCGCTCCTGGACCCCCGCCCGGGCCGCACCGCCGACGAAGCCGCAGCCGAGGCAGGCCGCACCCTCCCCTCCCACACCGACCGACTCCGCTCCGCCGCCCACGCGTTCGACGACGTCACATACGGCGGCCGCACCGCCGACGAACCGGCATACCTCCGCCTCGCCGAACTCGACCGCGACCTGGAGACCACCAAACCGGTCCTGACCAGCACCGCCCACACCACACCGAGCAACAGCTCCCAGGGGGCCGCCGAATGACCGGCCCCACCCCCTCCACCGGCTCGCGCCGCCCTTCGCCGGCCGCCCCCACGACACCCACCACGCCACAACAGCCGACGCCCCCACCCTCCGGGCCCCCGGCCTCGACCTCGGCCTCGACGTCGATCTCCCCCACGCCCCGCCAGCTCTGGACCCGCTCCCGAGGCATCGTCCTCGCCCTGGTGATCCTGCTGGCGACCGCCGTCGTCATCGCCGCGGTTCGCTCCGGCACCGAGCACGGCCGCCTCGACCCCCGCTCCGCCGACCCCCGCGGAAGCCGCGCCGTCGCCGAACTCCTCGCCGACCGGGGCGTGTCCACGCGCGTGGTCACCAGCTCCGAAGAGGCCCGCTCCGCGACCGGCCCCGACACGACTCTCCTCGTCGCCGACCCCGACGTGCTCACCGCACGCCAACGCTCCCGCCTCCACACGGCCACCGAGGACGCCGGAGGCCGCACCGTCCTCGTCGCCCCGAGCACCCGCTCCATCGGCACCCTCGCCCCCGGCGTCACCGCGGACGGCACCACCAGCGCCGACTCCACGCTCTCCCCCGACTGCTCCCTCCCGGCCGCCCGCCGCGCGGGCCCCGCCGACATGGGCGGAATCCGCTACGACACCCTCGCCCCCGACGCCGAGGCCTGCTACCTCAGCGATGGTCTGCCCAGCCTGCTCCATCTCCCCGCCCCCCGCGGAAAGGGCGACACCGTCGTCCTCGGCGCCCCCGACATCCTCTACAACGACCGCCTCGACCAGCAGGGCAACGCCTCACTCGCCCTGCAACTCCTCGGTTCCCGCCCCCACTTGGTCTGGTATCTCCCGTCCCTCTCCGACGACCGGGCAGCCAATGGATCCGAACGCCGCAGCTTCTTCGACCTGATCCCCTCCGGCTGGCTCTGGGGCACCCTGCAACTCACCATCGCCGCCGCACTCGCCGCCCTGTGGCGCGCCCGCCGCTTCGGCCCCCTCGTCGCAGAACGCCTCCCCGTCGTCATCCGCGCCTCGGAAGCAGTCGAGGGACGCGCCCGCCTCTACCGCAAGGTGAACGCCCGCGACCGCGCAGCCGCCGCCCTGCGCACCGCCGCCCGCACCCGCCTCGCCTCCCTCGTCGGCGTACCCCACACCCAGGCGCACGCGCCCGAAACCCTGATCCCCGCGCTCTCCTCCCGCCGCCACACCCCCGGCCAGGACCTGCACCCCCTCCTCTTCGGGCCACCTCCCGCCGACGACGCAGCACTCATCACCCTCGCCGACCAACTCGACGCCCTCGAAAGAGAGGTACGCCACTCATGATGGACCCGACCACTGACAACGGGCCCACCGGAGCTTCCCGCAGCCCACGCGCTTCCCTCGAAGCCCTGCGCGCCGAGATCTCCAAGGCCGTGGTCGGCCAGGACCCCGCCGTCACCGGACTCGTCGTCGCCCTCCTCTGCCGCGGCCATGTCCTACTAGAAGGAGTCCCCGGGGTGGCCAAAACGTTGCTCGTCCGCGCCCTCGCATCGAGCCTCGAACTGGACACCAAGCGCGTCCAGTTCACTCCCGACCTCATGCCGAGCGACATCACGGGCTCCCTCGTCTACGACGCCCGCACCACCGAGTTCTCCTTCCAGCCCGGCCCGGTCTTCACCAACCTCCTGCTGGCCGACGAAATCAACCGCACCCCGCCGAAGACCCAGTCCTCGCTCCTCGAAGCGATGGAAGAACGCCAGGTCACCGTCGACGGCACCCCGCGCCCGCTCCCCGAGCCCTTCCTCGTCGCCGCCACCCAGAACCCGGTCGAGTACGAAGGCACGTACCCCCTCCCCGAGGCCCAACTGGACCGCTTCCTCCTCAAACTGACGGTCCCTCTCCCTTCCCGCCAGGACGAGATCGATGTCCTCACCCGGCACGCGGAGGGCTTCAACCCGCGTGATCTGCACGCCGCCGGCGTACGCCCCGTGGCGGGCGCCGCCGACCTGGAAGCCGCACGCACCGACGTCGCGAAGACCTCCATCTCCCCCGAGATCACCGCGTACGTCGTCGACATCTGCCGCGCCACCAGGGAATCCCCTTCCCTCACCCTCGGCGTCTCCCCCCGAGGCGCCACGGCCCTGCTCTCCACGGCTCGCGCCTGGGCCTGGCTCACCGGCCGCGACTACGTCATCCCCGACGACGTCAAAGCTCTCGCCCTCCCCACCCTCCGCCACCGGATCCAGCTCCGCCCGGAAGCCGAGATGGAGGGCGTCACGGCCGACTCCGTCATCAACGCGATCCTCGCCCACGTCCCGGTCCCCCGCTGATGGCACTCACCGGACGCGCCGCCCTCCTGGCGGCCCTGGGCACACTCCCCGTCGGCTTCTGGGCCCCCGGCTGGACCGGCATCCTCGCCGTGAACGCCCCCCTGGCACTGGCCTGCGCCTGCGACTTCGCCCTGGCCACTCCGGTACGCCGCCTCGGCCTGACCCGCTCCGGTGATACGTCCGTACGTCTGGGAGAGACCGCCGACGTCGACCTCACCGTCACCAATCCCTCGGGCCGCGCCCTGCGCGCCGACCTCCGCGACGCCTGGCCCCCGAGCACCTGGCAGCCCGGAACTGAGATCACCGCTTCCCGCCACCGCCTGGCCATCCCGCCGGGCGAACGCCGCCGCCTCACCACTCGCCTGCAGCCGACTCGCCGAGGCGACCACGAGGCCGACCGCGTAACAGTCCGCTCGTACGGCCCCTTGGGCCTCTTCACCCGACAGGGCAGCCACAAGGTCCCCTGGTCCCTGCGCGTCCTGCCCCCGTTCACCAGCCGGAAGCACCTGCCCTCCAAACTGGCTCGCCTGCGAGAACTCGACGGCCGCACCAGCGTGCTTACGCGCGGCCAGGGCACGGAATTCGACAGCCTCCGCGAGTACGTCCCCGGTGACGACACCCGCTCCATCGACTGGCGCGCCACCGCCCGCCATTCCAGCGTCGCGGTCCGCACCTGGCGCCCTGAACGCGACCGCCACATCCTCATCGTCCTGGACACGGGCCGTACGTCGGCCGGCCGCGTGGGCGACGCCCCACGTCTCGACGCTTCCATGGACGCGGCCCTGCTCCTCGCAACCCTCGCTTCCCGCGCCGGCGACCGCGTGGACCTCCTCGCCTACGACCGCCGAGTACGCGCCCTGGTGCAGGGCCGCTCCGCCGGAGACATACTCCCTTCCATGGTTGACGCCCTGTCGACCCTGGAGCCGGAGCTCGTGGAAACAGACGCTCGCACCTTGACCTCAACGGCTCTCCGCACCGCCCCCCGGGCTTCCTTGGTCGTACTGCTCACCAGCCTCGACACGGCCCCCATCGAGGAGGGGCTCCTCCCTGTCCTCCCCCGCCTGACGAAACGACACAAGGTCGTGGTGGCCTCGGTCGCCGACCCTCACATCGAGGAAATGGCAACCGCCCGCGGAACGACGGAAGCGGTCTACGACGCGGCCTCAGCTGCCCAGGCCCAATCGGAACGCCACCGCACAGCAGAACAACTCAGGAACCGCGGCGTCACGGTCGTGGACGCCACGCCGCAGGCTCTGGCCCCCGCTCTGGCTGACGCGTATTTGGCCCTCAAATCAGCGGGCCGCCTTTAAGTAATTGCATGGGAAGCCGGCACCCTTGAGAAAAGAGGAAGCCGAAAACCACCCCATAACGCAGAAAACCCCCGCACCATACGGTGCGGGGGTTTTCCCAAAAAAAGTTCGGCGGCGTCCTACTCTCCCACAGGGTCCCCCCTGCAGTACCATCGGCGCTGTGAGGCTTAGCTTCCGGGTTCGGAATGTAACCGGGCGTTTCCCTCACGCTATGACCACCGAAACACTATGAAACTGTCAACCGCACCATGCGTGACCTTGCATGGGGTTGTTCGTGGTTTCAGAACCAACACAGTGGACGCGAGCAACTGAGGACAAGCCCTCGGCCTATTAGTACCAGTCACCTCCACCCGTTACCGGGCTTCCAGATCTGGCCTATCAACCCAGTCGTCTACTGGGAGCCTTAACCCCTCAAAGGGGGTGGGAATACTCATCTCGAAGCAGGCTTCCCGCTTAGATGCTTTCAGCGGTTATCCTTTCCGAACGTAGCCAACCAGCCATGCCCTTGGCAGGACAACTGGCACACCAGAGGTTCGTCCGTCCCGGTCCTCTCGTACTAGGGACAGCCCTTCTCAATATTCCTACGCGCACAGAGGATAGGGACCGAACTGTCTCACGACGTTCTAAACCCAGCTCGCGTACCGCTTTAATGGGCGAACAGCCCAACCCTTGGGACCGACTCCAGCCCCAGGATGCGACGAGCCGACATCGAGGTGCCAAACCATCCCGTCGATATGGACTCTTGGGGAAGATCAGCCTGTTATCCCCGGGGTACCTTTTATCCGTTGAGCGACGGCGCTTCCACAAGCCACCGCCGGATCACTAGTCCCGACTTTCGTCCCTGCTCGACCCGTCGGTCTCACAGTCAAGCTCCCTTGTGCACTTACACTCAACACCTGATTACCAACCAGGCTGAGGGAACCTTTGGGCGCCTCCGTTACTCTTTGGGAGGCAACCGCCCCAGTTAAACTACCCATCAGACACTGTCCCTGATCCGGATCACGGACCGAGGTTAGACATCCAGCACGACCAGAGTGGTATTTCAACGTTGACTCCACGAACACTGGCGTGCCCGCTTCAAAGTCTCCCACCTATCCTACACAAGCCGAACCGAACACCAATATCAAACTGTAGTAAAGGTCCCGGGGTCTTTCCGTCCTTCTGCGCGAAACGAGCATCTTTACTCGTAGTGCAATTTCACCGGGCCTATGGTTGAGACAGTCGAGAAGTCGTTACGCCATTCGTGCAGGTCGGAACTTACCCGACAAGGAATTTCGCTACCTTAGGATGGTTATAGTTACCACCGCCGTTTACTGGCGCTTAAGTTCTCAGCTTCGCACGCCCGAAAGCGCACTAACCGGTCCCCTTAACGTTCCAGCACCGGGCAGGCGTCAGTCCGTATACATCGCCTTACGGCTTCGCACGGACCTGTGTTTTTAGTAAACAGTCGCTTCTCGCTGGTCTCTGCGGCCACCCCCAGCTCACGGAGTAAATCCGATCACCAGGAATGGCCCCCCTTCTCCCGAAGTTACGGGGGCATTTTGCCGAGTTCCTTAACCATAGTTCACCCGAACGCCTCGGTATTCTCTACCTGACCACCTGAGTCGGTTTAGGGTACGGGCCGCCATGAAACTCGCTAGAGGCTTTTCTCGACAGCATAGGATCATCCACTTCACCACAATCGGCTCGGCATCAGGTCTCACCCTCATGTCATCCGGATTTACCTAGATGACGGGCTACACCCTTACCCCGGGACAACCACCGCCCGGGCTGGACTACCTTCCTGCGTCACCCCATCACTCACCTACTACAAGTCTGGTTCGTCGGCTCCACCACTTCCCTCAACTCCGAAGAGATCGGGACGGCTTCACGGACTTAGCATCGCCTGATTCGATGTTTGACGCTTCACAGCGGGTACCGGAATATCAACCGGTTATCCATCGACTACGCCTGTCGGCCTCGCCTTAGGTCCCGACTTACCCTGGGCAGATCAGCTTGACCCAGGAACCCTTAGTCAATCGGCGCACACGTTTCTCACGTATGTATCGCTACTCATGCCTGCATTCTCACTCGTGAACCGTCCACCACTGCCTTCCGGCGCAGCTTCACCCGGCACACGACGCTCCCCTACCCATCCCAGCACCCGTTGGGGCTTACTGCTGGAATGACACGACTTCGGCGGTACGCTTGAGCCCCGCTACATTGTCGGCGCGGAATCACTAGACCAGTGAGCTATTACGCACTCTTTCAAGGGTGGCTGCTTCTAAGCCAACCTCCTGGTTGTCTCTGCGACTCCACATCCTTTCCCACTTAGCGTACGCTTAGGGGCCTTAGTCGATGCTCTGGGCTGTTTCCCTCTCGACCATGGAGCTTATCCCCCACAGTCTCACTGCCGTGCTCTCACTTACCGGCATTCGGAGTTTGGCTAAGGTCAGTAACCCGGTAGGGCCCATCGCCTATCCAGTGCTCTACCTCCGGCAAGAAACACACGACGCTGCACCTAAATGCATTTCGGGGAGAACCAGCTATCACGGAGTTTGATTGGCCTTTCACCCCTAACCACAGGTCATCCCCCAGGTTTTCAACCCTGGTGGGTTCGGTCCTCCACGACCTCTTACAGCCGCTTCAACCTGCCCATGGCTAGATCACTCCGCTTCGGGTCTTGAGCGCGCTACTATGTCGCCCTATTCGGACTCGCTTTCGCTACGGCTTCCCCACACGGGTTAACCTCGCAACACACCGCAAACTCGCAGGCTCATTCTTCAAAAGGCACGCAGTCACGAGGATGAAGCAAGCTCCATCCCGACGCTCCCACGGCTTGTAGGCACACGGTTTCAGGTACTATTTCACTCCGCTCCCGCGGTACTTTTCACCATTCCCTCACGGTACTATCCGCTATCGGTCACCAGGGAATATTTAGGCTTAACGGGTGGTCCCGCCAGATTCACACGGGATTTCTCGGGCCCCGTGCTACTTGGGTGTCTCTCAAACGAGCCGCTGACGTTTCGACTACGGGGGTCTTACCCTCTACGCCGGACCTTTCGCATGTCCTTCGTCTACATCAACGGTTTCTGACTCGTCTCACAGCCGGCAGACTGTAAAAGAGAGATCCCACAACCCCGTATGCGCAACCCCTGCCGGGTCTCACACGCATACGGTTTGGCCTCATCCGGTTTCGCTCGCCACTACTCCCGGAATCACGGTTGTTTTCTCTTCCTGCGGGTACTGAGATGTTTCACTTCCCCGCGTTCCCTCCACACTGCCTATGTGTTCAGCAGCGGGTGACAGCCCATGACGACTGCCGGGTTTCCCCATTCGGAAACCCCCGGATCAAAGCCTGGTTGACGACTCCCCGGGGACTATCGTGGCCTCCCACGTCCTTCATCGGTTCCTGGTGCCAAGGCATCCACCGTGCGCCCTTAAAAACTTGGCCACAGATGCTCGCGTCCACTGTGCAGTTCTCAAACAACGACCAACCACCCATCACCCCGGACCAGTAGCCCGAGTGCACTGGGGTCGGCACTGAAGGCAGCCGAAAACCGGCCGTACCTTCAGATACCCAACAGCGTGCCCGACACCCTTACCGCTTCCCTCAACGCTCCACGCTCTGACGAGCAGTACTAGAAGGAGAAGACGATCAAGTGTGCCGAGTAGTCAACGTTCCACCCATGAGCAACCAGCATCAGACATTCGCTGATGTACTGGCCTCTGAACCAAGCAAGCTTGGCTTAGAAGTGCTCCTTAGAAAGGAGGTGATCCAGCCGCACCTTCCGGTACGGCTACCTTGTTACGACTTCGTCCCAATCGCCAGTCCCACCTTCGACAGCTCCCTCCCACAAGGGGTTGGGCCACCGGCTTCGGGTGTTACCGACTTTCGTGACGTGACGGGCGGTGTGTACAAGGCCCGGGAACGTATTCACCGCAGCAATGCTGATCTGCGATTACTAGCAACTCCAACTTCATGGGGTCGAGTTGCAGACCCCAATCCGAACTGAGACCGACTTTTTGAGATTCGCTCCACCTCACGGTATCGCAGCTCATTGTATCGGCCATTGTAGCACGTGTGCAGCCCAAGACATAAGGGGCATGATGACTTGACGTCGTCCCCACCTTCCTCCGAGTTGACCCCGGCGGTCTCCTGTGAGTCCCCATCACCCCGAAGGGCATGCTGGCAACACAGAACAAGGGTTGCGCTCGTTGCGGGACTTAACCCAACATCTCACGACACGAGCTGACGACAGCCATGCACCACCTGTACACCGACCACAAGGGGGGCACTATCTCTAATGCTTTCCGGTGTATGTCAAGCCTTGGTAAGGTTCTTCGCGTTGCGTCGAATTAAGCCACATGCTCCGCTGCTTGTGCGGGCCCCCGTCAATTCCTTTGAGTTTTAGCCTTGCGGCCGTACTCCCCAGGCGGGGAACTTAATGCGTTAGCTGCGGCACCGACGACGTGGAATGTCGCCAACACCTAGTTCCCACCGTTTACGGCGTGGACTACCAGGGTATCTAATCCTGTTCGCTCCCCACGCTTTCGCTCCTCAGCGTCAGTAATGGCCCAGAGATCCGCCTTCGCCACCGGTGTTCCTCCTGATATCTGCGCATTTCACCGCTACACCAGGAATTCCGATCTCCCCTACCACACTCTAGCTAGCCCGTATCGACTGCAGACTCGGGGTTAAGCCCCGAGCTTTCACAATCGACGTGACAAGCCGCCTACGAGCTCTTTACGCCCAATAATTCCGGACAACGCTTGCGCCCTACGTATTACCGCGGCTGCTGGCACGTAGTTAGCCGGCGCTTCTTCTGCAGGTACCGTCACTTTCGCTTCTTCCCTGCTGAAAGAGGTTTACAACCCGAAGGCCGTCATCCCTCACGCGGCGTCGCTGCATCAGGCTTTCGCCCATTGTGCAATATTCCCCACTGCTGCCTCCCGTAGGAGTCTGGGCCGTGTCTCAGTCCCAGTGTGGCCGGTCGCCCTCTCAGGCCGGCTACCCGTCGTCGCCTTGGTGAGCTTCTACCTCACCAACAAGCTGATAGGCCGCGGGCTCATCCTTCACCGCCGGAGCTTTCAACCTTCCCCCATGCGAGGGAAGGTGTTATCCGGTATTAGACCCCGTTTCCAGGGCTTGTCCCAGAGTGAAGGGCAGATTGCCCACGTGTTACTCACCCGTTCGCCACTAATCCACCCCGAAGGGCTTCATCGTTCGACTTGCATGTGTTAAGCACGCCGCCAGCGTTCGTCCTGAGCCAGGATCAAACTCTCCGTGAATGTGTACCGGTAATCCGGTGCTCACACACGAGAGCGGAACGGTCGGGAGGAATAATCCCGTCCGTTCACAGCGTCCTCGCTGTGTTTTTTCAAAGGAACCTCCAACTCACCGAAGTGAGCCGGGGTTATCAACATATCTGGCGTTGACTTTTGGCACGCTGTTGAGTTCTCAAGGAACGGACGCTTCCTTTGTACTCACCCTTGCGGGCTTTCCTCCGGGCGCTTCCCTTCGGTGTTTCTTTTGTTCTTGCGTTTCCGACTCTATCAGACTCTTTCGTGTCCGATTTCCTCGGCGCCTTTCCGGTTCCCGCTCCGGCCTTTCGGCTTTCGCGTTTCCCTTTCCGGCGGCTCCGACTTTATCAGAAGTTTTCGGCCGGTCTCACCGGCTTCGGATTCCGAATCATCGGGGGTGGCTTCTCGTATTGATGAGATTCGAGAAGCAGGAAGATATTAACCGTTGCGGCCGAACCTGTCTAGTTCTAGGCAACTGTTCGAATCTACCTCCCCGGTCCTTCCGTGTCAACGGTTTTTCCGGGGCGATGAGGAGACTAGCAGGTCAGGTGCGCCGTATGCACATCACGCTGCGAGAGGCGCGGAAGCGCTGCGTTCGGTGCTGTCGAGGTCGCCCGTCTCGCCTGCTCGGGCCGCTCTTCCGCCCAGCACGTAGACGTACACGAGGAAGGCCAGCTCCGCGCCGACGCCGATGGCGATGCGGGCCCATGTCGGGAGGCCCGACGGGGTGACGAAGCCTTCGATGGCGCCCGAGACGAAGAGGACCAAGGCCAGGCCGATGGCCATGCCCAGGGCCGAGCGGCCCTCTTCCGCGAGGGCGGTGCGGCGCGTGCGGGGGCCCGGGTCGATGACGGTCCAGCCGAGACGTAGGCCCGTTCCTGCCGCGACGAAGACTGCGGTCAGCTCCAGGAGGCCGTGGGGCAGGACCAACCCCAAGAAGGTGTCCAGGCGGCCGGCCGAGGACATCAGGCCGACGCCCACCCCGAGGTTGAGCATGTTCTGGAAGAGGATCCAGATGACGGGGAAGCAGAGGAAGGCGCCCAGGACGAGGCACATCGCGGCTGCCTGGGCGTTGTTCGTCCACACCTGGGCGGCGAACGAGGCCGCGGGATGACTGGAGTAGTACGTCTCGTACTCGCCCCCTGGGCGGGTCATCTCCCTGAGGTCGCTGGGGGCGGCGATCGTGGACTGCACTTCCGGGTGCGTGGCGATCCACCAGCCGATGATCGCCGCCAGCACCGTCGACAGCAGGGCGGTGGGGATCCACCAGCGTCGGGAGCGGTAGACCGCGGCGGGGAAGCCGTGGGTCAGGAAGCGGGTCACGTCACGCCAGGAGGCGCGTCGCGTGCCGGTGACGGCACTACGCGCGCGTGCCAGCAGGTGTGTCAGCCGTCCGGTGAGCTGTGGGTCCGGGGCGCTGGACTGGATCAGAGAGAGGTGGGTGGCGGCGCGTTGGTAGAGGGCGACCAGTTCGTCGGCCTCGGCTCCGGAGAGGCGGCGCCGACGGCGCAGCAGGGCGTCCAGTCGGTCCCACTCGGCTCGGTGGGCGGACACGAAGACGTCGAGGTCCATCGGAAGACTGCTCCTCGTACTGCGGCGCGTGATTGTTCAGCTTGGCAGACTGGCCAGTCCTACGGCAGGGCAGGGAAGGGTGGCTGGCGTGAGTGAGCTTGTGACGGGTGAGGCGGTGGCGTTGGAGCTGCGGCCCGCGAAGCTGCCGAGCCGGGCGCTGGCCGTGCTGATCGACCTGGCCGCGGCTTTCGTGGTGTACCTGGTGGTGACCTTCGGGATCATCGCCTCCACTTCTTCGTTGGACGATGCCGCGGCTGCCGCGGTGGCGGTCGCCAGTTTCGTACTCGTTCTGGTCGGTGGCCCCATCGCGGTGGAGACGCTCAGCCATGGGCGGTCGCTCGGGAAACTGGCGTGCGGGCTGCGGGTGGTGCGGGACGACGGCGGGCCGATCCGGTTCCGGCACGCGCTGGTGCGGGGGGCCGTCGGGGTCGTCGAGATTCTGATGACGTTCGGGGTCGTCGCGTGCATCGCGTCGCTGGTGTCGGCGCGGGGGCGGCGGCTCGGGGATGTCTTCGCGGGGACGCTCGTCGTACGGGAGAGGGTGCCTGCGGGGCGGGCCGCGTTCGTTCCTCCTCCGCCGCCCTGGCTGGTCGGGCGGTTCGCCGAGCTGGATCTGTCCGGGGTGCCGGACGGGTTGTGGCTCGCCGTTCGGCAGTACCTCACGCGGATGGGGCAACTCGATCCGCAGGTCGGCGGTGCGATGGCTGAGCGGCTCGCGGCGGATCTGGCGGAGCGGACCGGGTCGCCCGCGCCGTACGGGGTGCCGGCTGCCGCGTATCTCGCCGCGGTGGTGCACGAGCGGCAGGCTCGGGATGCTCGGCGCGCGTTTGGCGGGGTGGAGGCCGAAGCGGGGGGCGGGCTCGGTTCTCGCCCCGGGTCCGGGGGCGGGGACGGATACGGGGGCGGGTACGGGTACGGCTCTTGGGCTTCGGTCGATTCCGGGGCTTTTGCTGCCCCCGGTGCCCCCGGTACTGCCGGTGCTCCCGGTGCCTTTCCCGTTCGTGCTCCCCGTCCCGACGGGCCGGGTGCGGAGGAGGCTCCCCCGGCCACGGGGTTCGTGCCGCCTGCGTGAGGCGGCGGGTCATACGAAGGTCGACGGTGGGGTTTCGAGGTGTTCCAGCTCGATTCCCGGGGCCGCCAGGACCACGTCGCCGGCGATGTGGACGGCGTGCTGTTCCCCGGTGTCCAGGGCTGTGACCTGGTATTCGTCCACGATCAGGGGGCCGTTGTCAGTGGCGTGTGCTTCGCTTTTCCTCAGGGTCCAGGACTGGTCGAGGGTGCGGGGGGCGAGGACCGGATCCGTGAAGGCGACCAGGCGGATTCTGGTCGCGGGGGAAGCGGGGGTCAGGTTCAGGAGCCTGGCCGTCGCGATGAGGAAGACGGGGGATGTGCCGGTGAATGCGTGGGCGGGCGCGTTGTCTTCGGTGCCGTGGGCGCCTGTGGGGTCGGTGCGGACCCAGGTGACGCCGTTGAGTGCGCCGGCGCGGACCTGCCAGTCGCCCGCGTGGAGTTCCAGGCGGATGGGGCGGCCCCGAGCGTCCAGAGCGAGGTCGACGGAGCCTGCTGGGGTGCCTTCGGGGGTGATCCGTTGGGAGACGTAGCGCCAGCCGGAGGGGCCGGGTGCGCAGTTGAAGTGTTCTTCTCCGAGGGGGGTGTGATCGTGCGGATCGTGGAGCGAATAGCGGCCGCGGGGCATGGGCTTGGGTCCTGGTCCTCGGTCGGGTTCCTGTGCTGAGCCGGTGGCACGGCGGGGCGGAGCTGGAGTCGGGCGGAGCTGGGCTGGGCTGGGGCGTGCGCGGGACTACGGCTTCGCCGAGCCATCGCCGTACCTGTCGCGCTGCGTCGGCCGTGCCTGTTGCGTTGAGTCGGCCGTAGCTGCCCCGCTGAGTCGGCGATGGGGTGGGCGGGCTGTGGTGCGTGCCGTCCGCGCGTCTCGCCGCTGACCCATCGGCGAGCCTAGGCCACGCAACTGCCGGGGGCGTGTGCGGTGCTGCGTTGCAGCGGGTGCGGCCTGGGGCCGTGCGGCGTGTGGGGCCGTGCGGCGAGTGCGGCGGGCGCCATACCCGACGGGCGGGGCGCGTCATCGTCGTAGCGCGTGAGGGGTGCAACGGGTCAGACCCCGCTTGGAGGGTGGGGGTGCCACGGGGCAGGCCCCCGCCTGGAGGGCGAGGGCCTGCTGGGTGGTGCTGCTGGGTGGTGCTGTTGGGTCGTACTGACGGGGCCCAGGGGCCCGGCGCGGTCAGTAGCGGTAGTGGTCCGGCTTGAAGGGGCCCTCCACCTCGACTCCGATGTACGCGGCCTGCTCCGCGCTCAGCGTCGTCAGCTTGACGCCGAGGGCGTCCAGGTGGAGGCGGGCGACCTTCTCGTCGAGGTGCTTGGGCAGCACGTAGACGTCGGTCGGGTACTCCTCCTGCTTGGTGAACAGCTCGATCTGGGCCAGCGTCTGGTCCGCGAAGGAGTTGGACATCACGAAGGACGGGTGACCGGTCGCGTTGCCGAGGTTGAGCAGACGGCCCTCGGAGAGGACGATCAGGACCTTGCCCTCGGGGAAGGTCCAGGTGTGCACCTGCGGCTTGACCTCGTCCTTGACGATGCCCTCGATCGCCGCGAGGCCGGCCATGTCGATCTCGTTGTCGAAGTGGCCGATGTTGCCGACGATGGCCTGGTGCTTCATCCGGGCCATGTGCGAGGCCATGATGATGTCCTTGTTGCCCGTCGTGGTGACGAAGATGTCGGCGGTCTCGACGACGTCGTCCAGGGTGGTGACCTGGTAGCCGTCCATCGCCGCCTGCAGTGCGCAGATCGGGTCGATCTCGGTGACGATCACGCGGGCGCCCTGGCCGCGCAGCGACTCCGCGCAGCCCTTGCCCACGTCGCCGTAGCCGCAGACGACGGCGGTCTTGCCGCCGATCAGGACGTCGGTGGCGCGGTTGATGCCGTCGATCAGGGAGTGGCGGCAGCCGTACTTGTTGTCGAACTTCGACTTCGTCACCGCGTCGTTCACGTTGATCGCGGGGAAGAGGAGCTGGCCGTCGCGCTGCATCTCGTACAGACGGTGCACGCCCGTCGTGGTCTCCTCGGTCACGCCGCGGATCTCCGAGGCGAGCTGGGTCCACTTCTGCGAGCCCTCGGTGATGGTGCGGTTGAGGAGCTGCAGGATGACGCGGTGCTCGTCGTTCTCCGCGGTGTCGACGGCGGGAACCTTGCCGGCCTTCTCGTACTCGACGCCCTTGTGCACGAGCAGGGTGGCGTCGCCGCCGTCGTCGAGGATCATGTTCGGGCCACCGGTGGGCGTGTTGGGCCAGGTCAGCGCCTGCTCCGTGCACCACCAGTACTCCTCCAGGGTCTCGCCCTTCCAGGCGAAGACCGGGATGCCCTGGGGGTCGTCCGGCGTGCCGTTCGGGCCGACGGCGATGGCCGCGGCCGCGTGGTCCTGGGTGGAGAAGATGTTGCAGGAGACCCAGCGGACCTCGGCGCCGAGCGCGACGAGGGTCTCGATGAGCACCGCCGTCTGCACGGTCATGTGCAGCGAGCCCATGATGCGGGCTCCGGCGAGCGGCTGGGAGGCGGCGAACTCCTTGCGGATCGCCATCAGGCCGGGCATCTCGTGCTCGGCCAGGGTGATCTCCTTGCGGCCGAAGGCGGCCAGCGAGAGATCGGCGACCTTGAAGTCCTTGCCGTTGATGAGAGTCATGAGTGAGCTGCTCCTCGTGGTTCGATCGAGGGTGGACATGGCTGACCTGCGGCGTTGGGTACACGGGTGGACACCGAGGTGAACACACCGGCGCACCGACGCGCGCAGCGCAGTCCGTCGGAGGCCCTCTCTCCCTCGGACAGTCCGTGCGCGGACCGCCCGACCGCCATCAGCAGCGACGTCTGGCTCGGTGTCCAAGCTACACCGATTGGCCCATCCGGCCCCAGCCCGCCTCCGGGTACGTGATGTGCGGCGAATCGGCCGACGGAAGGCCGTCAGACCCGGACGATATGGGACCTTTGCGCTTTTGATCCTGGGCTTATGTGTTGCAGGATGCCCTGAGATCGGGAACATTTGCGCGATCTTGTTCGGAGCAAAGGCGTTAGGAGATCCACGTGACCAGTCCGGCCGATCCCCCCATAGGCGGTGACGGCGGCGGGCGGACGAAGCTCAAGCTGCTCGCCGTGACCGCCTGTCCGACCGGCATCGCTCACACGTACATGGCAGCCGAGAAGCTCTCGCAGGCCGCGGAGAGCCTCGGCATCGACATGAAGGTGGAGACGCAGGGCTCCATCGGGGCCGAGAACGTCTTGACTGACAACGATGTCAGAGAAGCCGACGGCATCATCATCGCAGCCGACAAGGACGTGGACCGCAGCAGGTTCGCCGGCAAGCGTGTGCTGTCCGTCGGTGTCTCCGAGGGCATCAGCCGCCCCGAGCAGCTCATCGAGCAGGTGCGCAGCGCGCCCGTGCACGGTGGGGGCGCCGGAGGTGGCGCCGCGGAGGGTGCCGCGACCGGTGGCGGCGGAGGTGGCGGCCGGGAGCGGAGCGTCGCGTACAAGGCGCTGATGAACGGCGTCTCGTACATGATTCCGTTCGTCGTGGTCGGCGGGCTGCTGATCGCCATCTCGCTGTCGCTGGGCGGGCACACCGACCCCAAGGGCGGGCTCGTCATTCCGGACGACTCGTTCTGGATGCACGTGAACCAGATCGGGACCATCGGGTTCACGCTGATGGTGCCGATCCTGTCGGGATACATCGCCTACGCGATCGGCGACCGGCCCGCGCTGGTGCCGGGCATGATCGGCGGGTGGATCGCGAACACCGGCGATCTGTACGACTCCAAGGCGGGCGCGGGCTTCATCGGCGCCATCGTCACCGGTTTCCTCGCCGGTTATCTGGTGCTGTGGATCAAGAAGGTCAAGGTCCCGAAGTTCGTCCAGCCGATCATGCCGATCATCGTGATCCCCATCATCGCGACGACCGCGCTCGGGCTCTTCTTCATCTACGTCATCGGCAAGCCCATCTCGTGGGTCTTCGAGCATCTGACCAGCTGGCTCAGCGGGATGACGGGGACGAGTGCGATTCTGCTCGGCGCGATCCTCGGGCTGATGATCGCCTTCGACATGGGCGGTCCCGTCAACAAGACCGCCTTCCTGTTCGGCGCGGGTCTCATCGCGACCGGCAACCAGACCGTCATGGGCATGTGCGCCGCGGCCATCCCGGTCATGCCGCTCGGCCAGGGCCTCGCGACGCTGCTCCGCAAGCGGCTCTACAGCGAGCAGGAACGGGAGACCGGGCTCGCGTCCTTGTTCATGGGCTTCTTCGGGATCTCAGAAGGTGCCATTCCGTTCGCCGCCGCGCGGCCCGCGCAGGTCATCCCCGCCAACATGCTCGGCGGCGCCGTCGCCGGTGCCATCGCGGGCATGGCGAGCGTGAAGGACGCCGTGCCGCACGGCGGGCCGATCGTGGCGGTGCTCGGCGCGGTCGGCGGTGTGCCGATGTTCTTCGTGGCGCTCGCCATCGGTTCGGTCGTCACCGCCCTCACCACCGTGACGCTGATCGACCTGAGCGAGCGCAAGCGGCGTGGGGCCGTCCCGGCCGACGCGCAGGGCGGGCTCGGCGGTCCCGAGCCGGTGCTCGCCGGGGTCGGCGCCACCGCGAGCGGCGCGGCCGTCGCCGCCGGTTCCTCGCAGGGCCGGTCGGCGCGGAAGGAGCCGGCTGTCGCCGAGGGCTCCCCCGCACCGGAGCGGAAGGAGCCGGCCGGTGAGGTCCTCTCCGGGTACCTCACCGAGCAGACCGTCGAGGTCCAGCTGGCCGCCGCCGACAAGGAGGCGGCCATCCGGGAGATGGCGGCGCTGCTCGCCTCCACCGGCAAGGTCAACGACGTCGAGGAGCTCGTGCGGACCGCGCTGCGGCGCGAGGCGCAGGGAACCACGGGGCTCGGCGAGGAGATCGCCATCCCGCACGCCAAGACGGACGCCGTGGATTCGCCGCTCGTCGGGTTCGCGCGGTCGTCGGAGGGCATCGAGTGGGGTTCGCTGGACGGTACGAAGGCCAAGCTGATCTTCATGATCTCCGTGCCGGAGGCGGCCGCGGGCGACGAGCACCTTCGGATCCTCGCCCTGCTGTCGCGCAAGCTCATGGACACCGGCTTCCGTGAGCGTCTTGAGGCGGCGCCGGACGACGCAGCGATCCTCGAGGTGCTGCGCGAGGTGCGGTGACCGAGGCAGGCAGTCGGTAGTCGCGTACGCAGAGGGGCCCCGCACCGTGCAGGTGCGGGGCCCCTCTGCGTACGTGCCGGGAGGGTCAGTGACCGCCGGGCGACTTCGCCGGGTTCTCGCCCGCGGCCGCCGCCGACTCGCTGTAGATGTCCGGCTCCAGGTAGATCACGCGGGCGATCGGGACGGCGGCGCGGATGCGCTCCTCCGCCGCGTTGATCGCGCTGGCGACCTCGGCGGCCGTGTCGTCGTGCCGGACGGCGATCTTGGCGGCGACGAGCAGTTCCTCGGGGCCGAGGTGGAGCGTGCGCATGTGGATGACCTTGGTGACGGTGTCGCCGTCGACCACGGCCTTCTCGATCTTGGCGACCTCTTCGGTGCCCGCGGCCTCGCCGAGCAGCAGGGACTTGGTCTCCGCGGCCAGGATGATCGCGATCAGGATGAGCAGGACACCGATGCAGAGCGTGCCGATGCCGTCCCAGACGCCGTCGCCGGTGGCCAGGGCGAGGCCGACGCCGCCGAGTGCGAGGATCAGGCCGACGAGCGCGCCGAGGTCCTCCAGGAGGACGACGGGCAGCTCGGGAGCCTTGGCGCGGCGGACGAACTGCGCCCAGCTGAGGCCGCCGCGCGTCTGGTTGGACTCCTTGATGGCGGTGCGGAAGGAGAAGCCCTCCGCGATGATCGCGAAGACGAGGACACCGACGGGCCAGTACCAGTGCTCCAGCTCGTGCGGATTCTTGATCTTCTCGTAGCCCTCGTAGATCGCGAACATGCCGCCGACCGAGAAGAGGACGATGGAGACGAGGAAGGCGTAGATGTAGCGCTCGCGGCCGTAACCGAACGGGTGCTGCGGGGTCGCCTCGCGCTGCGCCTTCTTGCCGCCGAGGAGCAGCAGGCCCTGGTTGCCGGAGTCGGCGAGCGAGTGGACGCTCTCGGCGAGCATCGACGACGAGCCGCTGAAGATGAACGCGACGAACTTCGCCACCGCGATCGCGAGGTTCGCGGCGAGTGCCGCGACAATCGCCTTTGTTCCGCCTGACGCGCTCATGAGTGCGGGGTGTCCCTTCGCCTTCGTATGTACCGACCACGGGGCCGGGCGCGCTTTGCCCGGCCTTTGCGGTGGGTCATTGTTGCAGCACTCGAGGGCGGTGGTGCGTCAGGCCACCACAGTGGCCCGGAAAACCGTGCCGCCGCCGGACACTTCGGCCTTTTCGCCCGCGGGGACGAATGCGGACTGACCGGGTGTCAGGGCCAGTTCGCCGGCGCGGACCGAGCCCGCCGTGCAGAGCAGGATCTGCGGGGTGGCGGCGGTGAGGTCGTGCGGGGCGGTGCCTTCGGGCAGGACGAAGCGGGAGAGGCGGAACTCGTCGATGGGGGTGTCGTAGACCTCTTCGCCGTCGGGGGACGCCTCGGGGCGCAGCACACCGGGGTCGGTCGACTCGAAGCGGACGATGCGCAGGAGTTCGGGGACGTCGACGTGCTTGGGGGTCAGACCGCAGCGCAGTACGTTGTCGCTGTTGGCCATGATCTCGACGCCGAGGCCGTCGAGGTAGGCGTGCGGGACGCCGGCGCCGAGGAACAGGGCCTCGCCGGGCTGCAGCCGGACGTGGTTGAGGAGCATCGCCGCGATGACGCCCGGGTCGCCGGGGTAGTGACGGGCGATGCCCGCGTACGGCTCGTAGGCGCCGCCGAGGCGTTGGGCGGCGGCCGTGACCTCGGTGACCGTCTCGGCCATCTGCTCGGGGTCGGCGGTCAGGACGGCCGTCAGGACCTCGCGCAGGGCGGCCTCTTCGGGCTGGGCGCGCAGCAGGTCGACGTACGGCTTGAGGGAGTCGACCTCCAGGGCCTCCAGGAGGTCCGCGGTCTCGGCGGGCGGGCGGAAGCCGCAGAGGCCGTCGAACGGTGTGAGGGCGCAGATCAGTTCGGGCTTGTGGTTGGCGTCCTTGTAGTTGCGGTGGGGGGCGTCGACGGGGACGCCCCGGTTCTCCTCGTCCGCGTACCCCGCCTTGGCCTGCGCGAGGTCGGGGTGGACCTGGAGGGAGAGCGGGGCGCCGGCGGCGAGGATCTTGAGGAGGAAGGGCAGGCGCGGGCCGAACTTGGCGGCCGCCGCCGTGCCGAGCTCGCGCTCCGGGTCTGCGTCGATGACCTCGTTCAGCGCGCCGCGTTCGGTGCGCGAGGGTGCGCCGGGGTGGGCGCCCATCCACATCTCGGCCTGCGGTTCACCGCTCGGTTCGGCGCCGATGAGCTCGGCGATGGCGGTGGTGGAGCCCCAGGCGTAGGGGCGGATGGTGTTGGTGAGGCGGTCCACGGAGGGGATCTCCCTTACTTGCTTACTGCGTACGCGAGTGCGGTCGTCATGATCCGTCGCCCGGGGCGAGCGCCAGGTAAACGGCGGCGAAATCCGTGACGGCGATCAGCTCGGCGAGGGCTTCGAGTTCGTCGCCGGTCTCCGGTTCCAGCTCGCTGAGCGCGACGTCGTGGCCGTGTGCCAGTTCGCGCGCGGCGGGGGCGGCGGTGAGGCCGCCCGCGTCCGTGGGGCGGTCGCGGAGCAGGACCACGCGCGGGCGGAGGGCCGCCGGGTCGTCGACGCGGTCGCGGAAGAAGTCGTCGGTGTCGCCGCCGCCCGCCGCGTTGCCCGCGAGGACGGCGCCGTGCGCGGGCAGCGCTTCGGGCAGTTCGGCGGCGAGCGCGGGGTGCCCGGCGAGTTCGGCGAGGGTGGCGGCGAAGCGGCGCCCCGCCGCGCCCGCGGACTGCCCTTCGGTCCAGATCAGCGGGAGCGCGTCGGTGAGCTCGGCGGCGAGCGTCTTGGCGGGGTTGCTGTACGTCGCGATGGCGGGGCCGCAGCGTTCCGCGACGTGGTCGAGGCGGTCGGCGACCTTCTGCAGGACGTCGACGGGGGCGGTGACCAGGCCGGTGCGGTCCAGGAGGACGAGGAGCGGGACGAGGAGGGCCCACAGGGTGCCGGGGGCGCCGGGCGCGGCCTCGTCCTCGACGCGGCGTGCCTCGTACGACGCGGAGCCTCGGGTCGCTTCGTCGTTGGTGCCTTCGTACGCGCCGTAGGGCGAGGTCGCCAGGGGCACGGTGAGGCCGTGGCTGCCCTCCACGCTCTCGGCGATCGGGGTGCGGGCGGGGGCGACGGCGACGACGGTGCAGCCCCGGCGGTAGGCCTGCTCGGCGAGGAGCGAGAGGCCCGGTTCGGTGCCGTCGGGGGTGGCGATGAGCAGCAGGTCGACGGGGCCGACCCAGCCGGGCAGCGCCCAGCGCAGGGCTCCGGCGGCGGGTGCGACGCCGGTCGGGGCCAGCCGGATGACGGGGCAGCCGGAGCCCACGAGACCGTCGAGGAGGTCGGCGACGCAGGCGGCGGCGGTGCCGGGGCCCGCGATGAGGACGGCGCGGGGGCGGCCGTCGGGCTTGAGCTCCGTCAGCCCCGCCTCCACCGCGTGCCGGACGGCGGTGCGGACGCGGGCACCTGCCTCCGCCGCGCCGCGCAGCAGTCCGCGGCGGTCGGCGCGGGCGAGCGCCTCGGGGTCGTCGAGCTGCGACTCGTCGAGCATGGGGTCAGGTCTCCGATCGCGGGGCGCGGCTTCCTGCGGGTGCCGGTCACCGACCGGCGGGTGGCGCTACGCGGGGCGGCGCGCCTCGTCGACGAGGAGTACGGGGATGCCGTCGCGGAGCGGGTAGGCGAGGCCGCACTCCTTGGCGTCCGCCGTGCAGACCAGCTCGGTCTCCGTCTCCTTGAGGGGAGCGTGGCAGGCCGGGCAGGCGAGGATCTCCAGGAGGCCGGCTTCGAGCGGCATGGGGTGGGTCCCTTCGAACGGATGTGGTGGGTGGTGCGCTGCTGCGGCGGGGTGTTCGCGCGCGGTGGTCCGCCGGGGACCGCGCCGCCGCCGCGCAGGATGCGGCCTGGTCAGCCTACCTCCGTGCGGGGCGGGGCGTGAGGGTCGTACGGGGGTCGTGGGGCGGAGGGGCGGGCCGTGGCTTCCCGGCCGCGCCTCCGCCGTCCCGCGGTGGGCGTCAGGCCGTCCCGCGGTGGGCGTCAGGCCGTCCCCCGGTGGGCGTCAGGCCGTCCCGCGGTGGGCTCAGGCGCGGATGATCGCCAGCGCCTCGTCCCGGACCTCGGCCATCGTCGTCTCGTCGCGCGCCTCGACGTTCAGGCGCAGGAGGGGCTCGGTGTTCGACGCGCGTACGTTGAACCACCAGTCGGCGGCGGTCACGGTGAGGCCGTCGAGCTCGTCGAGGGTCACGCCGTCCTGGTCCGCGTACGCCGTCTTGATCGCGGCGAGGCGGGCGGTCTGGTCGTCGACCGTGGAGTTGATCTCGCCGGAGCCCGCGTACCGGTCGTACTGGGCGACGAGTGCGGAGAGCGGTCCGTCCTGGCCGCCGAGGGCCGCGAGGACATGGAGCGCGGCGAGCATGCCGGTGTCCGCGTTCCAGAAGTCCTTGAAGTAGTAGTGCGCCGAGTGCTCGCCGCCGAAGATCGCGCCGGTCCTCGCCATCTCCGCCTTGATGAAGGAGTGGCCCACGCGCGTGCGGACCGGCGTGCCGCCGTTCTCCTTCACGACCTCGGGGACCGACCAGGAGGTGATGAGGTTGTGGATGACCGTGCCCTTGCCGCCGTGCTTGGCCAGCTCGCGGGAGGCGACCAGGGCGGTGATGGCGGACGGGGAGACCGGGTCGCCGTTCTGGTCGACGACGAAGCAGCGGTCCGCGTCGCCGTCGAAGGCGATGCCGAGGTCGGCGCCCTCCTCACGGACCCGCCGCTGGAGGTCCACGATGTTGGCCGGGTCCAGCGGGTTGGCCTCGTGGTTGGGGAAGGTGCCGTCGAGCTCGAAGTACATCGGCACGAGGTCGAGGGGCAGGCCCTCGAAGACGGTGGGGACGGTGTGGCCGCCCATGCCGTTGCCCGCGTCGACGACGACCTTGAGGGGGCGGATGGCGGTGAGGTCGACGAGGCCGCGCAGGTGCGCCGCGTAGTCGGTGAGGGTGTCGCGCCGGGTGACGGTGCCCGGGGTCGCCGCGGACTCGGGGGCGCCGGAGTCACGCCACCGCTCCACGAGGGCGCGGATCTCGGCGAGGCCGGTGTCCTGGCCGACGGGGGCGGCGCCGGCCCGGCACATCTTGATGCCGTTGTACTGGGCGGGGTTGTGCGACGCGGTGAACATCGCGCCCGGCAGGTTCAGCGCCCCCGACGCGTAGTACAGCTGGTCCGTCGAGCAGAGCCCGATCTCCGTGACGTCGACGCCGAGGGCGGCGGCGCCGCGCGCGAAGGCCCGCGAGAGCCCCGGCGACGAGGGGCGCATGTCGTGGCCGACGACGATCGCGTCCGCCACCGTGACCTGCGCGAAGGCCGCCCCGAACAGCTCGGCGAGGGACTCGTCCCACTGGTCCGGGACCACCCCGCGGACGTCGTACGCCTTCACGATCTGGGACAGATCAGCAGTCACGGCCAACCCTCTCTTGAGCTTCTGCGAGTTCAGCGCGTACGGAGAGTCCTCCGCGCATCACAAAGCTACCCGCTGGAGCCGACAGCGGGCCGGGGCACGGGCACGGACGCCTCAGGGCAGCATCCAGCCGAGGACCGCCGTGCTCTGCCCCACGACGATCAGGCACATCACCAGGAGCAGGCCGAGGCTCCACGGCAGCACCTTGCGCAGCAGGTCGCCCTCCTTGCCCGCGAGCCCGACGGCGGCGCACGCGATCGTGAGGTTCTGCGGGGAGATCATCTTGCCGAGGACGCCGCCGGAGCTGTTGGCGGCGGCGAGGAGTTCCGGGGAGAGCCCGGACTGCTGAGCGGCCGTCACCTGGAGTGCGCCGAAGAGAGCGTTGGCGGAGGTGTCGGAGCCGGTCACCGCGACGCCGAACCAGCCGAGCACGGGTGACAGGAAGGCGAGTCCCGCGCCGGCGGCCGCTACGTAGTGCCCGATCGTGGCGGCCTGTCCGGAGAGGTTCATGACGTACGCGAGGGCCAGTACGGACGTCACGGTGAGGATCGCGAAGCGCAGTTCGTGGACGGTGGCCACCCATTCCCGTACCGCCACGCGCGCGTGCACCCCGAGGACGGCGGCGGTGCCCAGGCCCGCGAGCAGCACCAGCGTCCCGCCCGTGGACACCAGCGGCAGCGAGAAGACGTTGCCGCCGACCGGGTCTCCGGAGGGGTCGGCGACGTTCAGGAAGGGCCAGTCGAAGGTGCGTGTCGCCTTGGCGAGGAAGTCCTTGACGGCGGGGATCTGGGCGAGGGAGAAGACGGCGACGATGAGGGCGTACGGGGCGTAGGCGCGCAGCACTTCGGGGCGCGGGTCGTCCTGGTCGAGGTCTTCGCTGCGGGCGCCGGTGAGGACCGCGGCGCGGACGGGTTCGGCGGCGGGCCTGCGCGCCCGCGGTACGGCCATGAGGGCTCCGGCGCCCGCCAGGGCCGCGCCGATGTCGGCGAGTTGCGCGGAGACGAAGTTGGATGCCGCGAACTGGGCGACGGCGAAGGCGAAACCGCAGGCCAGAGCGGGCATCCAGGTCTCACGCAGGCCGCGCCGCCCGTCCACGAGGACCACGAGGAGCAGCGGCACGACCAGGGCGAGCAGTGGTGTCTGGCGGCCGAC
Source organism: Streptomyces venezuelae (assembly GCF_008642315.1). Lineage (NCBI taxonomy): Bacteria > Bacillati > Actinomycetota > Actinomycetes > Kitasatosporales > Streptomycetaceae > Streptomyces > Streptomyces venezuelae. The sequence goes on along the minus strand of NZ_CP029192.1, from coordinate 5,433,277 downwards.
GACCGTGGCGACGGTGTCGAGCGGAAGGCCCGTCACCTGAGCCAGTGTCACCACGGGGGTGCCCATGGCTCCGAAGGCCACGGGCGCGGTGTTGGCGACGAGGGCGACGACCGCGGCGCGCACCGGGTCGAAGCCGAGTGCGACGAGCATGACGGCGCTGATCGCGACGGGCGCCCCGAAGCCGGCGAGCGCCTCCAGGAGCGCGCCGAAGCAGAACGCCACGACGAGCGCCTGGATGCGGGGGTCGTCGGAGAGCCTGCCGAAGGAGCGGCGGAGGATGTCGAAGTGCCGGGTGCGGACCGTCATGCGGTACACCCAGAGGGCGTTGACGACGATCCACAGGATGGGGAAGAGGCCGAAGAGGGCCCCCTGGGCGGCGCTGGAGGCGGTCTGGCCGAGCGGCATGCCGTACACGAGCCAGGCGACGAGGACGGCGACGGCGAGGCCGATGAGTCCGGCGCGGTGGGCCTTCATGCGGACGGCGCCGAGGAGGACGAGGACGGTCAGGAGGGGCAGGGTCGCGACGAGTGCGGACAGGCCGAGCGAGTCGGCCACGGGCTCCAGTTGCTGCACGAACACAGAACGCCTCCCGGCTGTGGGGTGGCGAAATCCTCAGGGCACGGTCGAACGCGCGTCAACGATGCGGACGGAGAAGATCCGGTGAAGGGGGTGCGGGAGGCTCGGACGCGGTGGGGCTCAGTTGTCCGGTGAGCGCAGCACCCTCAGGTGGCCGCGGCGTGCGACCTCCATGGGGTCGGCCCTGCGGGCGCCGCCGCCTGCCTCCGCCGCGCGCTCCTGCGGGCGGGCGGCCTCGCGCACGGCGTTGGCGAGCGCTTCGAGGTCGTCGCCGGAGGGGCGGGCCGGACCCGAGGCGTCGGCGAGCCGGACGACCTCCCAGCCGCGCGGCGCGGTGAGGCGCTCGGAGTGCTCGGCGCACAGGTCGTAGCAGTGGGGTTCGGCGTAGGTGGCGAGGGGGCCGAGGACCGCGGTCGAGTCGGCGTAGACGTACGTCAGCGTCGCGACGGCGGGACGGCCGCAAGCGGTGCGCGAACAGCGACGTACAGGGCTCACAGCGTTGGACGGTACCGCACTCTTGAGCGGGCCGCGACGACTCTCCATGAGGTCACCCCACCGTGTCGTCCGGCGGCCCACATGACGGCGTGTCACCCGAACACCTGCTTGACCTGCGAAGACACCAGTGACCACTGGGGCGGGTGGTATTGAATCCGGTCACCAGATGGCTCGGATCACGTCATTTGGCGTGAGATCGACGGTCCAGGAGAGATACGGAATTGAGTCCAAGCTCGTCGGGAACGGTCAGGAAGCGACATGTCGCGCACCGCGCGGAAAGACCGATCTCGAGGACTACGCTTCGTCAGTGATGGACGACCCCGTACAGCCCCGCGCCGCCGACCCGAGGCCCCGCCGCCGTGACCGCCACGGCCGGGGCATGCGCGGCCCCGTGGCCCCGCCCCAGGTCCCGCTCTCCACCAGCCGCGGGGAGGCCTTCACCGACCTCGTGCAGGACTCCGTGGAGCGGCTCGAGCGGCGCTGGCCGCAGCTCACGGAGATCGAGTTCGTGGTGCTCGAGGTGCCGCCCGTGGGCGGGCCCGACGCGGACTGGCAGGAAGAGGTGGTGCCGCTGGGCGGCACGATCTCGGCGGCCGAGGGCCGGCCCGCGCGCGTGGTGGTCTACCGCCGCCCGGTGGAGATCCGCACGAAGGGCCGCGACGAGCGTGCACACCTGGTGCACGAGGTGGTCGTCGAGCAGGTCGCGGAGCTGCTCGGCCTCTCCCCCGAGTCGGTGGACCCGCGCTACGGGGACGAGGACTGAGCCGACGCCCGCGCGCGTGCGTGCCGCCTCCGCGCGGGGACGCCCTTCTACTTCTGCAGCACCGCCAGATCCCGCTCCGCCTTCGGCACCTCCACCGTCCCCCGGTCGTCCGGCAGCGGCTGGACGGTGAACATCGGGAGGCCCTCCTCCGGCGCCGCGAGCATCCGCGAGCCGTAGACCGGTCCTCCGGAGACCGGCTCCACCGTGAGCGCGTACGCCCCCTTCAGGCCCGCGGGCTTCGGCGGGTCCGCGATCGCCAGGGTGGTGCCGCCCTTGACCGTGTACGTCTTGGTGGCCGGTGAGCCGCCCTCGGTCCCCGCGGACGCCGTGACCTTCACCTTCGCCGTCTTCTCCGGGGCGACCAGCGAGAGCGTGGAGCCCTTGGCGCGGTTGTCGGCGACCGTGGCGCGCGCGCCGACCGCGGGCGTCGCCGGGATGAACGCCGTCTCCTGCTTGCTGCCCTTGCCGCGGGTGACCCGCAGGGCCGCCACCACGGGCACCGACCTGTCGGTCGGCGACAGGACCAGCGAGCCCGCCTCGCCCTTGGTGACGTCGCCGAGGTCGACGGCGGCCGTCATGCCGGACCTGACCTGGAGGCTCTCGTGCCCGGCCGGGGTGATGGTGCCGGTCGGGGAGGCGAGCTGGACCTTCAGGTCGGCGTCGTCGGCACCGGGCGCGTAGGCCACCAGGCGGACCGAGGTGGCGTCCTTGGGGATGCCGGGCAGGACGAGGCTGTCGGCGGGGTCGGCCGACGCGGGCAGCCAGTCGCCGCCCAGCTTCTCGTCGGAGGACTGCACGGCGGCCGCGACGCGTCCGCTGCGCGCGGTCACGTGCATGGTGAGGTTGGTGACCTTCTTGTCGGCGAGCGTGGACAGCAGCACCGGGACGCTGGAGTGCGGCTGGACCTGGATCGAGTCGCCCACCGCGGACGTGACCTCGCCGTCGGGGCCGAACAGTTCCACGTCGACGACGGCGGCGGAGTCGTCGGGGTTCGTGAGATGGATGTAGTCGCTGCGGTCCTTGGCGGTGCTCGCGCCGGGGAACCAGAAGTCCGTGTCCGGCGCCGTGCAGTTGGTGCCGTGCATGCCGCGGCCGCTGCCCGCCGCGTACGTCGTGGTCTGCTGCACGGTCCAGCCGGGGGCCAGCCCGCCGTCGGCCGTGCCGATGAGCGCGGGCGACTCCGCGCCGGACGCCTCACCGGCGACGGGCTCGCCGGGCGCCTTCTGGGTCAGGAAGGGCTTGGCCTTCTTGTCCTTCTCCTTGGCGGCGTCCGTGAGCGCCTTGCTGACGGGCAGCAGTTCCGCCTTGCCCTTGGCCTCGGCTCCGACCGCCTTCGGGGTGAACGCGGTGTACGAGGTCTCGGCCAGGTCGGAGGAGCTGGGCACCGGGCAGAGCAGGCTGGTGCGCTCGACGGGCAGCCGTGCCGCGGACTTCGCCCCGGTGTCGTCCGTGCCCTCCGAGCCGCCGAACGCGGCGAACCCGGTGACGGCGCCGAGCGCGACGACCACGGCGATCAGGGACTGGGTGGTGCGGTTCACTGCTGGCTCCCGTCGGGGCGCTCGCTGTCGGTGCCGTGGGTCGGGTCCTGGTGCTGCTGGTGGCGCGGGTCCTGGTGCTGCTGGTGGCGGTCGTACGAAGCGTCGTACGAGGCGTCGAAGGAGTGGCCGTACTGCTGCTGCTCTCCGTAGACCCCGCCCGCACCTCCGTAGGACGCGTACGGGTCGTACTGGGCGCCGCTCTGGTAGGCGTCCTGCTGGTACGCCTCCTGCCCGTACGTCCCGGACGGGTACTGCCCGTCCTGGTAGTGGCCGCCGTGATACGGCTGCCCCGCGTCGTACGCACCCTGCTCGGCGTCCGCGGGAGCGGGGGCCTGCCATCCGTCGTAGGACTGCGACTGCTGCGGGACCGCGGCGAGTGCCTCCTCCGAAGGAGGAGGCGGCGGTACGTCCTGGCCGGCCTCCTGCGCCGCCTGCTCGTTCTGGGCCCGCAGCCTGCGCGCCCTGCGACCCTCGCCCTCGACCGCCTGGGCCGGGACGACGGGCTCGTCGGGCAGGTCGTCGTCGACATCGCGGCGGCGGCCCGGCAGGGCCATCACCACGAGGACGACGGCGAGCGCGCCCTGCGCCCACAGCCAGGCCGTGTGCGTCATCGGGGGGTCGTAGGTGACGTCCAGGTGGCCGCCCGCGGTGGGCAGTTCGAAGCCCTGGGCCCAGCCGTCGACCGTGGTGCGGGGCAGCGGGCGGCCGTCGAGGGTCGCCGTCCAGCCCGGGTCCGCGGAGTCGGCGAGGCGCAGGACGCGGCCCTCGTCGCCGGACTCGATCTTCGTGTGCAGTTCGACGGGGCCCGCCGCGACGGGTTCGGGGTCGCCGGTCCTCGGGACGACGGCGGCACGGGCCACCTGCCGGTCCACGCGCCACAGGGCGCTGCCGTCCTCCTGGCTGAGCCGGGTCAGGCCGGGGGTCGCGTCCAGGGTGCGGCTCATCTGGCGGGGCGCTCCGTCGCGTACGAGGACGTATCGCACCGCGTAACCACCGAGTTGGTCGGCCTGGTCGGCGCCGGAGCCCGCGACGAGACGGGCGACGATCTTGTCGAGCCGCTCGTCGTCGGCGGCCGCCGCGGCGAGCTCCGCGTCACCGAGCCGGGCGCCGGAGCCCCGTACGAGCGAGTAGGAGACCTGGGCGGCGGATTCGCTGCCGAGGACGAGGGTGCGGGCCTGGTCCTCCGTGCCGCTCTCCTCGGCGACGAAGGCGGGCACCTGCACCGGGTCGCGGCGCTCCAGCGGGCCGTCGGCGCCGCCGATCATCCACCCGGCGGCGACGAGCAGCGGTCCCGCGGCGGCGGCGAACGCGATGAGCGCGGCGACCGGCTGGCGCCAGCCGAAGCTCTGCTCGGCGACACGCGCGCGTGCGCCGTCGGCGCCGAGCGCGGCGGCGGCCAGGAGCGCGATTCCGTAGCCGAGCGTGGCGGGGCCCGCCCAGGTCGAGCCGTTCGACAGGACGGCGAAGACCAGCGAGACCAGGGCGGCGGCCCAGGCGGTGCGGACGGCGCGCTGCCGCTCGCCGCGCAGCAGGGCGCCGAGCGCGGCGAGCACGATGCCGATGAGGAGCAGGCCGCTCACGGTGCCGGGGCCGCCGGGGCTCGCGCCGAGCAGGTCGGTGGCGGTCGCGGAGTCGGCGCCGAACTCCAGGCCCGCTTCCTTGAAGAAGCCGAAGGGCAGCAGCGTCAGCAACCAGGGGGCGAGGACGAGCAGCGGGGTGCCGAGTGAGGCGAGGAACCGCAGGCCGTACGCCGTGATGTCGCCGCGCCGCACCACGAGGAGGGCGAGACCGAGGACCAGGGCGATCGGCCAGACGATCGGCGTGAAGGCCGTGGCGAGGGTCAGGAGCAGCGTGTACGCCCACGTGGCGCGCCAGGTGCCGCGGGTGCCGTGCGGGGCGGCGAGGCCGCTCGCCGCGATGCCCGCGCGGGCGATGAGCGGCAGCAGCACGGCGAGAACGGCGGTGCCGATGTGGCCGCCTGCGAGGGCGCCGGTGGCGGCGGGCAGGAAGGCGTACGCGATCGATGCCCAGGCGCGCAGCAGGCGGGAGGTGACGAGCGGGCGCGAGGCGAAGTACGCGGCGAAGCCCGCGAGGGGGACGGAGCCGACGAGCAGCACCGTGACCGCGAGTCCGGTGGAGCCGAGGAAGAGCGTGGACAGGCCGGCGACGAGCGCGACGTAGGGCGGTGCGCCCTGGGTGCCGCCGGTGCCGACGGGGTGCCAGACGTCCGTGTACCGCGCCCACAGGTCCGAGGAGTCGCCGGGTGCGGGCAGCAGGGCGCCGCCCGCGAGGGCGCCGGAGCCGAGCAGGGCGCGGCAGGCGATGAGGGAGGCGAAGAGGAGCACCACGAAGAGCATCGGTCCCGGTTTGCGGGCGATGCGCTTGAGGCGGGCGAACTGCTCGATCTCCAGGAAGTCGGCGTCGTCTCCGCCGGGTCCGGACTCGACGACTCCGTGCCGTCCCGCGCCCGCGGGGGCCTCGGCGTCGTTGCGCCCGACGAGGCTGCCCGCGGCCTGTTCGACGGTGGCGCGCACGGTGGCGCCGGGCGGCGGGAAGAGGGCACGCATCTCGCCGGCGTCGGGCACGGGCTTGCCGCGCTGTTTGCGGGCGGCGAGGACACGTCCGGGGCGCAGCAGGGTGGCGAGGAGACCGGCGACTTCGTCGAGGGCCTGCACGGGCGCTTTGCCGACGAGGTAGGCGACGGTGCGCAGGAGGGTGCCGACGACGACTCTGAAGAGCACCCACGGGAGCACGGCCGAGCGGGCGTTGACGAGCAGGGTGTACGTGGCGCCGGCCTTGTCGACGCGGTGCGGGGACGTCGCCGTGCGGCCGACGCAGTCGACGGTGCGGCGCTCGCGCGAGGAGGCCTCGGCGTGCCGGACGACGGCGTCGGGGGCGACGAGGACGCGGTGGCCCGCGGCGTGCGCGCGCCAGCACAGGTCGACGTCGTCGCGCATCAGCGGCAGGCGGCGGTCGAAGCCGCCCAACTGTTCGTAGACATCGCGGCGGATGAGCATGCCTGCGGTGGAGACGGAGAGCACGGGGCGGACGTGGTCGTGCTGGCCCTGGTCCTGTTCGCGCCGGTCGAGGCCGGTCCAGCGGCGGCCGCTGTTGGCGATGGAGACGCCGACTTCGAGGAGTTGCCTGCGGTCGTACCACCCGCGGAGCTTGGGGCCGACGACGGCGACTTCCTTGCCGAGCTCCTGTTCGTTCTCGACGACGCGGAGCATTTCGGCGAGGGCGTCGGGGTCGGGCGCGCAGTCGTCGTGGAGCAGCCAGAGCCACTGCACGGGTTCGCCGTGCGGCAGTTCCGGCATGTCGTACGCCTCGTCGCGCCAGCTGCGGCTCACCGGGTCCCAGCCGCTGGGGCGCTTCAGATACGGCAGCTCTTCCGGGGTGAGGACGGCGGCGGTGCGGACGGCCTCGTCCACGGCCGTGCCGAAGCCGGAGCGGCGGGCGAGGTGCAGCACGCGGTCGGCGCCGAGGGCCTCGGTGACCAGGCGGGCGGAGTCGTCCGCGCTGCCGGTGTCCGCGGCCACGGCGTTCTGCACGGGGCGCTCCTGGCCGAGGAGGCCGGCCAGGGCGTCGGGCAGCCAGCGGGCGCCGTCGTGGGAGACGAGGACGGCGGTCACGATGTGCCGCGGGAACGCGGGAGGGTTGCTCGGGTCGAACCCGGCGGCGGCGGCCTCTTGGTGGGCTGCCGAATGGCTGTGCACGGACATCGAGGTACGGGCCCCGGTTCGATGGACTGCGGTGGACGCCTGCGCCCTGCGGGGGCGCCGGGGCGTCTCGGACGGGGCCCCACACTAACGGCTGGCACAGGAACGGCCCGCCGCCTGTGGATAACCCTTGGGCGACGGGCCGTTCGTTGCGCATTGTTTGTGGGATATGTGTGCCGTATCTGTTGCCGTACCGGCTGCCGTATCGGTCGTGCGGCGCGTGCCGACGGGGGTTCAGACCGCGGCCTTCTTCAGTCGGCGGCGTTCGCGCTCGGACAAGCCGCCCCAGATACCGAATCGTTCGTCGTTCGCGAGTGCATACTCAAGGCATTCGGAACGGACTTCGCAGGCGAGGCAGACCTTCTTGGCCTCGCGCGTGGAGCCGCCCTTCTCGGGGAAGAAGGACTCGGGGTCGGTCTGGGCGCACAGCGCGCGCTCCTGCCAGCCGAGTTCCTCGTCCGCGTCCTCGACCAGCAGTTCCTGAACCAGCTCGGTCATGTGCGCCCCTCGTCTGTTCGTGCGTCCCCGTGGTGCTGCTGTGCCGATTTCGGGTGAACGACACGAGTGAAATTACAAGTGTGCCGATCCGGGCCAGTCAAGCCGAGATCTGCTATTGGGCCCCTTATTCACTCTGCGGAACCAAGGCTGTGCGGAAAGTGTTCAAATCGGTCTAAACCATGACACCGTTCGGCAGCCCGTCCGGCGCTCCGCAACGCGTTCCCCCAAAAAGTGATCTCAGTCGAAGATCACCCGGTCGGGCCTCGAAGAGAAGGACGACGATGTTTGAGCGTCGGTTGCTGCGCCATGTGTCCGGCGGGATGTCTGCACAAACCTTTCGCCTGACAGAACAACCGGATGAGGTGAAACATATTCCACATACTGGACACTGAGTTGACACCGGAGGTGTGAAGCGCTGTTCTGGTGGGCATGCTCGCGAACCTGGCTCTTTCGATGACCCGCACCAGCGGGTCCATCGGTGCTGCCCACGCGCGCTGTTGCTGTTCCTGCTCCAGCTGTTGAGTCCACTCCAGCTGTAGAGCCGTCTCTCCCGCTCCATCTGCATTCCCCTTCTTCGCTCTCCTCCGCGCTTCACCTTCCTTCGCGACACCCCAGCACTCTTACGTTGAGGAACCACCGCACGATGAACAGCGACAGCGACCTCCAGATCGCCGGCGACATCCTCGAAGTCCCGCACCTCCTGCAGCCCGCCCGCGAGCACCCCGCCACCGTGGCCGAGTTCGTCGGCCTCGCCCGCGCCATCGCCGCCGACCGCTCCCAGTGGGAGCACCTCGTCGAGTACGACGCCACGAGCCGGTGGTACCACCGCCTGCGCACCGGACCCGGCTACGAGGTGTGGCTGCTCTCCTGGGTCCCCGGCCAGGGCAGCGGCCTGCACGATCACGGGCGCTCCTCCGGCGTCCTCACCGTCCTCCGGGGCGAGCTGACCGAGCGCACCCAGAACGGCACACGGGCGCTCGGCGCGGGCGCGCAGCGCGTCTTCGCGCCGGGGTACGTCCACGAAGCCGTCAACGACTCCCTGGAACCCGCCGTCAGCCTGCACGTCTACTACCCCGGCCTCACCGAGATGCCGATGCACTCCGCCCAGTGCGCCGCCTCCGTCGCGCCGGACGCCACGGAGGATGTCGTAACCGCCTGACGCGGTGTCGTACGCGCCTGACATGCTGGGGGCCATGCGCATTGTGGTTCTGGCCGGCGGCATCGGCGGCGCCCGTTTCCTCCGTGGCCTCAAGAAGGCCGCGCCCGACGCGGACATCACGGTCATCGGCAACACCGGTGACGACATTCACCTGTTCGGTCTCAAGGTCTGCCCCGACCTCGACACCGTGATGTACACGCTCGGCGGCGGCATCAACGAAGAGCAGGGCTGGGGGCGTACGGACGAGACGTTCAAGGTCAAGGGAGAACTCGCGGCCTACGGAGTCGGGCCCGAGTGGTTCGGGCTCGGCGACCGGGACTTCGCCACGCACATCGTGCGGACGCAGATGCTGGGCGCCGGATACCCGCTCAGCGCCGTCACCGAGGCGCTGTGCGAGCGGTGGCAGCCCGGGGTGCGGCTCATCCCCATGTCCGACGACCGGATCGAGACGCACGTCGCGGTCACCGTGGACGGCGAGCAGAAGGCCGTGCACTTCCAGGAGTACTGGGTGCGGCTGCGCGCCTCCGTGGACGCGCACGCCGTGGTGCCCGTCGGCGCCGAGCAGGCCAAGCCCGCGCCCGGCGTCCTGGAGGCCATCGCCGAGGCCGACGTCGTCCTCTTCCCGCCGTCCAACCCGGTCGTCAGCGTCGGCACGATCCTCGCCGTGCCCGGCATCCGCGAGGCCATCGCCGACGCGGGCGTGCCCGTCGTCGGCCTCTCCCCCATCGTCGGCGACGCGCCCGTGCGGGGCATGGCCGACAAGATGCTCGCCGCCGTCGGCGTGGAGACCGGCGCCGCTGCCGTCGCCGAGCACTACGGAAGCGGGCTGCTCGACGGCTGGCTCGTCGACACCGTCGACGCGGGCGTGGTCGAGCGCGTGGAGGAGGCCGGGATCCGGTGCCGGGCCGTGCCGCTGATGATGAGCGACCTCGACGCGACCGCGCAGATGGCCCGCGAGGCCCTCGCACTGGCCTCGGAGGTACGGGCGTGACCTCTGCTGCGACCCCGCCGTCGTACCGCGTGTGGGCCGTGCCCGGGCTGCCCGACGTGCGGCAGGGCGACGACCTGGCCAAGCTGATCGCGGCCGCGGAGCCGGGGCTCGCCGACGGAGACGTCGTGCTCGTCACCTCCAAGATCGCCAGCAAGGCGGAGGGGCGGATCGTCGAGGCGGCCGACCGGGAGGCGGCGATCGACGCGGAGACGGTACGGGTCGTGGCGCGCCGCGGGACGCTGCGCATCGTCGAGAACCGGCAGGGGCTCGTGATGGCGGCGGCGGGCGTCGACGCGTCGAACACGCCCGCGGGGACCGTGCTGTTGCTGCCGGCCGATCCCGACGCGTCGGCCCGCGCGGTGCGCGAGGGGTTGCGGGACGCGCTGGGTGTCGACGTCGGCGTCATCGTCACCGACACGTTCGGTCGGCCCTGGCGGGCCGGGCTCACCGATGTCGCCATCGGGGCGGCGGGGGTGCGGGTCCTCGACGATCTGCGGGGCAGCGAGGACGCGTACGGCAATCCGCTCGGCGCGACGGTCGTCGCCACGGCGGACGAGCTCGCCGCGGCGGGCGACCTGGTGAAGGGCAAGGCCGCGGGGCTGCCGGTGGCGGTGGTCCGTGGGCTTTCCCGGGTGGTCGTCGGCGGGGACGGCGTCGATGGTGGGGACGGCGTCGACGGTGCGGATGCCGGGGCTCGGGCGTTGGTGCGTGACGCGCGGAATGACATGTTCCGGCTCGGGACGTCCGAGGCGGTACGTGAAGCGGTGACGCGGCGGCGGACCGTACGGGAGTTCACCGACGAGGAGGTCGACCCGGGTGCGGTGCGGCGGGCCGTCGCGGCGGCGGTGACCGCGCCCGCGCCGCACCACACGACGCCGTGGCGCTTCGTGCTCCTCGAGTCCGCGGCGTCGCGGGTCGAGCTGCTCGACGCGATGCGGGACGCGTGGGTCGCGGACCTTCGGCGGGACGGGAAGTCGGAGGAGTCCATCGCGAAGCGGGTGCGGCGGGGGGACGTCCTGCGCAAGGCGCCCTACCTGGTGGTGCCCTGTCTGGTCATGGACGGCTCCCATACGTATGGGGACGCGCGACGGGATGCCGCGGAGCGCGAGATGTTCGTCGTCGCGATGGGGGCGGGCGTGCAGAACTTCCTGGTCGCGCTGGCCGGGGAGCGGCTCGGGTCCGCGTGGGTTTCCTCGACGATGTTCTGTCGGGACGTGGTGCGGGATGTTCTGGGGCTGCCGGGGTCCTGGGATCCCATGGGGGCGGTGGCGGTCGGGCATCCGGTGGATGAGCCGAGTGCGCGGGGCGGGCGCGTTGTGGAGGAGTTCTTGGCGGTGCGGTAGGCGGTGGCCTGGGGTGGGGTTCTGCGCAGTTCCCCGCGCCCCTTCACCTCGGCCTCCCGGCGTTGTCGGGTGCGGGTCGTGGGCTTTCTTGCGCAGTTCCCCGCGCCCCTGGGCCGGTTCCCCGGCGCCTTGACGTTCCGCTCGCGGGATGTTGTTCGGGTGCGGGTCGTGGGCATTCTTGCGCAGTTCCCCGCGCCCCTGGGCCGGTTCCCCGGCGCCTTGACGTTCCGCTCGCGGGATGTTGTTCGGGTGCGGGTCGTGGGCCTTCTTGCGCAGTTCCCCGCGCCCCTGGAGTACTTCCCCGGCGCCTTGACGTTCCGCTCGCGGGATGTTGTTCGGGTGCGGGTCGTGGGCATTCTTGCGCAGTTCCCCGCGCCCCTGGGCCGGTTCCCCGGCGCCTTGGCGGTTCGTCTGCGGGTGGGGAGAGTGGGGGTGGGTCAGGGGCGCGGGGAACTGCGCGGCTCGCCCCCACCGGGTCGCAGCGGGGGATCTGCCCACCGGGCCCCGCAGCGGGGGAGCTGTCCTCGGGGTCGCAGCGGGGGGCCTGCCCTCGGGGTCGCGCCCGGAGGCGCCGTCGGGGGTTGCCGGGGCCGGAGGCACTGGTGGGGGTTGCCGGGGCCGGAGGCGCTGGTGGGGGTTGCCGGGGCCGGAGGCGCTGGTGGGGGTTGCCGGGGCCGGAGGCGCTGGTGGGGTTACCAGAGGGCGATGTTGGTTTTGCGCATTTTGGGGTCTCTGCGGGGTGGGGTTCGGCCGCTCAAGAGGATGAGGCGGGCCGCTCGGTGGCGTTGGCCCTCGTAGGGGGCGAGGAGGGCGAGCATGTCCTCGTCGTTCGCGTCGCGGTTGTCCGCCAGGGCGTGGCCGATGATGCCCGGGAGGTGAACGTCGCCGACCGTCACCGAGTCCGGCGCCCCGTTGCTGCGCTGGACCGTCTCCGCGGAGGTCCACGGGCCGATGCCCGGGATGAGCTCCAGGCGGGACTGGGCCTGCGGAGGCTCCATCGACGCCGCCTCCTCCAGCCGCCCCGCCCGCGCCACCGCGCGCAGAATCGTGGACGACCGCTTGTTGTCGACGCCCGCCTTGTGCCACTCCCAGGACGGGATCAGGGCCCAGGTACGCGGGTCCGGCATCACGTGCATGCGGGCCTGCGCGGGGGTGGGGCCCGGCGCAGGCTCACCGTACTTGCGGACCAGGAGGCGCCACGCCCGGTACGCCTCCTCCGTCGTGATCTTCTGCTCCAGGATGGAGGGGATCAGGGATTCCAGGACCAGGCCCGTGCGGAGCAGGCGCAGGCCCGGGCGGCGGTGCGCCGTCATGGCCACCAGGCGGTGACGCGGGGCGAAGAGCTCGGGGTCGTCCGTCGCCCCCAGGAGGGCGGGGAGGCCGTCGAGGAGCCAGGCCGCTCCCGGGCCCCAGGCCTCCGCCTCCACCGAGCCGCCGCGCGCGGCCACCCGCAACGTGCCGGGCCCCAGCGGCGTACGGCTCGCGCGCCACACCGAGCCGTCCGGCGTCGTGCGGAACGTGGGGTCCCCCGGGCCGCGGCGCAGCGGGCCCAGGGTCAGGCCCAGGTCGAGCGGGTACGGCGGCTGCCAGGTGCGGGTCAGGGCCGCGGTGGCCTGACGCGGGACGCCGCCGGGCACCGCCGTTTCGCCCCCGCGCACTGTGGTGCGTGTGGGGCGCGGGGCGAAACGGGACGACATGTGTATGAGGGTAGGGGAAGGACGTAGGGGGCCGCTCCGCCTTGGCGCGTGCGTGCTCGTTACTGGTCCGAGGAGAAGCGGACCGCGCCCGCCGGCAGCGTCGCCTCGCACCACACCCGTACGCCGTCGCGCAGCTCGTTGTCCGCGCCGACCGTCGCGCCGTCCCCGATCACCGCTCCCGAGAGCGTCGAGCGCGCCCCGATCCGGGCCCCCGCGCCGATCAGCGAGTCCGAGACGACCGCGCCGGGTTCGACGACCGCGCCGGACAGGACCGTGCTGCCGGAGATCCGCGCGCCCTCGCCGATCCGCGCGTTCTCGCCGATCACCGTGCCGCCGGTGAGCTTCGCGCCGGGCGCGACGTCGGCGCCGGTCATGACCAGGTGTTCACCGCAGCGGCCGGGCACGGCCGGGGAGGGCGCGCGCCCGAGGACGAGGTCCGCCGAGCCGCGTACGAACGCCTGCGGCGTGCCCAGGTCCAGCCAGTACGTGGAGTCGACCATGCCCTGGAGGTGGGCGCCGGAGGCGAGGAGGTCGGGGAAGGTCTCGCGTTCGACGGAGACGGGGCGGCCCGCGGGGATCGTGTCGATGACCGAGCGGCGGAAGACGTACGCGCCCGCGTTGATCTGGTCGGTGACGATCTCCTCGGGGGTCTGCGGCTTCTCGAGGAAGGCGGTGACCCTGCCGGTCGCGTCGGTGGGGACCAGGCCGTATGCGCGCGGGTCGTCGACCCGGGTCAGGTGCAGGGAGACGTCCGCGCCGGACGTCTCGTGGGTGTCGACCAGGGCGCGGATGTCGAGGCCCGTGAGGATGTCGCCGTTGAAGATCAGGACCGGTTCGTCGGGTCCTGAGCGCAGCCGCGACGCCACGTTGCGGATCGCGCCGCCCGTGCCGAGGGGCTCGGTCTCCGTGACGTACTCGATGTGCAGGCCGAGGGCCGAGCCGTCTCCGAAGTACGGCTCGAAGACCTCGGCGAGGTAGGAGGTGGCGAGGACGATGTGGTCCACGCCGGCCGCGCGGGCCCGCGCCAGCTGATGGGTGAGGAACGGGACGCCCGCTGCCGGAACCATCGGTTTGGGGGTGTGGACCGTGAGGGGCCGCAGCCGGGTTCCCTTGCCGCCGACCAGGAGGATCGCTTCTGTCACCTGTCGTCTCTGCTTCCTGCTGGGGCCGGCCGAACTTGCGTTTCGGCCGGCCAGTGTATGCAGACGGATGTGCAGGTCGTGCAGGGCGTGCGGGTCTTACAGGTCGTGCGGGTGTGCGGGTGTGACCTCAGCGGCCCTGGAAGCGGGCCGAGGTGGACCGGGCCGTGCCGAGCTTCTTGTACAGGCGGCTGCCGGGGCACTCGGTGGCGAACCCGTCCCGGTGCCCGGAGATCACGCGGAGCCGGACGTTCTTGCCCTTCTTGTACAGGTTGCCACCGCCCGACTTCAGGTAGGTAGTACCGCGCGGGTTGGCTCCGTACAGGCCGAGCTTCCACGCGGTCAGCCGGGCGATGGCGTTCACGGCCGCCTTCGGCGGGTTGGAGTAGCTGTAGGTGCCGAGGACGGCGATGCCCATGCTGTTGGTGTTGAACCCGAGAGTGTGGGCCCCCAGGACCGGCTTCGCCACACCTCCGGCACGTCCTTCGTAGATGTTTCCGCACTTGTCGACGGCGAAGTTGTAGCCGAAGTCGCGCCAGCCGCTGCTCTTGACGTGGAAGCGGTAGATGCTGCGGATCACCGCGGCGGACTGTGAGCAGCGGTAGTAGTTGCCGGTCGCGCTGTGGTGGACGAAGGCGGCCTTGACCGTCTTCGTGTACCCGAACTTCTTCTCGCGGAGCTTCTCGTCGGCTCCCCAGCCCTTGCGGGTGATGATGCGCGGGCGCGGGCCGACGAACGGGCGGGCCTTGGTCCCCGCCTTGCCGCCGCGCGCGGCGATGAGGTCGTCCTCCGTCTGCCGCTTCGTCAGGGCGGGGATCACGGAGGCGCCGATGGGGGCGAGGTCCGCGTTGACGGCGGAGGACGCGGCGGACAGCTCACTCATGGAGGGGGCGCGCGGCGCCTTGTGTCCAGGGTTCTGGGCGGGTGGTTCGTCGCCCGGGTCGACGAGTTCCAGACGGAGGCCTTCGGGGAGGGGGGCAGCGGAGGAGGTGGAAGCGGAGGCGGAGGCGGGGGCGAGGGCTCGGTTCGTGGCGGGGGGCGCTTCCGCTCGTACGCGGATCTCCACGCCGTCCGAGTCGCCGACCCACAGCGGCGCGGTCGAGCCGCGGACCGTGCCGGTACCGCGCTCGGGGGAGCCCGGGTCGGCGGCGTGCTCGTGGTTGTGCGTCTCCACGTGCTGCCAGTCGGACCAGGTGGTGGTGCCGGTCGCCCGCGTGCGGACCTGAACCGTGCCGTGCAGTTCAGCTTCGGGGTCGTTCCAGACGACGCCCACCAGGGAGAAGGGGCTGACATCGCGCCGGGCCAGGCCCTGTTCGCGCGCTCCGGCCGAGCCGAGTGCGCGGTCGGAGCCGAGCGGGGTGAGCGGGATGGACTGGGTGCTGCCGGGGACCGCCTCCGTGGCGGGCCCGGCGGCCGACGGTGCGCCGGGCGCCGCGGCTCGGGCGCCGGACGACGGCAGTGTGAGGGGCAGGGCCAGGGCGGCCGCGCACGTGACGCCGATCGAGGAAGCTAGAAATCCACGCATACGTACGATCGTTGGCATAGCGGTGCATTTCTGTCCATTGGGGAACTGACGGGGCGTCGGCCAAGTGTGGGCGATCCGGTCGCGCGGTACTCCCCCGCCACGCCGGGGGCGCGCGCTGCTCCGCGTACGCTTGCGCCGTGAACGCCAACGACCGCACCCCTGCCGACCTGCTGCGATCCGCGCTCGCCTCGGACCCGGGCCGCCCACTGGTCACCTTCTACGACGACGCCACCGGTGAGCGGGTGGAATTGTCCGTCGCCACCTTCGCCAATTGGGTGGCCAAGACGGCCAATCTCCTCCAGGGCGACCTCTCCGCGGAGCCGGGCGACCGGGCCGTGCTGCTGCTGCCCGCGCACTGGCAGACGGCCGTGTGGCTGCTCGCCTGTTCGTCGGTGGGCGTCGTCGCGGACGTGGGCGGCGATCCCGCGTCCGCGGATCTCGTCGTCAGCGGGCCTGACTCGTTGGACGCGGCGCGGGCGTGTTCCGGGGAGCGGGTGGCTCTCGCGCTGCGGCCGCTCGGGGGACGCTTTCCGCAGCCGCCGGATGGCTTCGCCGATTACGCGGTGGAGGTGCCGGGGCAGGGGGATCAGTTCGCTCCGTACGCTCCCGTGGACCCGGACGAGGTCTCGCTCGTGGTCGACGGGGTCGAGCTGACGGGGGCGGAGGTCGTCGCTCGGGCGCGGGAGGATGCGGGGCGGCTGGGTGACGGCGGTGGCGGTGACGGCGCCGGTGGTGACACCGGGGTCCGGGTGCTGTCCGGGCTGTCCTACGGGACGTGGGACGGGCTCAGTGCGGGGCTTTACGCTGCGCTGGCCGGGGGTGGGTCGGTGGTGCTTTGCCGGCATCTGGAGCGGCTGTCCGAGGGTGGGCTGGAGAAGCGGGTGGGGGATGAGCGGGTGGGGGTTGTCCGGCGGTAGCTGGCCGGGGGCCTTGGGCGGTTCTCTCGGCGTGGGGCCCGTGGTGGCTTGTCTCGCGGTTCCCCGCGCCCCTTGTACACCGCCCCGTGCCGGGTTCCTCGGCCTCTGATGTGCGTTCGGGTGCGGGCCCGTCGTGGCTTGTCGCGCAGTTCCCCGCGCCCCTTACACACCGCCCGGCACCAGCCCCTCAGGCCCTCGTGTGTATTCGGGTGCGGGTCCGTCGTGGCCTGCCGCGCAGTTCCCCGCGCCCCTTACACACCGCCCGGCACCAGCCCCTCAGGCCCTCGTGTGTATTCGAGTGCGGGCCCGTCGTGGCCTGTCGCGCAGTTCCCCGCGCCCCTTACACACCGCCCCGCACCAGCCCCTCAGGCCCTCGTGTGTATTCGGGTGCGGGCCCGTCGTGGCCTGTCGCGCAGTTCCCCGCGCCCCTTACACACCGCCCCGCACCAGCCCCTCAGGCCCTCGTGTGTGTTCGGGTGCGGGTCCGTCGTGGCCTGTCGCGCAGTTCCCCGCGCCCCTGGAAGCACCGCACCACTGCGCGCCGCCCGACACCAGCCCCCGCCCTCCGGACTCACTCCCCCGTTCGGCTCAGTTTCCGGGGTGGTCCGGAGGCTGGGTGGGGCGGGGCGGGCCATGGTCGTAGTGGACGCAGTACGTACGCATCTACGCAGCCGTGAGGGGTGGACGCACACGTGGGTGAGGATGCAGGCAGCCACTCCGGGGGCGGGCCCTCTGGAACGGGAGAGGGCGGAACCCCCTACGGGCCGGGTGTGGGGGCCAGCGCCAGCGGGGTGGGCGTGGGGCGGCGCCAGCGGCGGTGGGTGCGGTGGTGCGCCGTCGGGGTCGCCGTCGTGGTGCTCGGGGCCGGAGGCCTCGGGTGGGCGGCGTACCAGAAGCTCAACGGGAACATCACCACGGACACGGACGCCGCCGCCGAGCTGGCGAGGTACGAGAAGGAGCGGCCGACGCCCCTCGTGCAGGACGCGCAGAACATTTTGCTGCTCGGCTCGGACACTCGTGCCGGGCAGGGCAACCGCAAGTACGGCCGGGACCCCGGAACCCAGCGCTCCGACACCACGATCCTGCTGCACCTCGCCGCCGACCGGCAGAGCGCGACCGCCGTGTCGATCCCGCGCGACCTGATGGTGAACATCCCCGGCTGCCGCAAGCCGGACGGTTCCCGGACGCGAGCGCAGTTCGCCCAGTTCAACTGGGCCTTCGAGTTCGGCGGGACGGCCTGCACCATCCGTACCGTCGAGAAGCTCACCGACATCCGCGTCGACCACCACATGGTCGTGGACTTCGCCGGGTTCAAGGACATGGTCGACGCCGTCGATGGAGTGCAGGTGTGTTTGAAGGCGCCGATCGACGACTCCGACGCGCACGTGAAGCTCGCCCCGGGGCTGCGGACCCTCAACGGAGAACAGGCCCTCGGTTTCGTGCGCGCCCGCAAGAGCCTCGGCAATGGCAGCGACACCGACCGGATGGACCGCCAGCAGGAGTTCCTCGGCGCGCTCGTCAACAAGGTGCAGAGCAATGACGTCCTGCTGAATCCGACGAAGCTGTATCCCGTTCTCGACGCGGCGACTTCCTCGCTGACGACCGACCCGGGACTCGCAAGTCTGCGGGGTCTGTACGAACTGGTGCGCGGCATGCGCAACATCCCCACGGAACGGGTGCAGTTCCTCACCGTGCCGCGTCAGTCGTACACGTACGACGCCAATCGCGACGAGCTCGTCGAGCCCGCGGCGAAAGAGCTCTTCACGCGGCTGCGCACGGACGCCCCCGTGGCCGTCGACCCGCGGCAGCCCGCCGAGCAGGCGCGCCAGGAGTCGTCGGAGAGCGGGTACGAGGAGGGGTCCTCGGAGGACGAGGAGGAGTACGACGGTTCCGGTGCGGACTGGAGCGACGAGAAGCCGGACGACCCGTCACAGACGCCGTCGCCCGCGCCGACATTCCGGGGCAACACGGCCGCGGGATCCACCTGTGAGTAAAACGATCCCCAAGGGAATGGCTCGCCCCACTAAGAAATAGGGCGGATTGCCCAGTTGTAGGGGAGTGGAATTTGTCACCGGCGTCGTTCGGCGCTGAACTGGGCGGATAGTGTGAGCGATCCGGTGCGCCAAGGGCCCTCTCGGCCATGCACCGCTGAACCTGACCGAGCGCCTTCTTGAGGGGGGAAAGGCGCCGCGTGGCCCCGACGGAGGACGCAAACAACCGTGGACGCGCAAGGCCGTGGGCGGGCGGAGAACATCGACCCCGCAGACCAGTGGGTTCTCAACCCGGACACCGGTGACTACGAACTGCGACTGAGCCCCTCCGCTGGGCAGTCGTCGGTGCCAGGACCCCGTGGATCGTCACCTCGGCAGGGCGGTCGTGGCCGCTCCGCGCCGGGCCGTGAGCGCTCCCGCCCGGACGAGCGCGACGAGCGCCGTGAGGTGCCGGGACAGCGCAGGCGTCGTGTGAAGGAGCCGGAGCCCGGTTCCGGCGGGCGGCGCAAGCAGAATCCCCGTAAGTCCAAGGGCAAGGGCAAACCCAAGTCCAAGGGCAAGAAGGTGATGATCTGGACGGGCGGCACGCTGGCCTTCCTGCTCGTCGCGGGCTGCACCGGCGGCTATCTGTACTACCAGCACCTCAACGACAACATCACGTCGATAGACGATGACGGCGCGGGCACCGGCGGCTTCAGCAAGGACCGTGCCATCAACATCCTCGTGATGGGCACGGACAAGCGCAGCGGCAGCGGCAACAAGGGGTACGGCGACGAGGGAAGCGCCGGTCACGCCGACACGACGATCCTGCTGCACGTCTCCAAGGACCGCACGAACGCGACCGCGCTCAGCATCCCGCGCGACATGATCGTCGACATTCCCGAGTGCCCGACGAAGCAGGACGACGGCAGCGTCAAGAACATCCCCGGCACGCAGAAGGCCCGCTTCAACGAGAGCCTCGGCCAGAGCGACCGCACGCCCAGCTGCACGATGCGTACGGTCAAGGAGATCACCGGGATCACGCCGGACCACTTCATGGTGGCCGACTTCAACGCGGTGAAGACCCTCTCCAGCGCGGTCGGCGGCGTGGACGTCTGTCTCGCCAAGGACATCGACGACCCCAAGTCGCATCTGAAGCTGCCCAAGGGCAAGCACACCATCGAGGGCGAGGACGCGCTCGCGTTCGTCCGTACCCGCCACTCCGTGGGCACCGGCGGCGACTTGAGCCGCATCGAGCTGCAGCAGCAGTTCCTCAGCGCGCTCATGCGCAAGCTCAAGTCGAACGACACCCTCTCCAACCCGAAGAAGATGTTCAGCCTCGCGGAGGCGGGCACCGAGGCCCTCACTGTCGACTCCAAGATCGCCGACATCATGAAGCTCAAGGACCTCGGCATGGAGCTGGGCAAGCTCGACATGAAGAACCTGAGCTTCGCCACGGTGCCGGTCATCGACAACCCGGCCGAGACGGTCCACACCACGGTCGTGCCGAACCCGACCAAGTCCGAGCAGCTGTTCGCGATGATGCGCGCCGACCAGTCGCTCACCGTGGTGAAGCAGAAGGAGAAGAAGGAGAAGGCCGCGGTGGCCGCCCGCCTCAAGGGCCCCAAGGCCGACGCCTCCGAGGTGCGCGTCGACATCTACAACGGCAGCGGGAAGACGGGCGCCGCTCAGACAACTCTCACGTGGCTGCAGAACACTGAGGGCGTGCTCAAGTCCAGCCAACTGGGGAACGCGCCCTCGGACGTCAAGAAGACGACGCTCGAGTACGCGCCGGACCAGGCGG
Source organism: Streptomyces venezuelae (assembly GCF_008642315.1). Lineage (NCBI taxonomy): Bacteria > Bacillati > Actinomycetota > Actinomycetes > Kitasatosporales > Streptomycetaceae > Streptomyces > Streptomyces venezuelae. Next base: position 5,413,143 of record NZ_CP029192.1, on the reverse strand, counting down.
ACCAGGCCCGTCGGCTCGCCGACATCATGGGCCTGTCCGGGGCCGCCCTCAAGCCGGGCAAGAGCGAGAAGAACGCACAGGGCCTCCCGGCCATGAAGCTGACGCTCGGCGGAGACTTCAAGGGCGCGGGGGTGCCCGTTGATGCTTCTTCGAAGGCACCGAAGGACATCGACAAGGTCGAAGCGGACAAGGTTAAGTGCGCCAAGTGACCTGAAGCGGTCGTTCTGCGTCTAACAATGCGCCAAGGCGTCATGCGTCAAGGCGCCGCGGAACGACCGCAGTTCATGACAGGGGCGGGGAGGGGCTGGGGATGAGGCAGAACAGCGTGCGTAAGGAGGGGGCGCGACAACGCGCTCCGCACGCAAGTGATCACGGCTGGGACGAGGGCAAGGACGACGACACGGACGACGGCTCTCGTGGCGAATCCCGCGCGGGCTCTCGTAACGGCTCCCGCGAGAGTGCCCGGGAGGGCTCCCGCAAAGGCGGCACCCGTTCCAAGAAGTCGTCGAAAGGCGGCGGCGAGCCCCCGGACGGCAGCGCCCGGCACCGGCGCGGCGCGCACGGCGGGGCACGTCCGCCGCGCCGCAAGCGCCGTGTCCTGCGCTGGTCGGCGACGATCCTGTCGGTCCTGATACTCGGCACGGCCGGTGCCGGATACCTCTACTACCAGCACCTCAACAGCAACCTCGAGACGGACGACCTGAACCTCGGCGAGCACCGGGCCCCCGAGCCCACGCCCAACGCCGCGGGCCAGACCCCGCTCAACATCCTGCTCATCGGGTCGGACGCGCGGGACTCCAAGGCCAACCAGAAGCTCGGCGGCGCCAAGGAGACCTTCGGTTCGCCGCCGCTCGCGGACGTCCAGATGCTGCTGCACCTCTCGGCCGACCGCACCAACATGTCGGTCGTCAGCATGCCGCGCGACACCCTGCTGCAGATCCCCAAGTGCACCGACCCGGACGACGGCAAGGTCTATCCGGAGACCGGCCCGAAGTACATGACGAACGAGTCGCTGGGCCGCGGCGGCCCCGGCTGCACGGTCGCCACCTGGGAGAAGCTCACCAACATCCACATCAACCACTTCATGATGGTCGACTTCTCGGGTGTGGTCTCCATGGCGGACGCCATCGGCGGCGTACCCGTCTGCGTGGACAGGAACATCCACTCGCGCGACCGCGAGGGCCACGGCTCGGGCCTGAAGCTGAAGAAGGGCACCACGGAGGTCAAGGGCGAGCAGGCCCTGCAGTGGCTGCGCACGCGGTACGGCTTCGAGGGCGGCACCGACATCAGCCGCGCCAAGGCCCAGCACATGTACATGAACGCGCTGGTCCGCAAGCTCCGCGAGAACACCGGTCTGACCAGCCCCAACCAGCTGCGCAAGCTCGCCGAGGAGGCGACGAGCGCACTCACGGTCGACGACGGCCTCGGCAGCCCCAGGAAGCTGTACGACCTGGGCAACGAGCTCAAGAAGGTCTCGCCGAGCCGGACGACGATGACGACCATGCCGTTCGACTACGCCGGCGCACGCGTCGTCCCCAAGCCCGAGGACGCGGAGCAGCTCTTCCGTCTGGTCCGCGACGACATCCCGCTCGACGGCAAGGGCAAGAAGAAGCCCGCCAAGGAGAAGGTGTCGGACGATCCGGCCGCCGCGGACGACGAGATCGCGGTGCAGGTACAGAACGGCACGCGAAGCGCCACGGAGCCGCCGGTCAGCGGCCGGGCCTCCACGGTGGCCCAACTCCTCGCGGGCAAGGGCTTCAAGAAGGCGACGCCGGACTCGGCGGCGGCGCTCGCCGAGGAGAAGACGGTCGTCCGCTTCCCCAGCGCGGACCTGGAGGGCGACGCCCAGCGGGTCGCCAAGTCCCTCGGGCTGCCGCTGAGCGCGGCGAAGAAGTCGACGGACGTCTCGGGGGTGACGCTGGTCGTCGGCGCCGACTGGCGCGAGGGCGACGCGCCGCCCAAGGCGAAGAAGAAGGACGACACGACGCCGGACTCCGCGGACGCGCTCAGCGGGTCCGACAAGAAGGCGTGCATGAAGGTCGACCCGAACTTCAGCTGGTAGTCACCGCGGGACGCGCGAAGGGCCCCGGCACTGTGCCGGGGCCCTCGTCGCGCACGTCATCGCGTACGCGTCACACCCGCTGCGTCTCCCCCGGCACCGCCGGGCGGCGCGAGGCGATGACCCGCTCGGCCAGTGAGCGCGGGCTGGTGAGGAAGCCCCAGCCCCACGACATGTGCATGGTCGCGAGGGCGACCGGGATGCGCAGGCGTGCCTTCAGGGGCAGGCCCTTGCCCGCGGGGACAGAACCGGCGGCGATGGCCGCGACGTAGCCGCCGGGGATGACGAAGCCCCACGGTGTGAGGGCCGCGCCCACGACGACGCCCGCGGCGATCGCGCAGACCGCGGTCGGCGGCGCGAGATAGCGGAGGTTGATGGAGCCTTCGTGGTAGCGGGCGACGACGTGGCGCCACCGGCCGTAGTCCTTGTACTGCTTGGCGAGCGCCCGCACGCTCGGCCGCGGGCGGTACGAGACCTTCAGCTCGGGCGAGAACCAGATCATGCCGCCGGCCTCGCGGATGCGGAAGTTCAGCTCCCAGTCCTGGGCGCGGATGAACTCCTCGTTGTACCCGCCCTGCTGCTCCAGGGCCTCGCGGCGGAACACGCCCAGGTAGACCGTCTCGGCCTGCTGGGCGTCGCCACCGGTGTGGAAGGCGGCGTTGCCCACGCCGATCTTCGACGTCATGGCGGCGGCGACCGCGTGCTCCCAGTCGTTCTGGCCCTCGGCGTGCATGATGCCGCCGACGTTCATCGCGCCGGTCTCCTCCAGGAGGCGGACGGCCGTCGTGATGTAGCCGGGCGAGAGCGCGGCGTGGCCGTCGACGCGCACCACGATCGGGTGACGGGATGCCTTGATGGCGGCGTTGAGCGCCGCGGGCGTGCGCCCCGTCGGATTCGGGACCGTGTGCACCCGTGGGTCCTCGCGGACCAGCTCGGCGGCGATCTCGTCCGTGCGGTCGGTGGAGGGGCCGAGCGCGACGACGACCTCCATCTCGCCCGCGTACTCCTGCCGAAGGATCGCGTGCACGGCCTCGCGCAGATGCCGCTCCTCGTTGAGGACGGGCATGATCACGGATACGGCTGGAGGCTGCCCCTCGGACTTCGCGTTCATCACGCGTCACGTTACCGCGAACGGGGGACACCGGTGCGCCCCATCCGGGTCGCTACCCCGGGCCGCATTTCGTATGGCCTTACGTTTCTCGGGTTAACCGGCTCGTCCTCAGAGCCTGTGTCATCACCCCGGTCGGATCAGCGTGCGTGCCAGGCGGCGACCACCCGACCGGGGTGATGACACAGGCTCTCAACCGGGCCACGGCCCGTCTCGCGGAGGTGCCCCGCACGTGCCCACACCGCCCCGCCGCTCCCCCGCCCCGCCACCGCGCCGCCCCCGCCCACCGGCTCAGAGGGCCGAGCGGGCCGTACGGGCCGAGCGGGTTGCCCGGAAGTCCGCGGGGCGGCGCAGACGGCCGCGCTGGGCGATGCGCGTGGCGACGGGCTTCTCCGTGACGGTCCTCGCGGCGGCCGGCATCGGGCACGCGGTCGTGACCGGCCTGGACACCGGCATCAAGCGGGTCGACGCCTTCCGGGACATGAAGAACAGGCCCGAGCCGGGCAACGGCATGAACGTGCTGCTCGTCGGCACCGACGGCCGCGACAAGCTCTCCCCCGAGGACAAGCAGAAGTACCGCCTCGGCGGCGCGCCCTGCCACTGCACGGACACGATCATGATCGTGCACATCTCGGAGGACCGGGACCGCGCCAGCGTCGTGAGCCTGCCCCGGGACAGCTACGCCGACCTGCCCGCGCACACCGACAGGAACACGCGCCAGAAGCACCACGAGCACCCCAACAAGATCAACGCGGCGTACGCGGAGGGCGGCCCGAACCTCACCGTGCGCACCGTCGAGCACATGACGAAGGTCAAGATCGACCACTATCTGGAGGTCGACTTCACCAGCTTCATGAAGACCGTGGACGTCCTCGGCGGCGTGGAGATCTGCACGGCACGGCCGCTCCAGGACTCGCACACCGGCCTGAACCTGGCGGAGGGCACGCACCTCATGAACGGCGGCGAGGCGCTGCAGTACGTCCGCTCCCGGTACGTCGACGGGGCGTCGGACCTCGGCCGCATGCAGCGCCAGCAGCGCTTCCTCGCGGCGCTCATCGCCAAGGCGACGGGCAGCGGCGTCCTGCTGAACCCGGTCAAGTTCCGCGACGTGACGCTGACGCTGCTCGGCGCGGTCCGCGCGGACAACGGCTTCGGGACGGACGAGATCCTCGACCTCGGGCGGGCCATGCGGGGCTTCTCGCCGTCGTCGTCGGAGTTCACGACCGTGCCGCTGAACGACAAGGGAACGACCATCCCGGGCATCGGTTCGACGCTCGTCTGGCATCCGGAGAAGTCCGAGAAGCTCTTCGAGGCGCTGCGCGAGGACCGTCCGCTGGCGGCACGCCACGGCAAGGGCGGGTCCACAATGGTCGGCGTCGCGCCGCAGCAGATCCGGGTGCAGGTCGACAACGGCACGGGCGACCCGGGGCTCGGGAAGCGGGTGGACGCGGCGCTGCGGAAGACCGGTTTCCGGACCTCGCAGCTGCCGGGGAACATCCCCGGGGCGGCGGCCAGGCCCGTCGAGCGGACGGTCGTCGCGTACGACCCGCGGTGGGACCGGTCGGCGAAGGCGCTGGCCACGGCTCTGCCGGGGAGCGAGATGCGCGAGGTGAAGGGGCAGGGCGCGACCTTGAAGGTCATCGCGGGGAAGGACTTCAAGGAGGTCAGGCGGGTGCGCGCGGAGGATGTGCGGCAGGGCGAGTTCGGCGCGGTCACCGGGGACCAGGTGGTCTGCCCCTGAGGCAGGTCTGCCCCTGACACAGGCTCTCAGCGGGTCCGGGCCCCGGCCGCCTCAGTCGTCGAAGCCCTCCGCCGCGCGGGACTCGCGCAGGTCCTTGATCGCTCGGCGGCGGGCCAGCCGGTGGGTGCGGCGGATCTGGGCCTCCTGGTAGCGGCGGCGGTCGCGGTCGGTCTCGGGGACGACCGGGGGGACCGTGCGGGGCTTGCCGTCCGCGTCGACCGCGGCGAAGACCAGGTAGGCGGAGCCGACCTGCTGTGCGGGCGTCGACTCGTTCCAGCGCTCGGCGAGGACCCGGACGCCGACCTCCATGGAGCTGCGCCCGGTCCAGTTGACCTGGGCCTTCACATGGACCAGGTCGCCGACCCTGACCGGCTCCAGGAACACCATCTCGTCCATGGACGCGGTGACCGCGGGGCCACCGGAGTGGCGTCCGGCGACGGCGCCCGCCGCGTCGTCCACCAGTTTCATGATCACGCCACCGTGCACCGTGCCGAGGAGGTTGGTGTCGTTGTGGGTCATGATGTGGCTGAGCGTGGTGCGGGATGCCGAGGTCGGCTTGCCCGGAATCTCCGATTCCGGATTGGGAGCCTGGTCTGTCATACCCTCCACCCTATGCCGGACGTATGACCGAGCCCTCCCCGGCCGCTTTTGCATCAGCTCTGCAACAGCCGTGACCCGAATTCCCGACCGCCCTGTAAGGCGCGCCCCCAAAGACGGCAGACTGGGCCACATGAGCGATTGGCCTGACGATCAGGGTGGCGGCCGGGGATACGGCCGCGGCAGCGGGAACTCCCAGCCCGAGGGAGCCCGTGCGATGCGGCACATCCAGCGCGGCCGGCCCTCCCGTCCGGCCGGACCACCGCCCGGCGGCGTCCCGCAGCAGACCGGGTACGACGACGGGTACGACGCGCCGCGCGGCAACGGGCAGCCGTACGGCGACGCCCGCGACGAGGTCTTCGAGCCGCGCGCCGCGCGCCAGGACCCGTACGCGCAGAACCAGGGCTACGACAGCGGCTACAACACCGGCCAGGTCTACGGCAGGCCCGGTCCCGGCGACGGCGGCGGCCCCGGCGGCGACGGACGCCCGCCGCGCGCCCCGCGCCCCGCGCCGAACTGGCGCAAGCGGATCAAGTGGACCGCGATCACGCTGGTCAGCGTGCTGGTCGTGACCTCCGTCATCACGTACTTCTGGGCCGACTCCAAGCTCAAGCGCGAGGTCGACCTCTCCAAGGTCATCGAGCGGCCCGAGGGCGGCGCCGGCACGAACTACCTGATCGTGGGCTCCGACAGCCGCGAGGGCATGACCGCCGAGGACAAGAAGAAGCTCCACACGGGTTCGGCCGAGGGCAAGCGCACGGACTCGATGATGATCCTGCACGTCGCGGACGACGGCGGGAACACGATGATCTCGCTCCCCCGCGACTCGAACGTCACGATCCCCTCGTTCAAGGGCGCCGAGTCCGGCAAGCTCTACCCCAACCAGGGCCGCCAGACGAAGCTCAACGCGGCGTACGCGGAGGACGGGCCCGAGCTGCTCGTGCGGACCGTCGAGTACAACACCGGCCTGAAGATCGACCACTACGCGGAGATCGGCTTCGGCGGCTTCGCCAAGATCGTGGACGCGGTCGGCGGCGTCGAGATGGACATCCCGAAGGCCTTCAAGGACAAGTGGTCGGGCGCCGACTTCGAGAAGGGCAAGCAGACGCTGAACGGCCAGGAGGCCCTGGCGTTCGTCCGCACCCGGCACGCCTTCTCCAGCGACCTGGACCGTACGAAGAACCAGCAGAAGTTCCTCGCGTCCCTGGCCCACCAGGCGGCGACGCCCGGCACGGTCATGAACCCGTTCAAGCTCTACCCGACGATGGGCGCGGGCCTGGACACGCTGATCGTCGACAAGGACATGGGCCTGTTCGACGTGGCCTCCATGTTCTGGGCGATGAAGGGCGTGACCGGCGGGGACGGCAAGTCGATGAACATCCCGATCTCCGGCTCCATCGGCGGCAACCTCGTCTGGGACAAGGCCAAGGTCAAGCAGCTCGTCAAGGAGCTCAACAACGACGAGAAGGTGACGGTCTCGGACAACCCGTGACACCGTTGACCGCCCGCGCCTGAGAGGGCCCCGCCGATCCAGGTCGGCGGGGCCCTCTCGCGTACCGCGACGGCCGCCCCGTACTCCGAACGCCCCGTCCGCCGCGAAGCCGTGGCCGTGCCGTGCCACGGTTTACGGGAACTGCCGCCCGCCGACGTCCGGAGCACCTGCCATGGCAGACCTGCAGGAGGAATTCAGCGCCACCGCCGAGGCGGGGGCCCTCGATCCAGCCCTCGTCCCGCCCGACCCCGTGCCCGATGCCGCCCTCGTGCCCGACCCCGCCCCCATGACCGTGCCGGGACCGGAGACGGTCCGCTGCGCCTCCCCCGCGGACCGGGCCCGCACCCTGCTCGCCGCACACCCCGTCGCCGACGGCTACAGCGGCCTGCCGTGGGCTCTGCGCGAGCTGCCCTGGCACGACTTCGAGACCGGCGACAGCGGTCTGGAGGGTGACGTGCCGAGGCTGCGCGCGGGCCGGGTCGGCGCGCAGTTCTGGTCGGTGCACGTGCCCGACGGGCCGAGCGGCGACCGCACCGTCCGCGCGACGCTCGAACAGATCGACCTCGTGAAGCACGTCGTCGCCGCGCACTCCGACGCCCTGCGGCTCGCCCGCAACGCCTCGGAGACCGCCGACGCCCGCAACTGCGGCCGCATCGCCACCCTGATCGGACCGGCCCGCGGCGCCGCCCTCGGCGACTCGCTGGGCACGCTGCGGGCGCTGCACAGCCTGGGCCTGTGCGTGGTCACGCTCTGCGGGACGTCGTGGGCGGGCGAGGGCGGTCTGACGCCGTTCGGCGAGGAGGTCGTCAGGGAGATGAACCGGCTCGGGGTCCTCGCGGACCTCTCCGGCGCCTCCGAGGCGACCGCCCGGCGGGTGCTCGCCGTCTCCAAGGCCCCGGTGGTCTTCATGCGCTCGGGAGCCCGCGCCCTGTACGACCATCCGGCGAACCTCTCCGACGAGCTGCTCGCCGAGATCGGCGCCGCCAAGGGCCTGGTCCTCGTCCCGCTCACCACCGGGCGCACCGGGCCCACGGTGCGCACGGTGGCGGACCACCTCGACCACGTGCGCCGCGTCGCGGGACCGGAGTGCGTCGGGATCTCCGGCACGCACGACACCCACGAGACGCACCCGGAGGGCCTCACCGACCCGGCGGGCCACCCGCGGCTCGTCGCCGAGCTCGTCGAACGCGGCTGGCCCGAGGCCGACTTGGCGCTGCTTACCTGGGGCAACGTCCAACGCGCGCTGCGCGGTGCGGACTTCACCGCGCGGGCGACGCGGGAGCGGCGGGCGGCATCGACGGCGACGATAGACCGACTGGACGGCTGAGAGCCTGTGTCATGACCCCGGTCGGCCCGCCCCGGCTGCCGTCAGGGAATCTTGCAGAGACAGAACGGGTGCCCCACGGGGTCGGCGTACACGCGGAAGTCGCGCCTGCCGTTGTCGTCGTCCAGGTCGAGGGGGGTCGCGCCGAGCGCGAGCACCTTCTCCTGGGCGGCGTCGATCTCCTCGGTGGTGCGTCCCGCATCGAGGTCCAGGTGGACCTGTTGCGCGTTGACGTCGGAGCGGGGCCACTCCGGCGGGCGCAGGCCCTCCACCTTCTGGAACGACACCTTGACGCGGCCGGGCGACACGAGGTCGACCCAGTCCCCGTCCTCCTCGATGGTGCCGCCGATGAGGGCGGCGTAGAACTCGGCGAGTGCGCGCGGGTCCGGGCAGTCCAGGACCACGTTGCGCAGGCGGGCGATGGGTTCCGTCATATCCGTCTCCATGCCCTCCATGGTCGCTCTCAGGCGGCGGGCCTGCCCATCGCGCGGTACGTCCAGCCCGCGGCCCGCCACGTCGCGGGGTCCAGGGCGTTGCGGCCGTCCAGGATGAGCGGGGAGGCGGCCACGGCGGCGAGCTCCGCCGGGTCGAGCTCGCGGAACTCGCGCCACTCGGTGAGGTGGAGTACGACGTCGGCGCCGCGGACGGCGTCCAGGGCCGTGTCCGCGTACCCGAGGGTGGGGAACAGCCTGCGGGCGTTCACCATGCCCTTGGGGTCGTAGACGGTCACCTGGCCGCCCTGGAGGTGGATCTGGCCGGCCACGTTCAGGGCCGGGGAGTCGCGCACGTCGTCCGAGTCGGGCTTGAACGTGGCGCCGAGGACCGCGACCCGCTTGCCGAGGAAGGAGCCGCCGCCGAGCGCCTCGCGGGCCATCTCGACCATCTGGCCGCGCCGCCGCATGTTGATGGAGTCGATCTCGCGCAGGAAGGTCAGGGCCTGGTCCGCGCCGAGCTCGCCGGCCCGCGCCATGAAGGCGCGGATGTCCTTGGGCAGGCAGCCGCCGCCGAAGCCGATGCCGGCCCTCAGGAACTTCTTTCCGATCCGGTCGTCGTGGCCGAGGGCCTCCGCGAGCTTCACGACGTCGCCGCCCGCGGCCTCGCAGACCTCGGCCATGGCGTTGATGAAGGAGATCTTGGTGGCGAGGAACGAGTTCGCGGAGGTCTTAACGAGCTCCGCGGTCGGGAAGTCGGTGACGACGAACGGCGAGCCCTCGCCGATGGGCGACGCGTACACCTCACGCAGCAGCTTCTCCGCGGCCTCGCTGCGCACGCCGACGACGATCCGGTCGGGGTGCAGCGTGTCCTTGACGGCGAAGCCCTCGCGCAGGAACTCGGGGTTCCAGGCCAGCTCGACCTCGTCGCCCGCGGGGGCGAGCTCCGCGAGACGGGTCGCGAGCCGGTCCGCGCTGCCGACCGGGACGGTGGACTTGCCGACGACCAGCGAGGCCTTGGTGAGGTGCTTGGCGAGGGACTCCAGGGCGTTGTCGACGTACGACATGTCGCACGCGTACTCGCCGTGCTTCTGCGGGGTGTTCACGCAGATGAAGTGCACGTCGCCGAAGTCCGCGACCTCCGCCCAGTCCATCGTGAAGCGCAGCCGCCCGCTGGCGCCCTCGATGCCCGCGACGTGCTTGCGCAGGAGCTCCTCGAGACCGGGCTCGTACATGGGGACCTCGCCCCGCTGGAGCATCTCGATCTTCTCGGGCACCACGTCGAGCCCCAGCACCTCGAAGCCGAGCTCGGCCATGGCCGCGGCGTGGGTGGCGCCGAGATAGCCGGTGCCGATCACGGTGATCTTGAGGGCCATGCGGTGCTCCAGGGGGCTGTGGCGTAGTTGCGCAGACGAGCATAGTCCCGCGTGTCCCGGCCGCTCACCGGGCACGATTTCCGCTGTCGCGAAGCTCACGTATCCCTTGCGCGGGGGGCAGCACTAAAATTTGGGTTACTTAACGGTAATTAGCGTCCTTGGAGCGTGAGAGACCTTGGCCGGATCGGCTGATTTCGACCTGTACCGCCCGTCCGAGGAGCACGACATGCTCCGCGACGCGATCCGTTCGCTGGCCGAGGCGAAGATCGCACCGTTCGCCGCCGCGGTGGACGAGGAGGCCCGCTTCCCGCAGGAGGCCCTCGACGCGCTGGTCGCGAACGACCTGCACGCCGTGCACGTCCCGGAGAGCTACGGCGGCGCGGGCGCCGACGCCCTCGCCACGGTCATCGTCATCGAGGAAGTGGCCCGCGTCTGCGCGAGCTCCTCGCTGATCCCCGCCGTGAACAAGCTCGGCTCGCTGCCGGTCATCCTCTCCGGCTCCGAGGAGCTGAAGAAGAAGTACATGACGCCGCTCGCCGGCGGCGAGGGCATGTTCTCGTACTGCCTCTCCGAGCCGGACGCCGGTTCGGACGCGGCGGGCATGAAGACCAAGGCCGTGCGCGACGGCGACTTCTGGGTGCTCAACGGCGTGAAGCGCTGGATCACCAACGCGGGCGTCTCCGAGTACTACACGGTGATGGCCGTCACCGACCCGGAGAAGCGCTCCAAGGGCATCAGCGCGTTCGTCGTCGAGAAGGGCGACGAGGGCGTCTCCTTCGGCGCCCCGGAGAAGAAGCTCGGCATCAAGGGCTCCCCCACCCGCGAGGTCTACCTCGACAACGTCCGCATCCCCGCCGACCGCATGATCGGTGAGGAGGGCACGGGCTTCGCGACCGCCATGAAGACCCTGGACCACACCCGCATCACCATCGCGGCCCAGGCTCTCGGCATCGCCCAGGGCGCGCTCGACTACGCCAAGGGGTACGTCAAGGAGCGCAAGCAGTTCGGCAAGCCGATCGCCGACTTCCAGGGCATCCAGTTCATGCTCGCCGACATGGCGATGAAGATCGAGGCCGCGCGTCAGCTGACGTACGCGGCGGCCGCCAAGTCCGAGCGCGGCGACAAGGACCTCACCTTCCAGGGCGCGGCCGCGAAGTGCTTCGCCTCGGATGTGGCGATGGAGGTCACCACGGACGCGGTGCAGCTCCTCGGTGGTTACGGCTACACGCGGGACTACCCCGTCGAGCGGATGATGCGCGACGCGAAGATCACGCAGATCTACGAGGGCACGAACCAGGTCCAGCGCATCGTGATGGCGCGGAACCTGCCGTAGCCCGCAGACGCGTCTGCCTCCGGCGGGCTTCTCGCGGGTGCGGGCACGCTTCGGTTGCTCGCGCAGTTCCCCGCGCCCCTGAGACGGGGGCGCCCCTGACGGGGCGCCCCCGTCTCAGCCGTCCAGCTGCTCCAGCGTGGCGATGGACGGGCCCCTGCGGGACCGGAGGTCCCGTGAGACGTCCTCCGCCGCGCCCAGGACGCGGACCGTGTTCTGCCACGTCAGCTTGGCGAGGTCGGACTTCGACCAGCCCCGGTCCAGGAGCTCCGCGAGCAGGTTCGGGTAGCCCGCCACGTCGTCCAGGCCGGACGGGGTGAACGCCGTGCCGTCGTAGTCGCCGCCGATGCCGATGTGGTCGACGCCCGCCACCTCGCGCATGTGGTCGAGGTGGTCGGCGACCGTCGCGGCGGTGGCGACCGGGCGCGGGTTCGTCGCCTCGAAGGCCTCGTGGACCTTCATCGCCTCGGGCCGCGTGTCCAGGTGGTGGAACCCGTTGGCCCGCATGTTCTCGTCGGCCGCCTGCGTCCAGTCGACCGCCGCCTGGAGGACGAACTTCGGGACGAAGGTCGCCATCGCCACGCCGCCGTTGGCGGGCAGCCGCTCCAGGACGTCGTCCGGGATGTTGCGCGGGTGGTCGCAGACCGCGCGCGACGAGGAGTGCGAGAAGATCACCGGCGCCACCGACGTGTCCAGGGCCGCCCGCATCGTCGTCGCCGCGACGTGCGAGAGGTCCACCAGCATGCCGACGCGGTTCATCTCGCGTACGACCTCGTGGCCGAAGGGCGAGAGGCCGCCGACGCCCGGCTCGTCCGTCGCCGAGTCCGCCCACGCGATGTTGTCGTTGTGCGTGAGCGTCATGTAGCGGACGCCGAGCGTGTGCAGCGCCCGGAGCGTGGCGAGGGAGTTGTTGATCGAGTGCCCGCCCTCGGCGCCCATCAGGGACGCGATGCGGCCCTCGGCCCGGACCTTCTCCATGTCCGCCGCCGTCAGCGCGCGGCTCAGGTCCGCCGGGTAGCGGGTGAGCAACTGGTCGACGCAGTCGATCTGTTCGAGCGTGGCGCTGACCGCCGCGTCGCCGGTCAGGTCCGTGCGGACGTACACCGACCAGAACTGTGCGCCGACACCGCCCGCGCGCAGCCGGGCGATGTCCGTGTGCAGGCTGCCCCGCTGGTCCGTCGCGATGTCGAGCTTGCCGATGTCGTAACCGGCCTTCTCGCGCAGGGCCCACGGCAGGTCGTTGTGGCCGTCGACGACGGGGAAGTCGGCGAGGAGCGCGCGTGCTCGGTCGAGAGATGTCATGCGATCAGTCATGCGATCACTTTCCCGAGCCGAAGCCGAATCCGGAACCCGCTCCCTCGACCTTGGCCCGGAGCCGCTTGCCCTTCTCCGTCGCCTGGTCGTTCAGCTCCTGCTGGAACTCCCGCATGCGGCCGAGGAGTTCGGGGTCGTGCGCGGCGAGCATGCGGGCCGCGAGCAGTCCCGCGTTGCGCGCGCCGCCGACGGAGACCGTCGCGACCGGGACGCCCGCGGGCATCTGCACGATGGACAGGAGGCTGTCCATGCCGTCCAGGTACTTGAGCGGGACCGGCACGCCGATCACCGGGAGCGGGGTCACCGACGCCAGCATGCCGGGCAGGTGGGCGGCGCCGCCCGCGCCCGCGATGATCGCCTTGAGGCCGCGGTCCGCCGCCTGCTCGCCGTACGCGATCATCTCGTGCGGCATGCGGTGCGCGGAGACGACGTCGACCTCGAAGGGGATCTCGAACTCGTCGAGCGCCTTGGCGGCGCCCTCCATCACCGGCCAGTCGGAGTCCGAGCCCATGACGATGCCAACAACAGGGGAGGTCATTCGGTGATCGTTCCTCTGAGATAGCCGGCTGCGTGCCGGGCGCGGTCGAGGACCTCGTCCAGATCGTCGCCGTAGGTGTTCACGTGACCGACCTTGCGGCCGGGCTTCACGTCCTTGCCGTACATGTGGATCTTGAGCTGCGGGTCGCGGGCCATGCAGTGCAGGTACGCGGTGTACATGTCGGGGTAGTCCCCGCCCAGCACGTTGGCCATCACGGTCCACTTGGCGCGCGGGCGCGGGTCGCCGAGCGGCAGGTCGAGCACGGCGCGGACGTGGTTGGCGAACTGCGAGGTGATCGCGCCGTCCTGCGTCCAGTGGCCGGAGTTGTGCGGGCGCATCGCCAGTTCGTTGACGAGGATGCGGCCGTCACGGGTCTCGAAGAGCTCGACGGCGAGGTGCCCGACGACGCCGAGTTCCTTGGCGATGCGCAGAGCCAGTTCCTGCGCCTGGCCCGCGAGGTCCTCACTCAGGCCGGGCGCGGGGGCGATCACCGTGTCGCACACGCCGTCGACCTGCTGGGACTCGACGACGGGGTAGGCGACGGCCTGGCCGTGCGGCGAGCGGACGACGTTCGCCGCCAGTTCGCGCTCGAAGTCGACCTTCTCCTCCGCGAGCACGGGGACACCGGCCCGGAAGGGGTCTTCGGCGTCCTCGACGGAACGTACGAACCACACCCCCTTTCCGTCATAGCCGCCCCGCACCGTCTTCAGGATCACGGGGAAGCCGTCGCCGCCGTCCTCGGCGCCCTCGGCCGCGAAGGCGGCCACGTCGGCCGGGTCCTTCACGATCCGATGGCGCGGACAGGGCACGCCGATCTCCGTGAGCTTCGCGCGCATGACGCCCTTGTCCTGGGCGTGCACCAACGCGTCGGGCCCCGGACGGACGGGGATGCCGTCCGCCTCCAGGGCCCGCAGATGCTCGGTGGGTACGTGTTCGTGATCGAAGGTGATCACGTCGCAGCCCCGCGCGAACTCACGCAGCGTGTCCAGGTCGCGATAGTCGCCGATGACGACGTCGCCGACGACCTGCGCCGCGGAATCCTGCGGGGTGTCACTGAGGAGCTTGAATTTAAGGCCGAGGGGGATGCCCGCCTCGTGGGTCATGCGGGCGAGCTGACCGCCGCCGACCATGCCGACTACCGGGAACGTCACGCTCCCAGGGTATCGGCCGGTATCGGCCACCGCGGAACGGCCGGAACCCACGCCCCGCAGCCCCTCCTGTCACAGGGGCGCCACAGTGTCCAAGCGCCCGCGAGCGCCCGCGGAGGCCGCTGGTTAGCATGGCTGGGTCGACACGACCGAAACACCAATCCGTCGGCACGTACTTGACCGGTACGAATCGACCGGTACGGAATCGACGGGGGCTGGGGCGACACCATGACGGAACGAGGCTCACTGCGCGTGCGGCTGGACAGGCTCGGGCGCGAAGTTGCCAAGTTCGGAGCCGTGGGGGCGGTCGGCACCCTGGTCAACTTCGCTGTCTTCAACCTCGTGCGGCACATGACCGACCTCCACGTGGTGCGCGCGAGTGTGATCGCCACGGTCGTCGCCATCGCCTTCAACTACGTGGGCTTCCGCTACTTCACGTACAAGGACCGTGACAAGAGCGGCCGCACCAAGGAACTCACGCTGTTCCTGCTGTTCAGCGCGGTCGGCCTGGTCATCGAGAACGGCGTGCTCTACGCGGCGACGTACTGGTTCGGCTGGGACAGCCGGCTCCAGTCCAACTTCTTCAAGTTCCTCGGCATGGGCATCGCGACGCTCTTCCGCTTCTGGTCGTACCGCAGCTGGGTGTTCAAGGCCCTGCCCGTGCGCGAGACGACGGTCGGGCATGCGGAATCGTTCCTGGAGGAGACCGAGGCGAAACCTGTGGTGCGCAAGCCCTAGCGGATCGTCTTGTCCTCCGCTTCGCCGTCCGTGCTCCTCGACAGCGGCGTACGGGACAGGAAGAGCCCGAAGACCGGCGGCTGCGTCTGGAGCATCTCCAGGCGGCCGCCGTCCGCCTCGGCCAGATCCCGGGCCACCGCGAGGCCGATTCCCGTCGAGTTGCGGCCACTGATCGTCCGCTCGAAAATGCGCGCCCCCAGGTCCGCGGGGACGCCGGGCCCCTCGTCCGTGACCTCGATGACCGCCTGGTTGCCGGTGACACGGGTACGCAGCGCGACCGTGCCGCCACCGTGCATCAGCGAGTTCTCGATCAGCGCGGCGAGCACCTGCGCCACCGCCCCCGGCGTGCCGACCGCCTCCAGGTGCCGCTTCCCCGAGCTGACGATGGCGCGGCCCGCACTGCGGTAGGCGGGGCGCCACTCCTCCAGCTGCTGCTTGACGACCTCGTCCAGGTCGAAGGCGACGGCGGAGCCCGTACGCGGGTCGCGGGAGTTGGTCAGGAGGCGCTCCACGACGTCGGTGAGCCGCTCGACCTGCGCCAGCGCGATCGTCGCCTCCTCCTTCACCGTGTCCAGCTCCTCGGTGACGGTGATCTCCTCCAGGCGCATGGAGAGCGCGGTCAGCGGGGTGCGCAGCTGATGCGACGCGTCGGCGGCGAGGCGCCGCTCGGCGGTCAGCATCCGCCCGATGCGCTCGGCGGAGGAGTCGAGGACGTCGGCGACACGGTCGAGCTCCGGCACGCCGTACCGCTTGTGGCGGGGGCGGGGGTCGCCCGAGCCGAGGCGCTCGGCGGTCTCGGCGAGGTCGGTGAGCGGGGAGGCGAGGCGGTTCGCCTGCCGGACCGCGAGGAGCACGGCGGCGACGATGGCGAGCAGCGCCACGGCGGCGATGATCAGCAGGGTCCTGCCGACCTCGCGGGTCACCGCGGCCTTCGGCTCCTGCACGGTGACCTTCTCGCCCTGCTCGCCGGGGCGGGTGGCGCTGATGACCTGGCCCCCGGGGCGCTCGCCGATCTGGATGGCCTTGCGGCCGGGGATCTCGATGCGGGCGTACCGGTCGGATGCGACCTGGTCGCGCAGGATGTCGCCGCTGATCTTCTCCTCGCTGATCAGGCGGCTGTCGACGATGCTGGCGAGCCGCAGCGCCTCGGAGTCGACGCGCTCCTGGGCGCTGCTGCTGATGGTCCTCGTCTCGACGATGACGAGGCTCACCCCGAACACGGCGATCACCACGAGGACGACGGCGAGGGTGCTGTTGATCAGTCTGCGGCGCATGGCCCCAGTGTCCCGCGTGCGGGGGGTCTTTCAGGGGCGCGGGGAACTGCGCGAGCAACCAGGTACAAGCCGCACCCGCCGTGAAAGCGCCGCAGGCAGACGCGTCTGCGGGTCCGTCGTGGCTGATCGCGCAGTTCCCCGCGCCCCTGGGGAGCCTGCGGTGCCGCCCCCGGGGAGTGAGGTCAGCTCTTCTCGAAGCGGAAACCGACGCCCCGTACCGTCGCGATGTACCGCGGATTCGCCGCGTCGTCCCCGAGCTTCTTGCGCAGCCAGGAGATGTGCATGTCGAGGGTCTTCGTGGAGGACCACCAGGTCGTGTCCCAGACCTCCCGCATCAGCTGATCGCGCGTGACGACCCGGCCCGCGTCCCGCACGAGCACCCGGAGCAGGTCGAACTCCTTCGCGGTGAGCTGGAGCTCCTCGTCGCCCATCCACGCGCGGTGCGACTCGACGTCGATCCGCACGCCGTGCGTGGCCGGCGCCTCCTTGGGCTCGCTCGCGCCGCGCCGCAGCAGCGCCCGGACCCGGGCGAGGAGCTCGGCGAGCCGGAAGGGCTTGGTCACGTAGTCGTCGGCGCCCGCGTCGAGACCGACGACCGTGTCCACCTCGTCGGCGCGCGCGGTCAGGATCAGGATCGGCACCGTGAGCCCGTCGGCCCGCAGTCGGCGGGCGACCTCAAGGCCATCCATGCCGGGCAGCCCCAGGTCGAGTACGACAAGGTCGACACCGCCCTGCAGACCTGCGTCGAGGGCGGTCGGGCCGTCCTCACGGACTTCGACCTCGTACCCCTCCCTCCGCAGGGCGCGGGCCAGCGGCTCCGAGATGGACGCGTCGTCCTCGGCGAGCAGTACACGGGTCATGGGGTGATGGTAGTCCGCGGTGGACAACGTCAGGGAGGTGATCGCACAGTGTGGGGGTGACCCTGCGGCTATGGGAAGCAATTCTGTGAAACACCTTTGAATGTGCGCTGTTGGTTGCAGCGACACCTGTGATCCATCTCTCAAGTCCTTCCATATGCATCCCTGACGTGTCGTATGGTGACCCAACGCCTGATGCACTACTCAAGGACCTTTGGCCCGCTGTGCGCGCCTTAGGTCTCTTTTATGTGCGGGCTGGCCTCGGCCAGCCTTGAAAGGAATGACCTGTGGTCGGGCCCTGCGCGCGAGGATGCGCCAGGGTGTGGATCCCGGAGTCACCGCCCCCCGTCTCTTGAGCGGGGTGAACTCCCCCTGGGCGTGGGGGTGGGCGGCCATGACGACGGTGCCGACCGCCCCCCACCGGGCGCGCTCACGCTCCTGCCGCGCGCGTCCCGAACCCACGAGGATCGACCCATGGCGTCCAGCCTGACGAAGGACTCCGCCAGCACCCCTGGCTCCGAGAAGACCTTCTTCGGCCACCCCCGCGGACTGGCCACTCTCTTCATGACCGAGATGTGGGAGCGCTACAGCTTCTACGGCATGAAGGCACTGCTCCCGCTGTACCTGATCGCCCCCGGCGGCATGAACATGAGTGCCACGACGGCGACGGCGATCTACTCCGTCTACATGTCGATGGTCTACCTCCTCGCCATGCCCGGCGGCTGGATGGCGGACCGCTTCTGGGGTCCGCGCAAGACGGTCGTCATCGGTGCGGCCGTCGTGATCCTCGGCCACATCACGCTCGCGCTGCCGAGCTCGGCCACCTTCTTCGCCGGCCTCGCGCTCGTCGCTCTCGGCTCCGGCCTCCTGAAGGCGAACATCTCCGTGATGGTCGGCCACCTCTACGACGGTCCGAAGGACCCGCGCCGTGACGGTGGCTTCACGCTCTTCTACATCGGCATCAACCTCGGCGCCTTCCTCGCCCCGCTGTCCATCGGCACGGTCGGCGAGAACGTCAACTGGCACCTCGGCTTCGCGCTCGCCGCGGTCGGCATGGCCCTGGGTCTCGCCCAGTTCATGATCGGCTCGCGCCACCTGAGCGCCCAGAGCAGCGTGGTCTCGCAGCCCGCGACGCCGCAGCAGCGCGCCTCGGCCCTGCGCAACGGCCTGATCTGGCTGATCGTCGCCGCCGCGCTCTACACGCTCATGGGCGTGACCGGCAACTTCGCCGACTGGGCCCTGATGCCGCTGATCATCGCCGGCCTGGTCATCCCGGTCACCGTCCTCGCCCGCATGAAGCGCGACAAGGAGCTCTCGCAGCTGGAGCAGTCCAAGCTGTCGGGCTACATCTGGTTCTTCGTGGTCGCCGCCGTCTTCTGGATGATCTACGACCAGAACGGCTCGACGCTGTCGATCTTCGGCAAGGGCTCGACGACCAACAACCTGCTCGGGTTCGACTTCCCGACCTCCTGGTACCAGTCGCTGAACCCGATCTTCATCATGGCGCTGGCCCCCGTGGTCGCCTCGGCGTGGCTGTGGCTGAACAAGCGGGGCAAGGAGCCGAGCACGGCCGTCAAGTTCGCCTCCAGCCTCACGCTGATCGGCATCTCCTTCGCCGTCTTCCTCATCCCGCTGATCGACACCGCCAACAACGGCGGCCGCGTCAGCCCGATGTGGCTGGTCTCGATCTACTTCATCCAGACCGTCGGCGAGCTCTGCCTCTCCCCGGTCGGCCTGTCGCTCACGACCAAGATGGCCCCGGAGAAGTACAGCGCCCAGATGATGGGTGTCTGGTTCCTCGCGGTCACCGCGGGCGACTCGGTGACGGGTCTGCTGACCTCGCCGCAGCTGGGCGTGGACCTGAACAATTCGGGGGCGGTCGCCGTCGAAGCGATCATCGCCGTCCTCGCGGGCTTCGGCATCTGGACGTCCCGCAAGAAGGTCAAGGAACTCATGGGTTCGGTCAACTGACCCCACGGTTTCATCGGAAAGGGCCGCTGCTCCTGGAGCAGCGGCCCTTTCCGCTGTCCGCAGCCCCTGGCGGCGTGCGAACAGAGGAACGTTCTGCCACCCGCACAGGTGGTGCGCGGGGGTTGTGCGGTCCGCGCGGTGCAGCATCTCGCCATGCCCGCCATGCGTCGTACGTTGCTCAGCCTGGCCCTCTGCGGGGCGCTGCTGTCGTCCAGTGCCGCCGCCCAGGCGGCCCCCGAGCCCCCGAACGGGCAGCTCTTCCGCTACGGGGGACACCCCCGCCAGAACATCACGGTGTACGGCGACGGCGGCACTCCGCTCGTCATCGTGCACGGCGGCTACTGGTCGAAGGACACGGACTGGAGCGGCTGGGCGCGGTGGTTCGCGGCGCGCGGATTCACGGTGTACGACACCGACTACCGCCTCACCTCGGACGCGGTCTGGCCCGCGCAGCGCGACGACGTCCTCGCGGCGCTGCACTGGGTGCAGTTGCGGGAGGGCGGGCGGCGGCCCCTCGTGCTCGGTTCCTCGGCGGGCGGGCACTTGGCGTTGCAGGCGGGGGCGTACGGGGCGGGGCGGGCGCGGGCGCTGGGTGTGGTCGCGCTGTCGCCGGTGGCGTCGCCGCGGCGGGCGTGGCGCGACGGGGCGAGACCGGGGGCGTCCGCGGAGCGGCGGGAGCTGCGGAGGGCGGCGGTGCGGCTCGCGGGGTGCGTGCCGGGGGACGGGGCGGGGCGGGCGTGCCGGGCGCGCTGGACGGACCTGTCGGTCGCGTCCCACGCGTCGGGCGCGGACGACGCGCCGCTCCTCCTGGTCCACTCGGCGGGGGACTTCGTTCCGCGCACGCACTCGTCGGAGGTGGCGAGCGCGGAGCGGGGCGCGGGCCTCGGCGACATCACCGTCCGCACGGTGTCGGGCTCCGCGCACGGGGGCCCGCTGCTCCGGAGCCCGGGGATGGCCCAGTCGGTCCTGCGCTGGCTGCGGGGCCGGGCGTGACGTGAACGCGGACGTGGATGTGGATGTGGACGTGGACCGAGGTCAGAAGACCCCGTCACCGGCCAGATTCCGCAACGTCCGCCGCAGCGTGCCTTCGAGGGCGTGCGCGGTCTCCTTCGCCCGGTCCGTCCCGGCGTAGATCGAGTTCATGTGGAGGCCGGTGTCGGTGCGGAAGAGCCAGAAGCTGTACCAGTACGAGCCTTCCATCCACACGTGCATCCTGGCGTCGCGTGCCAGATGGGACTCGGCTCCCGGGGAACGGCGGAAGTCGAGGTACGAGAACCAGTTCACGGAGTACGGCCAGTAGTGGTGGGCGCAGTACTCGTCGGGGGCCAGCAGTTCCCAGGCCCGCACGAACGGGACGTCGATGTGCTGCCGCATGTCGTCGAGGGCGGCGCGCACGTCGTCCATGACGGCGCCGAAGCTCCGCCCTTCGCCCACCCGGAACGCGATGGGCATGGTGTTCACGAACCAGCCCATCGAGTGGGCGTACGGGCCGCTGCCGCGGTCGCTGACCGGCATGAGGCTCCGGTGGACGTCGGGCCCGCCCTCCTTGCGCACAGCCACTCCCACGGCCGCGAGCAGCCCCATGTGGATCTTCCCGCCGACGTCCTGGCACGCGGTCTCCAGGCCCTTCATCTCCTCGGCGGTGAGGAGGGACGTGGTCTCGTTCACCGCCGGGTACATGCGGCCCGGCTCCACACCCATGTCCAGCGGAAAACGCGGAAAGAAACTGCCGGCCCCCGCCATGAACGCCTTCCAGCGGTCCAGGCGCGGGTCGTCGACGTGCAGGGCGGCGTTGCGGTCGCGCTGCTCGTGGCTGAAGGCGAGATAGCTGCCGGGCTCGGCGAGTTCGGGGTGGCGTCCGTCCGCGTACGCGAGGTAGGCCTCGGCGATGTCGTGCACGCCGATCGGCATGGCCAGGCCGTCGGCCACGGCGTGGTCGCAGGTGAACCACACGGTGGCGGAGTCGTCCCGGACGACGGCACCGAGCCGGATCATGGGCCAGACGAGGGGGTCGACGCCTTGAAAGGTCGCGTGCAGAAGGTCGCGCACCTCGTCGGACGAGTGCGCGTACCCGTGGTCGATCGTCCTCGACTCGACCTGGTCCGGGGCGAGGACGTCGCAGGACAGGGCGCCGACGAGCTGCTGGAACGTGCTGCGCAGCACGTCGTGGCGCCGTACGAAGTACAGCAGGGCGGCGCCGAGCGCTTCGCGGTCCACCGGGCCGGGGAGCTCGAAGGTCGCGGCGATGTACATGGCGAGGGGGTCGTCGGCGGCGCGGGCCTCCTGGGCGACGCTGAAGTGCTTCTCCTGGTTGAAGCTGGTGACCCCGCTCGGCGGTGCGTCGCCTTCCGCCACGGCCATCCGCCACTCGTACACGTGCCCCGGGGCGAACTCCACGTCTTCGACGTTTACCTGGATCACTGAGGCGGTTCCCTATCGCTGTCCGGGGTGCGCCTTCCGGGTCGGCCCCGGCCACGACCCTCGCTCGCGCACGCCCCGCCCAACGAACGGCGCCTCACGGGGCAACGGCACGACACGTATTCCCCACACCAACGAAACGCTCCCCGCACGCGGGTGCGTCTGCCTCCGGCGGTCCGTCGGCGACTGCGGCCCGCACCGGGTTGCTCGCGCAGTTCCCCGCGCCCCTAAAAGCCCCCACGCAACGCTCCGGGCGCCGAGGCGCCGCCAAGGGGCGCGGGGAACTGCGCGCCCAGCCCCCGACGCCCCGCAGACGCATCTGCCTCCAGCGCTCCAACGGCGGCCGCGGCCCGTCGCGCGTCGCTCGCGCAGTTCCCCGCGCCCCTACGGAGCCCCGCCCAGGCCACCCGTCATGCGAACACCACCGCGCCCCCTGGGGAGCCTGCGCACGGGGCACCCGTCGCACGAACGCTCCCCGCGCGGAGGCGCCGGTCAGGGGCGCGGGGAACTGCGCGGCCAGCCACCGGCGACCCGCAGACGCGTCTGCCTCCTGCGGCCCATCGGCGACCGCGGGCCGTCACGCGTCGCTCGCGCAGTTCCCCGCGCCCCTAGGGAGCCTCCGCACGGGTCACCCGTCGCGCGAGCGCTCAGCGCAGGCGGCGGCGGTGTCCGGGGAGGAATGTGAAGACCGCTCCGCCCAGGAGGATCACCGTGCCGGCGACCAACCCGAGCGCCCGCAACGTGCCGTTGTCGTCCGCCCCGGTCTCCGCGAGGCCACCGCCCGACGCGGAGCCGCCCGTCGCGGACGAGCCCCCGGCCGTTCCGGGAGAGCCGCCCGCCGCCCCGGAGGAGCCTCCCGCCGCCCCGCCCGGCTGCGCGGACGTGTCGAGTTCGAGGGAGACCTCCGCCTTCGCCGGCGTACACGTCGTCATCGTGCCCAGCGCCTTCACGGTGAGGACGCCCGGCGACAGCGTGGACTTGCCGTCCGCCCCGGGCTTGTACGTCCCGGTCAGGTCCGGAATCGTCATCGGGTCGCCCGACTTGATGGGCTCCTTGTTGGTCGGCCCCTCCACATGCACCGTGCCCTTGTCCGCGCCGCCCAGCGCGACCTCCATCGACGGCTTGACGGAGTCCGCGGGGATGTCCGCCGGGCTGTCCATCACCGCCTTCTTGAACTGCACGGTCAGGCCGTAACTCCCGCCGTCCTTCTTGGCGTTGATCTGGACCGGCGATGTCGCTTCCTTGTCGCCGATGGGCGTCTTGCACTTGTACGGGGTCTGGACCTCCTTGCCGGGGAAGTCGGTCTGCCCGCCGCCCCCGCCGGTCGATCCGCCCGTGGAGCCGCCGGAAGAGCCGGACGTCGTACCCCCCGAGGAACCGGACGTCGTGCCGCCCGAAGAGCCGGACGTCGTCCCGCCCGAACTGCCGCCCGCCGCCGTCACCTTGATCGTCGCGCCCACCCCCACCTGCTCCTTGGGCGTGCACTTCGTGTCCGTCGAGATCGGCTTGTTGACGTTGATGTTGTACGCGTCCGGCGTCAGCGTCACCTCGCCCGCCGCCGTCAGCTTCAGCTTGCCCTTCATGTCGGAGAGGATCATGGGGCTGTTCTTCTTGATGGGCGGGTTCTTGCGCTCGCCCTGCATCTTCAGGTCGCCCGTCTGACCGCCGCCCAGCTTGATCGTGCCGGTCGGCTGCACCGTGTTCTCGCCGAGGTCCAGGACGTCCGGGTTCTTGGACGCGGCCTGCGTCGTCTTCCACACGACGTCGACCTCGTCGCCCACCTTCGCCGTCGCGGGCGCGGTGATCTCGACCTGGGTCGTGCCCTGCACGGGCGGCAGATTGGAGATGGGCGGCGGAATGCACTCCGTCTTGTAGGCGACCGCGGCGGCCGCCGCGTTCACCGCGGCGTGCGCGGGGTCCTCGGTGAGCAGGATGCCCGCCCCGCCCAGCAGGAGCGCGACCGAGGCCGCGCCCGCTCTCCGTCGTTGCGTGATCACGTGGTTCCCTTCGTCGGACTGTCGTCGGACGGTGCGGAGAGCCGGCCTGCGGATGCGCCGGGGTCTGTGTCGGGGGCGAACCAGGGCAGAGCGGTGGTGGCGGGGGCGGCGGGACCGGTGGCCGTCGGCCCACCCGTGACGCCCGAACCGCCCGTGCCGCCCGAACCGCCCGCGCCCGCCGCCCCCGTGGAGTTCCTGCCGGGCGTACGCGCCGCGTGCGACGCCCGCCCCTTCCGGTCCGCGTCGACCGCCCCTTGCGGCATCCGCAACTGCGGTACGCGACGCGCGAGTTCGGCGAACCGGGCACCACGGCGGCGGCCCGACCGGGAGGCGCCGCGCCGGTTCGGCCGGAGCCGGTCGACGACCGCCATGCCGATGCGGAAGGCGGCCGCGGGCACGACGACGCAGAGCAGGATCCAGAAGAGCGTGACGCCCCATGGGCGCCCCACGCCCCACGGCTGCTCGGCGAGGACCTTCCCGCCGAACTTCAGCGAGACCAGGTAGTCCCCGTGCGCCCCCGCCGAGAGCTCCACCGGCAGCTTGATCTGCGCCTTCTTGCCGGGAGCGATCGTGCCGCGCCACTGCTGCTCCTCCCACTGCGGCGCGAACACGCCGTGGGACGTGCCGACCTGGAAGACGGGGTCCTTCACCGGCGCCGAGCCGACGTTGCCGACGGTGAATTCGAGCGTGCGCCGCGGCGGCGCGCCGAACCAGGTCAGCACCCCGCCGGACCCCTCCAGAGCGGTGTCCGTGAGGACGGACAGCTTGCCGCCCGTCGCCTGTGCGGGCAGCGGCTTCACGGGGTGGCCCGCGACCTTCAGTACCGCGTCGACCTGCTGTTTCTCACCGGTCACGGTGGCCACGTGGACGACGCAGGGGCAGGGCTCCGGCGGCTCGGCCACGGGGAGCTTCTTGCTGAAGGCGCCGTCGTCGTCCGTGGTGACGGCGCGGCCTTCCGAGTTGGCACAGGAGTTGGTGCCGCCGACGACGCCCTTGCCGGGGGCCGACTGGCCGCAGACGAGCATCATCAGGAGGGCGTCGGGCCGCCACCCCGTGCCCTTCACGGTGATGGACCCGCCCTTGCCCGCCTGCGACGCCGAGAGCTTCACACTGGGCTTGTCCGCGGCGGCGGCCGACGGTGCCTGCGGCAGCACCGCGACACCGAGCAGAACGAGCACGGCGAGAACGACCGCCGCCCTCCCCACCCCTGCCCACACCGGCCCCGATCCCCTTCCCGCTCCCGCTCCGGCCCCCGGGCGCGGCCTGTTCTCACCGTTCACCGTTCGTCTCCCGTCCCCGCTCGCGCCAACTCCCGCGTCGCACCTACCTGTTCGGCGCCGTCACCCGACCCGGGCTCTTCCTCCGTGCGCCGCCGCCCCCGTCTGCGTACGAGATGAACGGCCCCGCCCGCCGCCGCGAGCAGCAGCGCTCCGCCGCCCGCCACCGCGGCCCACGGCACGAAGCGGGCCGAGGCCGTGGCGGTGTCGCGGGCGCCGCCGGCCGCCGTGGCCGTCAGCTCGACGTCGACCGAGTCGAGCGCCGGGGCGTCCGCCCACGGCTCGGTCAGGGTCACCCTGCGGCCGGGCAGCAGCTCGACCGGCAGCGTGCGCGCGGGGCGGTCGAGCAGGGTGCCGAGGACACCGTCCGCGTGCACCGCGAGCTTCGGGGTCAGCACGGTGTTGCCGCGGTTGACCAGGTCGTACGAGATGCTCCCCGCCTCGGTGTCGACGTCGACGCGTTCGACGGTGAGCGCGGAGAGCGTCGGCCCGTCGACCCGCAGGTCCACGCGTACGCCCACCGTGCGGCCGCCGCCGCTCGCGACGATGGCCCCCGGGTGGTCGCCGGGCATCGCGTTCGTGGGGACGGTGAGGGTGAACGGCACCTCGGCCCGGGTCCGCGGCGGTACCTTCACCTGCCGTTTCGCGAAGCTGAGCCACGCCCCGGTGTCCTTCGGCGTGCCCTTGGCCGGGGTGACGGAGAACGCCCCGGAGCCGGTGTTGCCCGCGTCCGCGCCCCGCAGGGTGATCGTGCGGGGCTTCGGTCCGGGGTTGGTGACGGAGAGGGTGTCCCGGAGCACGGCTCCGGGGGTGCCCTCCGCGTAGAAGGAGGGCCGCCCGTCCTTCGCGGGCCCGGTGCCGCCGCCGGCCGAGGGCGCGGCGGACCACGGCGCCGGATCGCCGCCGTCCGCATGGGCGGGCCCGGCACCGGCGGCCGCCGCCACCAGCGCCAGGGCGGCCGCACACAGCGCACCTCGCGCGGAAAACGTCATCGGCGGCTCCTGATCTTCGTACGGGATCTCGCTCGCGCGGTCGTCCTACGGGCCTGCGGGACCACGGGCCGGGCCCCCGCGAGCCCTACCGCGACCGAGCCGCCTGGTTCCGGCGCGTCAGCCAGAGCGCCCCGGCCGCGCCCGCGAGCAGCACCGTGCCGCCGAGGGTGCCGAGCGCGAGGGCGGAGTCCGCGGGGCCGGTCTGCGGGAGCTCGCCGCCGCCGGAGGGCGCGCTGTCGGAGCCGCCCGTGGTGCCGGAGCCCCCCGACGTACCGCTGCCGCCCGAATCGGACCCCCCGGTACCGCCGGACCCGCCGGAGCCACCGGACCCCTTGACGTCCAGTTCGAGCGACGGCTTGGGGTTGTTGGACGGCGTGCACGTCGTGGTCGTACCGAGCGCCTTGATCGTGAGGACACCGGCGGTGAACGTGACCTTGCCGCTCTTCTTGGGCGTGTACGTCCCCGACAGGTCACTGATCTTGATGGGGGTGTTGGCGGGGATGGCCTCGGCGTTCGTCGCGCCGGACACCGGCACCGTGCCGCTCTCCGCGCCGCCCAGCTTGATCACCGCGCTTGGCTTCATCGCGCCCTTGCCGAGCTCGACGGGGCTGGAGGAGACGCCCTTCTGGAAGGACATCGTGAGCTTGTAGCCGCTGCCGCTCTTGACGCTCTTGATGTCGATCGGCGAGACGGCGCTCTTGTCCCCGATCGGCGTCTTGCACTGGTAGTTGACGTCCTGGACGGTGGCCTGCGCGGCGGGGGCGGCCATCAGCACCGCTGAGCCGCCGGCCAGGACGGTGGCGAGCGCGAGCGCGGCCGATTTTTTCGTGTGCGACACCTCGTTTGTCCCCTCATGCCGGTCGTGGCGTGCCGCGGTGCGGAGTGACTGGTGTTACTGACGGCACATCAGATTGGGCGCTCAAGGTACGCCCGGGACCTTGACGAGGGAAGACAAAAGACGCGCCGGATCCGTGATGATCCGGCGCGTACATGGAGACGCACTAACCGTGGGTAACACCGCTGGGCAGAGCTGGGGACGGCGCGCGAGCACCCGCGGACTACGCGGGCGCCCCCACCTCCGCCCATACCGTCTTGCCCGCGACCCCGGGGCTGCGGACGACGCCCCAGTCCAGGCAGAGCCGCTGGACGATGAACATGCCGTGCCCGCCGGGCCGCCCGGCGCGGTGCGGGGTGCGCGGCGCGGGCTGCCCCGTGCCCCGGTCGGAGACCTCGATGCGCAGCACCTTGCCGTCGGAGGACAGCCAGAGCTCGTCGGGGCCCTCGGCGTGCAGGCAGGCGTTGGTGACCAGCTCGGAGACGACGAGGAGGACGTCCTCGGCGGCCGCACGCCGGTCGGCACTCTCCGCGGGGAGCCAGCCCCAGGCGTGCAGCGCCTCGCGCGTGTAGTCGCGGGCGAGCGGGACGATGCCGCTCGCGCCGTTCAGGCTCAGTCTGCGGACCTGCCGGGCGGCGGGCGTGCCTGAGGCCCGCTCCGCGGGAGCGTCCGCGACTGCGGCCTCGGACTCCGGGCCGCGGTCGCCCGGCGAGTAAGGCCGGGTGGTGCTCATCAGCGCTTCACCTCACCGACAGGAGGACTGGGGACATCGGCTGCTGCTTGCCGTTCTGACTGTTGACTTTGTGGACCGCTGACTGCGGGATCCAGGTCTCTCCTGCCCGGACGAACCGTGAGAACACCCACTAGTTCGGCACGGTCCGTGTGACGCTGGTAACGCCATGATCACACAGAGGCAACTGACGCATAACTTTCGCGTGTGACCACGGCATTTTCTCGTACGCCCATGTCGGACTCACTCCCCGAGGGCCGCTTCGAGGTTGTCGTGGACGGTGAAGACCGCCTCCGCGCCGGTGATCTCGAAGACCCTGGCGACCACCGGAAGCATCCCGGCCAGATGGACGCCGCCACCCGCCGCCTCGGCCTTGAGCCGGGCGCCGAGGAGCACGTTGAGTCCCGTGGAATCACAGAATTCGAGGCGTGAGCAATCGACGACAAGCCGTGCGTAGCCGTCCGTCAGGCAATTTTCGAGTGGTTCGCGCAACACGTCGGCGGTGTGGTGATCCAACTCACCCGCCGGGGTCACGACGGCACTCGCGCCCACCTTCCGGACTTCGACCAGAAGCCGGCCCCTGTGTGCGCTGCCGACCGTCCCGCGGTCCATGCCGTCTCTCTCTTCCGACCGTCGTTGCTGTTGATGACGCCCCTGAACATTACGCCCTCCTGGCGCTCCGGGGTACCCGAACATCCCCCCGAATTCGGACATTTACCCTCAGAACGCACTTGCGACCGGAGCGCGGAAGCGGGTAGGGGTAGAAGAGACATCAATCGACACGGACGGCTTTGGAGGCGCCGCACACCGCAGTGCACGTATTGGCATCGGCAGCCATATGCCGAGAACGATGGAGGACACCATGTCACCCCGGCTCGACGAATCGCATACTGACCAGGCGACGTCGACACTCCCGCCGCACCGCTCCGCCACCGAGATCCCGGCCCCCGCCCACGAGCCCGTCCCGGCTCAGGGTGCCCACGAAATCGCCGAGGACACCTACGAAGGTCTCGACGGTCTCCCCGAGATCCCGCCGTACGACGAGGTGGCGCCGCTGGACGCGAGGGCCCTGTCCAAGACCCTCTTCGAGCGCCTCGAATCCCTCGAAGAAGGCACGCACGAATACGCGTACGTCCGCAACACCCTGGTCGAACTGAACCTCGCCCTGGTGAAGTTCGCCGCCTCCCGGTTCCGCTCCCGCAGCGAGCCGATGGAGGACATCATCCAGGTCGGCACGATCGGCCTCATCAAGGCGATCGACCGCTTCGAACTCAGCCGCGGCGTCGAGTTCCCCACCTTCGCGATGCCGACGATCGTCGGCGAGATCAAGCGCTTCTTCCGCGACACCAGCTGGTCGGTGCGCGTCCCGCGCCGCCTCCAGGAACTCCGACTGGACCTCGCCAAGGCGGGCGACGAACTCGCCCAGCAGTTCGATCGCGCCCCCACGGTGGGCGAGCTCGCCGAGCGCCTGGGCATCTCCAACGAAGAGGTCGTCGAGGGGATGGCCGCGTCCAACGCCTACACGGCGAGCTCCCTGGACGCGCAGCCCGAGGAGGACGACTCCGAAGGCGCGCTCGCCGACCGCATCGGGTACGAGGACCACGGCCTGGAGGGCATCGAGTACGTCGAGTCCCTCAAGCCCCTCATAGCCGAACTCCCCCCGCGGGACCGCAAGATCCTCTCCCTCCGCTTCGTCGCGAACATGACGCAGTCGGAGATCGGCGAGGAGCTCGGCATCTCGCAGATGCACGTTTCGCGACTGTTGTCGCGCACTCTCGTCAAGCTCCGCAAGGGACTGACGGTCGAGGAGTGAGGCGCCGCTGCGCTCGGCCTGAGCGCGCGAACGCCGAGGTGGGGCCCGTCCCGTGAGGGGGCGGGCCCCACTGACGTCACGTCACCCGCTGGTGACGAGCGCCGCGTCGACCGCGGCTTCGGCGTGGAGCCGGGTGGTGGGGAACACGGGCACGGGACTGTGCCCCTGCCCGATGAGCAGCTCGATCTCGGTGCACCCGAGGATGACGCCCTGCGCACCTCTGTCGATCAGGCTGTGGATGACCTCCTGGTACGCGGCACGCGACTCCTCCCGTACGACGCCGAGGCACAGCTCTTGGTAGATGACGCGGTGGACGAGGCCCCGGCCGGCCTCGTCAGGCACGAGGACGTCCAGCCCGTGCGCGGCAAGGCGATCCCGGTAGAAGTCCTGCTCCATGGTGAACGCGGTCCCGAGCAGCCCGACGCGGGTGATCCCCGCCCGGCGTACGGCCTCGGCGGTGGCGTCCCCGAGGTGCAGCAGCGGCACGGAGAGCGCGGCCTGCACCTGGTCGGCGACCTTGTGCATGGTGTTGGTGCAGATGAGCACGAGGTCGGCGCCCGCGGCCTCGACTCCCTTGCCGGCAGCGGCGAGCACGTCCCCGGCCCGCTCCCACTCCCCCGCGACTTGCAGCCGCTCGATCTCGGCGAAGTCGACGGAGTACAGCACGCAGCGTGCGGAGTGCAGCCCGCCGAGCCGCTCCCGTACGAGTGCGTCCAGGAGCCGGTAGTACTCGGCGCTGGACTCCCAGCTCATGCCGCCGATGAGGCCGATGGTCTTCATGGGGCCAGGATGCCGCACCTGGCGGGGCGCCTTCAGGCGGGCAACGGCACCCCGTGGACGACCGCGGGCCCGTAGTCCACGCCCTCCAGCGCGAGGGCGAGCGCGAGGCGCCGCTCGGCTTGGAGGAGGCGGTGTTCGGCGGCGCGGTAATAAGGCCGGGTGAGGGGGACGCCGGTGACGTCGACGGGGCGTCCCTCGGCGGCCTCCTTCGCGTACGGGCTGCGCGGGCGGCGGGGCATGCCGTGTGCGGGACGGGGTCGGGGGTGGGCCGCTGAGGACGGTGGCGGGGGCGCCCCCGTCGCTGCGGCGGCTCGCCTCGCACCCGTGCCGGGCAGCAGCCGGTTCAGGAACCTGCGCAGCACGCGTCTACCCCTCCCCCAGTTCGCACCAGACGGTCTTGCTGTCGGCTCCCTGTTCCACGCCCCACCGCAGCGAGACGGCGTCGAGGAGGGCAAGCCCTCTCCCCGTCTCGTCGTCGCGGCCCGCGCTGCGCAGGAGCGGCCAGGCGCGGGGGTCCGGGTCGGTGACGGCCACGCGGATGCGGTCGCGGGCGGTGGTGAGGCGGACGGTGACGGGCGTTCCCTCACCGAGGTGCCGGATCACGTTGCTGAGGAGCTCGCTGACGCAGAGTTGCACGTCGGGGTGGGGGCTGCCGCAGGGGTGCTCGCTCAGGGTGCGGCGGATCTCGGGGACGGCTTTGGGGACGGCCAGTAGGGAGAGTTCGAAGGCGGGGGTGGTGGGGGGTGGCTCTTGCATGGGGGTACGCCCTCCGTGCGCTCTGTGACGGTTCGGTCACACAGTGACGTGGCGCGGCGTAACGTGACAGGGGTTCGGGTTGCGCAGAGTAACTGGCAAATGGCGGTGGTGGGTTGTGCCTCCTCGTAAGGATCCCGACGCGTCGGCGAGCGTCCCGGCCTTCTACGGCGCGGAGTTGCGTTTCAAGAGGGAGGCGGCGGGCCTCACGTTGGAAGGCCTGGCCGAGGGCAGCTTCCGGGCAGTCTCCTTCCTCAGCCAGATCGAGCGCGGCGAGCGACGCATGCCGTGCGACCTGGCCCAGCACGTCGACGCCAAGCTCCGGACGGACGGCTTTTTCCAACGCCGTTGTGAAGACGCGCGCAAGGCCCGCCAGGGCGGGCACGCCGAGTACTTCGCGGATGTGGCGGAGATGGAGCGGTTCGCGGAGTCCATCGAGGACTGGGCGCCCATGCTGGTTCCAGGCTTGTTGCAGACACCTGCATACGCCCACACGATCGTGCGGGCGGCGATGCCCCGCGCCTCGAACCGTGAGGTCGCGGAAAAGGTGGACGCCAGGATGGAGCGAGCAGCCCTCTTCGGCCAGGAGAACGCGCCGGATTTCTGGGCGATCCTGGATGAGTCGGTGATCCGACGACGGGTCCTCGCGTCACATCTGATGGCCGAACTTCTCGAGCACATCGCCGAGGTGGTCAGGGCCACGCGGTCCATTGTGCAGATCGTTCCGGAAACCGCCGCCGCGCACCCGTTCATGATGGGCATGACTAGGACCATGACCTTCTCGGACGCACCCCCGGTCGTGTACACCGAGAGTCTGCACAGCGGCCAACTCATCGACTATCCACCGCTCGTGAACCAGTACCGGCGGTCGTACGATCTGCTCAGGGCCGTCGCACTGCCGCCTGAGGCGACCCTGGCCATGGTCGAGGATGCGGCTGAGGACTATCGGAATGGCAAGCCACGAGATTGACCTGAGCACGGCTGTCTGGCGAAGGAGCAGTTACAGCAACGGCACTGGCGGCGAGTGCGTCGAGGTCGCCCACGGCCTCGCCGGTCTCGTCCCCGTCCGCGACTCCAAGCTGACGGCCGGCCCCACCCTCGTGTTCCCGGCGACCGCGTGGGCCCCGTTCGTCACAGCGATCGCGCGGCACGAACCGGACCGCACCTAGGGCCTGCCTCAAAGCCCGCCCCCGTGGCAAGATCGCGGAATGCTACGACTCACTGACTTCATCATCGACTGCCCGGACGCGATGAAGCTGGCAGCGTTCTACTCCGAGGTGACGGGGGTGCCGGTCAAGGAGGACAGCAACGAGCACTGGGCCGGTATCGCGCTCGGCGACATCGAGCTGGCCTTCACCCCGGTGGAGGACTACCGCGCCCCGCGGTGGCCCGACAGCGCGCACCCGAAGCAGTTCCACCTCGACTTCGAAGTAGACGACATCGAGGCCGAACAGAGCCGTGTCCTGGCCCTCGGCGCGACCCTGAAGCAGGACATGGTCGGCACCAACGGCTACGGCTTCCGCGTCTACGCCGACCCCGTCGGCCACCCCTTCTGCCTCTGCCGCAACAAGGGTGTCGTCTGGACCGAGCAGGGCCGCCCCGTCTGGCCCAAGAGCGACTAGCCGCGACCTACGCCTTGAGCGTCGCGACCTCGCGCGCCCTCTCCGCCAGCGCCCGCACCCCGTTCGATGTCCGGTGCGGGCGCATGCTCTCCCGCATCGTGCGGAAATGATCGTCCCCGCGGGCCGATGACACCTTCTCGTACTCGTCGAGGAAGCGCCCCCACGACTGACAGGCCGCGTCGACGTGCCCGAGCCGCGTCTGGCGTTGGGCGAGCAGGGCGTAGGAATGCACGCGGCCCTGGCGCTCCTGCGCGGGCTGCACCTCGATGGATTCCTTCAGCGCCTTGATGGAGCCGGGCAGGTCGTTCTCCTCCGCCAGCACGTGCGATACGTGGAACAGCCACGCCGTCCGGTCGTAGCCACCGACCGCGTCTCGGCGGTTGTCGGCCTTGGAGAGGGCGTCCTCCGCCTCGCGCAGCCGCCCGTGGGCCTGTCGGCGGTCCTTGACCATGGAGGCGGCGTGCGCCTGTTGCCCACGGAGGAAGGCGACCAGGCGCGGGCCGGCCTTCGGGGCGGCCTCGGCGGCGGAGTCGGCGTACTCCAGCCCCTTCTGCCCGTACCGCAGGCTCGTCATCTGGAGCGACATGCCGCGCAGGGTGCGGCAGTACGTGACGTGGTCGTCGGCTTCGTCGGCCAGGTCGAGTGCCTTCAGGTACCAGCGCTGCGCGGCGACGTGGTCCTTCTCGTACATCGCCATCCAACCGGTGAGGTACGTCAGGTCGGACGCAGCGGCTTTCATGTCGTTCCCCACCTGCCCGGTGGCTTCCGAGCGGAGCCAGGGCGCGACGGTGTTCACGAGGTACGCGGCCGCTATGGGTCGCGCGTGGCCCGCGCCGTCCTCGTCGAGAATGTCGGCGATGCGCCCCGTGGTGCGACGTACGCTCGCGACCTGCGAGGCACCGATGCGCGTGGTGGCCTTGCCGGGCGCGACCGGCTCGCCGGCGTGAGCGTACGGGCCGCCGAAGACCGGGACGGCCAGCGCAGCCGAGAACACACCGGCCGCGAGCACGCCCCTTCGGGACGGGTCCATGTCTGCCCGGCCCAGGGCAAGCAACTGCTCAACGATGTCCAGGTGTTGATCGGACTCTGCGGACGCACTCTGCTCCAGCCCGGCTTCTTCATGACCGATCGGCCGGCCGCACTTCTCCGACAGCGCCGCCAGCAGCAGAGGCTTGACCTGGTCCTTGGGCTTGTTGGCACCGCTGATCCAGTTCGATACCGCCTGGCCGGTCAGATGCAGCGGGAAACCCGCGAGGGCACTCACCCGGTTGATGGCTCTGGCGAGTTCCTGCCGTTGGCAACCCGCCTGGTCGAGCAGCGCACTGAGCTTGCGGTTCGGCGTACGCGAAGTGGACGGCATGGCGAATCTCCCGACAGCTCAGAAGGCTCTTTCACGGCTTTCACGATGCCCGTCTCTCCACCGTACCCGCGGGCCGTCGGCCGGTGTTTACCTGAGTGTCAGAACCAGCCGTGAGTGATCGATCCAGCGGAGCAGGTACTCATGAGACCAACGCCGGAAGGCAGTGCGAAAACCTGGGATGAGCTTCATCAGGAAGGTATGGGGCCGACTCAGCAAGCGTTCTTGGACTTGGTCAGGGAGACCAAGGAAACCAAGCACTATTGCCCCGACGTGATCTGGGGAAACCTTCAAACCCCTGAGTACGTGAGAGCGATGTTGACCCTCGTCGTCGATTTCCTCGACACGCCGCGGGACATCGAGGCGGGCGTCGAGGCCCGCACGGCACGCGCCGAGCTGTTCGGCAAGGACGGGCGGACGTACAAGACACTGCTGGGCGAGCAGGCCCTTCGCTGCAACATCGGCGGCAGCAGTGTGATGCGCGGACAACTCAACCGACTTCTGGAGTCGTTCGCGCTTCCCGGCGTGACGCTCGGGATCATCCCCAGTCGCGCTCAGCTCCACGTGTTTCCCGGCAACAGCTTCGGGATCTTCGACGGGCAGCGCGTAGAGGTCGAACTGTTCGGGGAAGCCCCGACACTCACCGACGACGCCCAAGTCCGGATCTACGAGAAGGCCTTCGGTCTTCTGGAGCGATCGGCGGTCTATGGGGAGGACGCACAGGCGCTGGTGCGCACCGAACTGGCGGCGTTGGGCCCGTAGGCCTGACCTCTGATTTACAGAATCCGTCCACATCACCAGGAGGAGCCGTGGGGAAACACAAGGGCGAGCCGAGCGACAAGCCGTGGACGCCGCCGCCGGAGCCGCCGAGTCCCGATGGCAGTGGCCCGAGGAGGTAGGTGCGATGGACTACCGGGCAGTCGCTCGCCGGGAGCTCGACGTCATGGGGGCCTTCCGGTCCCCGTGGCTTCGGGCGGCCTTCGATGCCGTGGACCGCGAGGCCTTCGCCCCTGACGCGTTCTGGGGGTACGACACGGACGACCACGGCCGGCAGCTGGTGATCGACAGGGCGGTCGACGAGGACGCGTGGCGCCGGGCCGTGTGGAGTACCCATCGCTCACTCATCACGCAGATGGATGACGGTGTCACGGCGGAACAAGGGCCGTACAAGGGAGACTTCACGTCTTCGCTCTCCGCACTGGACATCGTCTTCGAGAAGCTGAACCAACTCGCGCTCGAGCCAGGCCACAACGTGCTGCACATCGGCACCGCATCAGGCTACGACTCCGCTCTGCTCAGCGAAGGCGTGGGGATCGGCTGCGGGAACCTGACCACGGTCGAGCTGGATCCCGTCTTGGCCGGGGGTGGCGCCAAGAACCTGCGAGGGGCCGGGTACACACCCACGACCGTCTGCGGCGACGGCCTGGAAGGGTGGGTGCCGACCGCGCCCTACGACCGGGTCGTCTCGACAGCGGCGGTACGGAGCATTCCCCGCCCATGGCGCGAGCAGTGCAACGACGGCGCGGTCATCCTGGCGCCCTTCAACACGCTCTACGCCCGTGGAGGGCTTCTGAGGTTGCGGGTTCATGGAAGCACCGCGTCGGGCCGGTTCGTCGGCGGGGCCTGGTACATGTGGGTACGCAGTCATCGCCCCGTCCATCGGCTCGCTCCGCCCATCGACAGCCGGAAGGAGGCCTCGCCCATCGACCCCGAGGAGATCCTGGGCCGGGGATGGGATCAGGACTTCGTGATGGGGCTGTACGTGCCGGATGTGTCCCTCTCCCACCGCGGGGAGGGAGAGGACAAGCAGGTGCAGCTCTGGGACGAGAAGGGGACATCGGTCGCGATCGTCGACTATGACGAGTGGTGGCGGACGGGTGCGGTGACCGTCTACGGGCACCGCAACCTCTGGCGCGAGCTGGTCAGCGCGTACAGCGCGTGGCGCATCGCCGGGCAGCCGCACTACACGCGCTTCGGGCTCACCTGCGATGAGGAGGGCAAGCACTTCTGGCTGGACCGATCGGCAGCACGACTGCATGTCGGCCACGGCGTTCCCACCCGGAGCAGCAGTTCCTGAGAAGGATCACGGAAAGCAGTGGAGGGTCGACCAAATGGCACGCAACACAGACGTTTTCGGCGCCGCCCAGTGGCGAAGCAGCAGCTACAGCAACGGATCCGGCGGCCTCTGTCTGGAGGTCGCCGACGGCTTCCCCGGCGTGGTCCCCGTCCGGGACTCCAAGCGGACGGAGGGCCCCACCCTCGTATTTCCGACGATGGTGTGGTCCCTCTTCGTCGCCGCCGTCGCGGACCGGCGGCACTGAAGCACCTGGGTGCGCGCGGCCCGGCCCACGCCGTGCCTTTCGGGAAGTACGTGAATGACCTGCCCCGCCGAGCTGGGGGCCCTGGACGAATCACGAAAGAGGAATTCCGTGCCCGTCGATCGCTCTGACCCCGTCCTGTTGGACGGCGATACGTGGCAGTCGTACTTCCGCGACTTCCAGCGTTCCGCCTTCCGGCTCGAAGTGCATCAGACGTACACCATGCCCGCCGAGGCCGAGACGGTCCGCGCGTTCCTCGCCGGGGCCGAGAAACCCCGCGACTTCAACGCGTCCTGGCACCGCACGATCAGTGATCACGCGGCGGCCGGGCGGGCCATGACGCGCGCGAAGGTCGTGCGCCGGCCCCTCACGCCGTACAGCCGGTATCTCTTCGAGTGGTGCGTTCCGGGAAATGTCGCGGCCGGGGAGGACTACCGGATCGTCGACGTGACGGACCGGCCGAACCCCGGACTCCCCGAACAGGACTTCTGGCTGTTCGACGAGGCGACGGTCGTGCATATGCATTACCGTCCCGACGGTACGCAGGCCGGTCGCGAGCTGATCCGGAATCCCGACCTGGCCAGGTATATCGCCTGGCGGGACCTCGCCTTGGCGCACGCCGTGCCTTTCGAGCGGTATACGCGTGACCTGAGCTGAGCGTCGTCAACCCGGCACGTCCATCCGCTGCGTGCCGATCACCGACAACAGCCGCATCGCCTCCTCCGAGCCCGGCGCCGCCGTGTAGATGAAGACCCGTTGGTCGCGGTCGGTGATGTCGAGGACGTCGCAGTGCACGGCGACGAAGCCGACCGTGGGGTGCTGGAAGGTCTTGCAGAGGGTGGGGCGGGTCGCCACCTCGTGGGTGGCCCAGAGGGCGGCGAACTCGCGGCTGGACGTGCGGAGTTCCTCCACGAGCGAGGTCACCTCCGGGTCGTCCGGGTAGCGTGCCGCCGTCGCGCGGAGATGTTGGGCCATCGTCCGGGAGAACTCGGCCGTGTCGGAGACCCCGTAGAGGGAGTGCTCCGGGTCGCACGGGCCCAGGAACGTGCGGCGGGCCAGGTTGCGGTCCCTGCGGGGCAGGAGGGAGAAGTCCTCCATCAGGGCTGCCGCCAGGTTGTTCCACGCTATGACCTCGTACGTCG
Organism: Streptomyces venezuelae; assembly: GCF_008642315.1. Lineage (NCBI taxonomy): Bacteria > Bacillati > Actinomycetota > Actinomycetes > Kitasatosporales > Streptomycetaceae > Streptomyces > Streptomyces venezuelae. Next base: position 5,375,811 of record NZ_CP029192.1, on the reverse strand, counting down.
CCGACAGCACCACCGCCGCCGCCTCCGGGAGTCGGTCCAGGAGCTGGACGATGCTCTGGCGTACCTCCCGCGACGGGCCCGAAGGCGGGGCGGGTGGGACGCCTGCCAAGTGGTGGAGGTGGTCGCGTTCCGGGTCCGACAGGCGCAGGGCGCGGGCCAGTTGGGTCAGGACTTCGCGGGACGGGTGCGGGGCTCGGGCCTGTTCCAGGCGCGTGTAGTACTCCGTCGAGATGTACGCCAGCTGCGCCACCTCCTCCCGGCGCAGGCCCGGCGTGCGGCGGCGCGGGCCCGCGGGCAGGCCCACGTCGGCGGGCGTGATGCGTTCGCGCCTGCCGCGCAGGAAGTCCGCCAGCTCCCGCTCGCGGGCGCGTTCCCGTTCTCGTACCCGTTCTTGTCGGTTCACCGGGTCAGTGTGCCGGGTGTCGTCGCAGCTCAGCCAGGTACTGGTGGGGCCTGGATGAGGGCGGGAGGGCGGCGCAGGCTCCTCCGTATGAACGACATGACGAATTTCAGCAGTGCCGGCCTGCTCGACGGCAAGGTCGCCCTCGTCACCGGCGCCGGGCGCGGCATCGGTGCCGCCGCCGCCCGGCTCTTCGCCCGGGAGGGCGCCCGGGTGCTCCTCGCCTCCCGTACCGAGGCGCAGTTGAAGGGCGTGGTCGAGGGGATACGGGACGTCGGGGGCGTCGCCGAGTACGTCGTGTGCGATCTCGGGGACGGCGACAGCGTGCGCCGTGCCGTCGAGCGGGCCGTCGAGGTGTACGGGCGGCTCGACGTCGCCTTCAACAACGGGGCGAGCGGGCAGCCGCCCGGGCCCATGGACGAGTTGTCGGAGGACGACTTCGATCGCGTGACCGGCGTCAACCTCAAGGGGACCTGGCTCGCCATGAACGCCGAGGTGGCCGCCATCCGCGCCACGTCGGGGCGCGGCGCCATCGTCAACACGTCCAGTGTCGGGAGCCTCATGGCCAACCCCGCGCTGCCCGCGTACGCGGCGACGAAGCGGGCGGTCAACAGCCTCACCGCGTCCGCCGCCGTCACGTACGGGCCCGAGAGCATCCGTGTCAACGCCATCGCGCCCGGCACCACGCTCACCGAGATGCTCCGTGAGTGGGACGACTCCTCCCCCGGCACCATCGACCACCTGAACTCCCAGACGCCGCTGGGGCGTGCCGCCGAGCCGGACGAGGTCGCTCAGGCCGCCGCCTGGCTGCTGAGCGACCGGGCCTCGTACGTCACCGGCACGGTGCTGCGGGTCGATGGGGGGATGTGGGCCGCCTGATCCCCCAGGCCGCCCGGCTTACGCCACCCGCACGCCCTTATGCCACCCGCACGCCCTTGCGCCACACCTCGCCGACCAGCGGGACTCCCGGACGGTACGCCAGGTGGACGTGGCTCGGGGCGTTCAGGAGGGCGAGGTCCGCTCGCGCTCCTGCCGTCACCCGGCCCACGTCCGTCCTGCGCAGGGCTGCCGCGCCGCCCGCCGTCGCCGACCAGATCGCCTCGTCCGGGGTCATGCCCATGTCCCGCACCGCCAGGGCGATGCAGAAGGGGACGGAGGACGTGAAGGACGAGCCGGGGTTGCAGTCCGTGGAGAGGGCCACGGTGGCGCCCGCGTCCAGGAGGCGGCGGGCGTCGGGCCATTCGGCTCGGGTCGAGAACTCGGCACCGGGGAGGAGGGTTGCCACCGTCGAGCTGTTCGCCAGCGCGTCGACGTCCGCGTCCGTCAGGTGCGTGCAGTGGTCCGCCGATGCCGCGTCCAGTTCCACGGCCAGCTGCACCCCGGGACCGTACGACAGCTGGTTCGCGTGGATGCGCGGGTGCAGGCCCTTCGCCTTGCCCGCCGTCAGGATCGCGCGGGCCTGGTCGCCGTCGAACGCGCCCTTCTCGCAGAAGACGTCGATCCAGCGGGCGTGGGGGGCGCAGGCGTCCAGCATCTCGCCGGTGACGAGGTCCACGTACGCCGCCGGGTCCTCCGCGTAGTCCGGGGAGACGATGTGCGCGCCGAGGAAGGTCACCTCGTCGGTGTGCTTCGCCGCGATGCGGAGGGCCCGGGACTCGTCCTCCGTGTTCAGGCCGTAGCCCGACTTCGTCTCGAACGTGGTCGTGCCCTGGCGGAGGGCCTCTTCCAGGTAGTGGGTGAGGTTCGCCTCCAGTGCGGCGTCCGTAGCCGCTCGCGTCGCCGCCACCGTCGTGCGGATGCCTCCCGCCTCGTACGCGCGGCCCGACATGCGGGCGTTGAACTCCTGGGTGCGGTCGCCCGCGAAGACGAGGTGGGAGTGGGAGTCGACGAAGCCGGGGATCGCGGCGCGGCCTGCGGCGTCGTACGACTCGTCTGCCGACGGGGCCTTGGAGGTCGGGCCCACCCAGGCGATCGTGTCGCCGTCGAGGACTACGGCCGCGTCCGTCAGGAGGCCCAGGGGGGTGCCGTCTCCCTGCGCGGGGTCGTTGGTGACCAGGGATGCGATGTTCGTGATGAGGGTGGTGGTCATGGTTGCTGCTCCAGGGGGGGTGGGGGTCCGGCGAGGTCCTTTCCCCGATCCCGCCCCTTCCCGAAACCAGGAGGCTTCGCCCCCTGGACCCCAGAATCGCCCTTCGGGCTCTGTCCTCAATCGCCGGACGGGCTAATTCTTAGCCCCTCCGGCGTTTGAGGAGCGGGGTCTGGGGCGGAGCCCCGGTTTCGGGAAGGGGCGGGGTCGGGGAAAACGCTTCAATCTCTCAGCGCCCCCACCGCCTCCGTCAGCGCCGACGGTACGTCCGGGACCAGCGCGTGTTCGCCGTCGCGTACGACGTGGGTGCCGCCCACCACCGTGTGGCGGACGTCCGCCGACGTCGCCGCGAAGACCGCTGTCTCCGCCGCCAGGCGTGGGACGGGGCCCGCCGTGCGGACCGAGTCCAGGGCGATCGTGGTGAGGTCCGCCAGAGCCCCCGGCTCGATGACGCCCGCGTCCGGCCAGCCCAGGGCCGCGTGGCCGTCCGCCGTCGCCGCGCGGAGCAGTGCCGCCGCCGTCCAGTGGCCGCGCGTGTGGGAGCGGAGGCGTTCGTTCAGCTCCATGGCGCGGGCCTCCTCCAGGATGTCGATCACCGCGTGGCTGTCGCTGCCCAGGGAGAGGGGGCTGCCCGCCCGCTGGAGGCGGAGCGCCGGGCCGATGCCGTCCGCGAGGTCGCGTTCCGTCGTCGGGCACATGCAGGTGCCGGTCGAGGAGCCGCCCAGCAGGGCGATGTCCTCTTCCGTGAGGTGGGTGTTGTGGATGCCCGTCGTGCGGGGGCCCAGGACTCCGTGGTCCGCGAGGAGTTGCGTGGGCGTGCAGCCGTGTGCCGACATGCACGCGTCGTTCTCCGCCGTCTGCTCGGAGAGGTGGACGTGCAGGGGGGCCGTACGGGCGGACGACCACTGCGCCACCGTGGCCAGCTGCCGCGCCGGGACCGCCCGCACGGAGTGGATCGCCGCACCGATCCGGGCGTGCGGGCGGTCCTTGAGGAGCGAGGCCCGCTCCGCCCACGCCTCCGTCGTACCGTCGGAGAAGCGCAGCTGGTGGCGGTCCGGCGCCTTGCCGCGGTCCGCGTCGAGGAGGCCCGACGCCACGTACGCCGTGTCCAGGAGCGTGATGCGTACGCCCGCGTCCGCCGCCGCCCGGATCAGCGCCTCGCCCATCGCGTTCGGGTCCGTGTAGGGCGTGCCGCCGGGTGCGTGGTGGAGGTAGTGGAACTCGCCCACCGTCGTGATGCCGGCCAGCGCCATCTCCGCGTACACCGCTCGCGCCAGCGCGTGGTACGTGTCGGGAGTGAGGCGGTCGGCCACCGAGTACATGACCTCGCGCCACGTCCAGAACGTGCCGGAACCGACCTGGACGGTGCCGCGCAGCGCGCGGTGGAAGGCGTGCGAGTGGGCGTTCGCGAGGCCCGGGAGCGTCAGGCCGCGCAGGACCGTCGCCCCGGGCGGGGGTGCCTCGACGCCCTTGCGGACGGCGGTGATCCGGTCGCCCTCCACGTCGACCGCGACGCCCGGCTCGACGTTCGTGCCGAGCCAGGCATGCTCCAGCCAGTAAGTGGTGCCCGTCGAGCTCTCCGTCGTCACCTGCACGCCAGCCCTTCCAGTACGTCGGCCAGTGCGGTCACCCCGGCCACGCAGTCGTCCTCGGCGGCGAACTCGGCCGGGGAGTGCGAGACACCCGTGGGGTTCCGTACGAACAGCATGGCGGTGGGGATCGACCCCGACAAAATGCCGGCGTCGTGGCCCGCGCCCGTGCCGAGGACGGGGAGCGGGCGCGGCTGCTCCGCGCGGGCGCCGAGGATCCTGCCCAGCTCGTCCCGCAGCGCGTCCTCGAACTCGACCACCGGTGTGAACGACTCGCGGACCACGTCCAGGTCGATGCCGTTCCGCTCCGCGTACTCGCGGGCCGCCTTCTCGATGCCCGTCACCACCGTGTCCAGCGTCGACTGGTCGGCCGCGCGCGAGTCCAGCCAGCCGCGTACGAGCGACGGGATCGCGTTGACGCCGTTCGGCTCGACCGAGATCTTGCCGAAGGTGGCGACCGCGCCCGCGAGTTCGGCCTCCCGGCGTGCGGCGAGGACCGTCTCCGCGTACGACAGCATCGGGTCGCGGCGGTCGACGAGCCGGGTCGTGCCCGCGTGGTTCGCCTCGCCCCGGAAGTCGAAGCGCCAGCGGCCGTGCGGCCAGATGGCGGACGCGATGCCCACCGGGTCGCCGGAGAGGTCGAGGGCGCGGCCCTGCTCCACGTGCAGCTCCACGAACGCGCCGATGCGGGCCAGGCGTTCGGGGTCGGGGCCGATGCCGTACGGGTCGTAGCCCGCCGCCTCCATCGCCCTCGGCAGCGTCACGCCGTCGCCGTCCGTCAGCCGGTGCGCGGCCTCGACCGTCAGCTGTCCCGCGGTGAGGCGGGAGCCCACGCAGGCCAGGCCGAAGCGGGCGCCCTCCTCGTCGCCGAAGTTGACGATCGCCAGGGGGCGGGTCAACTGCGCGCCGCGTGCCCGGAGTTCGTCCAGGGCCGCGAACGAGGACACCACGCCCAGCGGGCCGTCGAACGCGCCGCCGTCCGGGACGGAGTCCAGGTGGGAGCCCGTGACGACGGCGTCACCGGCCGCGGGATCGCCGAGCCACGCCCACTGGTTGCCGTTGCGGTCCAGTTCGTACGTCAGTCCGCGGGTGTCCGCCTGCGCCTTGAACCAGGCTCGGCAGTCCGCGTCCGCGCGGGTCCAGGCGTACCGCCTGTAGCCACCGGAGTCAGCGTCGCGGCCGATGGAAGCCAGGTCCCGCCACATCTCCTGGAAGGACGGGGCGGAGGACACGGGGCTCCGCCCCGGACCCCGCTCCTCGAACGCCGGAGGGGCTGAATCTGGCCCCGGAGACACCGAATTACTCACGCCTCGCCCTCTCGCATGGGAACCCGCACACCCTTCGCGTCCGCCACCGACTCCGCGATGTCGTATCCCGCGTCCACGTGCCGGATGACGCCCATGCCCGGGTCGTTCGTGAGAACGCGGCGGATCTTCTCGCCGGCGAGCTTCGTGCCGTCGGCGACCGAGACCTGGCCCGCGTGGATGGAGCGGCCCATGCCGACGCCGCCGCCGTGGTGGATGGAGACCCAGGAGGCGCCCGAGGCGACGTTCACCATCGCGTTGAGGAGCGGCCAGTCGGCGATCGCGTCGGAGCCGTCGAGCATGGCCTCCGTCTCGCGGTAGGGGGAGGCCACCGAACCGCAGTCCAGGTGGTCGCGGCCGATCGCGAGGGGCGCGGCGAGCGTGCCGTTGGCGACCATGTCGTTGAACATGTCGCCCGCCTTGTCGCGCTCGCCCTGGCCGAGCCAGCAGATGCGGGCGGGCAGGCCCTGGAAGTGGACGCGCTCGCCGGCCATCTTGATCCAGCGGTGGAGGGATTCGTTCTCCGGGAAGAGGTCGAGGAGCGCCTTGTCCGTCTTGTGGATGTCGGACGCCTCACCGGAGAGCGCCGCCCAGCGGAACGGGCCCTTGCCCTCGCAGAAGAGGGGGCGGATGTAGGCGGGGACGAAGCCGGGGAACGCGAACGCGCGGTCGAAGCCCGCGAGTTGTGCCTCGCCGCGGATCGAGTTGCCGTAGTCGAAGACCTCGGCGCCCGCGTCCATGAAGCCGACCATGGCCTCGACGTGCTTGGCCATCGACTCGCGCGCGCGGGTGGTGAAGCCCGCCGGGTCCTTCGTCGCGTACGTCTGCATGTCGTCGAAGTCGACGCCCGTCGGCAGGTACGACAGCGGGTCGTGGGCCGAGGTCTGGTCCGTGACGATGTCGATGGGGGCGCCCTCGGCGAGCATGCGCGGGAGCAGGTCGGCCGCGTTGCCGAGGAGGCCGATGGAGAGGGGGCGCCGGGCGTCGCGGGCCTCGACCGCCAGCTGGAGCGCGTGCTCCAGGGAGTCCGCCTGCACGTCCAGGTACTTGTGCTCGATGCGGCGCTCGATGGCGCGCGGGTCGACGTCGATACAGATCGCGACGCCGTCGTTCATCGTGACGGCGAGGGGCTGGGCGCCGCCCATGCCGCCGAGACCGGCGGTGAGGGTGATGGTTCCGGCGAGCGTGCCGTCGAACTTCTTCGCGGCGACCGCGGCGAACGTCTCGTACGTGCCCTGGAGGATGCCCTGCGTGCCGATGTAGATCCAGGAGCCGGCCGTCATCTGGCCGTACATGGTGAGGCCGAGCTGTTCCAGGCGGCGGAACTCCTCCCAGTTCGCCCAGTCGCCGACGAGGTTGGAGTTGGCGATGAGGACGCGCGGGGCCCATTCGTGGGTCTGCATGACGCCGACGGGGCGGCCGGACTGGACGAGCATCGTCTCGTCCTGCTTCAGGGTCTTGAGCGTGCGGACCATCGCGTCGAAGGAGCGCCAGTCGCGGGCCGCCTTGCCGGTGCCGCCGTAGACGACGAGCTTGTCGGGGTGCTCGGCGACCTCGGGGTCGAGGTTGTTCTGCAGCATGCGGAGGGCGGCTTCCTGCTGCCATCCCAGGGCGCTCAGTTCCGTACCGCGCGGCGCCCGTACGGGGCGGGGTCCTGACATGGCGATGCCTCCTCGAAGCTGTGACCTCTGCTGTGAGCTTGTTATTCACATCCTGGTGGGCTGAATAGAGCTAGTCAATAGCGAACGAATGCACGAGTACGCCAGCGGGGTTCCGTCGCGGGTGATTGGCTGGATCACATGGGCCACGACGAGGACAACGACCAGACCACGGTTCTCCGCGCGGACGCGGCACCCGGAAGCACCGCACCCTCCACTCTTGGGAGTGACGCCGCCGCCCGCCGCGACCGCGCCATCCGCGCGGCCGTCGAGCAGGGCGTCGTCGGCCCCGCCGCCCCCGTCGCGGGCCTCCTCGACGTCGCCGGCATCCGCGCGAGCGCCGCGGCCCTGCACGCCGCCTTCGAGGCCGTCGTCCCGCCCGGCACCCCCGTCCTGCACGCCTTCGCGGTGAAGGCGACCCCGCTCGTGCCGGTCCTGCGGCTGCTGCGCGCGGCGGGGATCGGCGCCGAGGTGGCGAGCCCCGGCGAGCTGGCCCTGGCGCGGGCCGCCGGGATGCCGCCCACCGCGACCGTCCTCGACTCGCCCGCCAAGACCCCCGCCGAACTCCGCGAGGCCCTCGCGCTCGGCATCGCCGTGAACGCGGACAACCCGCAGGAACTGGCCCGTCTGGACGCGATGACCCGGTCGGCACTGACCGGCTCCCCCATCGGCATCCGCGTCAACCCGCAGATCGGCGGCGGCGCGATCGACGCCCTCTCGACGGCGACGGCCACGTCGAAGTTCGGGGTGCCGCTGCGCGACGAGGACGCCAGGGAGTGGGTGATCCGCGCCTTCCTCGACCGGCCGTGGCTGACCCGCCTGCACGCGCACTCCGGGTCGCAGGGCATGCCCCTGGAGAAGATGGTGCGGGGCGTGGCGGCCGCGTACGAACTGGCGGAGGAGATCAACGAACGCGCCGGGCGGCACCAGGTGGACACCGTCGACATCGGCGGCGGCCTGCCGGTCAACTTCGGCTCGGACGACGAGACCCCGACCCACGCGCAGTACGCGCGCCGCCTCAAGTCCCGGGTGCCGGGGCTGCTCGACGGGCGGTACGGAATCGTCACCGAGTTCGGCCGCTCGCTGCTCGCCAAGCACGGCACGGTGCTGGCCCGCGTCGAGTACGCGAAGCGGGCGGGGGGCCGGCCCATCGCCGTGACGCACGCGGGCGTGCAGGTGGCGACGAGGACCGTGTACGCGCCCGCGTCGTGGCCGCTGCGGATCGCCGCGTTCGACGCGAAGGGGCTGCCCAAGAGCGGTCCCGCCGTCGGTCAGGACGTCGCGGGCCCGGCCTGCTTCGCGGGCGACCTGCTCGCCGAGAACCGCCCGCTGCCGCTGCTCGAACCCGGTGACTACGTGGCCGCGTTGGACACCGGCGCCTACTATTTCGCCCAGCACTACTCGTACAACAGCCTTGCCAGGCCCGGTGTGCACGGGTTCGCCGCCGACGCCGACGACGTGCGCTTCGCCGTGGTGCGCGAGCCGCAGACGCTGGACGAGATCGTGGCGGAGGCCGGCGGCGGAACGGAACGGGACGCGCTGCGGAACCTGTGAAGCCCCGTCGGCCGCCCCGGGGCCACACCCTCTGACCTTCCTCAACTCCCGCATAGTGACCTGCATCACGGGCAATAGCTCCCTCGACCCGCACTCGGTCTCGGGGGAGGCACCTGTGACGACATCCGACACGTCCACCACCGCATCACCGCCCGCCGAAGAGGGCGCGCTGCACCGGGCCATCGGCCCCAAGCTGCTGATCCTCTTCGTGGTCGGCGACATCCTCGGCACCGGCATCTACGCCACCACCGGCAAGGTCGCGGGGAAGGTCGGCGGCGCGCTCTGGCTGCCGTTCGCGATCGGCTTCGTCGTGGCGATCCTGACCGCGGCGTCGTACGTCGAACTGGTCGGCAAGTACCCGAAGGCGGCCGGTGCCGCGCTCTACACGCAGAAGGCGTTCAAAGCACCGTTCCTCACCTTCATCATCGCCTTCATGGTGATGTGCTCCGGGCTCGCCTCCGCGAGCGCCGCCGCCCGCGCCTTCAGCGGTGACTACCTCGCCGAACTCACCGGCGACGCGCTGCCGCCGACCCTGATCGCCATCACCTTCATCGTGCTGCTCGCGGCGCTCAACATGCGGGGCGTGTCGGAGTCGGTGAAGACCAACGTGGTGCTCACGCTCGTCGAGCTCACCGGTCTCGCGATCATCCTCGCGATCGGGGCGTACGCCGTCCTGAACGGGGACGGCGAGGCCTCGCGCCTCACCGAGTTCGAGTCCGACGGCAGCGGATACGCCCTGATGACCGGCGTGCTCGGCGCCACGGCCCTCGGCTTCTTCGCCTTCGTCGGCTTCGAGGACTCGGTGAACATGGCCGAGGAGACGAAGGACCCGGTGCGCACCTTCCCGCGCGCGATCTTCATCGGTGTCGCGGTCACCGGCACGATCTACGTCCTCGTCGCGCTGGTGTCGTCCCTCCTCGTCGACTCCGGGACACTGGAGGGGTCGAGCGGCCCGCTGCTCGAGGTCGTGAAGGCGGGCGGCGTCGACTTCCCGCACGAACTCTTCGCCCTGATCGCCCTGTTCGCGGTCACCAACTCGGCGCTGATCAACATCATGATGGCCTCGCGGCTCTGCTACGGCATGGCCAACGAACGCATCCTGCCGCGCGCGATGGGCCGCGTCCTGGCCGGGCGCCGCACCCCCGTCGTCGGCATCGTCTTCGTCTCCCTCCTGGCCATCGGGCTGGTCTCCACGGGCGAGATCGAGGGCCTCGGCGACACCACGGCGTTCCTGCTCCTGTGCGTGTTCGCGGTGGTCAACGTGGCGGTCCTGGTCCTGCGCCGCGACCCCGTCGAGCACAAGCACTTCCGCACCCCGACCGCCCTGCCGGTGCTCGGCGCCGTCACGGCCCTGATCCTCGCGAGCCCCCTCGCGGACCGCCCCGCGGAGGTCTACATCCGCGCCGGTGTCCTCATCGCGATCGGCGTCGCCCTGTGGGGCGTGAACAAGGTGGTACTCCGCGCGCGCGACGAGGACTGACACCGTCCCGGGGGACGCATCGATCAGGTGATCGGCGCATTCGGTCAGCGATGGGCCGTTCGGGGCCATCTCCGAACGCGTCCCGTCGGGCTCGGACGCATTCCCGCGGAATATGCCCTTTCACCGCGAACTCCGGTTCCCCTGCGTACTTTCCTCTCCACCGGGTGGCGTGAGCCGCCCGGTCGGGTGGTGGGGACCACCCGGTTCCACCTGGGGAAGGGGAGGCAGCGTGCCCGGAATCGACGAGTGTCTGTACGAAGCCATGACACTGCCCGGTGCCCGTGGAGCCGCCATCGTCGACTGGACCAGCGGCCTCGCGCTCGGTTCGGTCGGCGACTCCCCCAACGGTGACCACGAAGCGACCGCCGCCGAGACCGCCGAGGTGGCCCGCGCGGCCGCCGAGTACCAGGCGTTCGCGCCGGTCGACGACGCGGACGACGCCGGAAGCGGTCACGAGGCGGAAGGTGCGGACGGTGCGGACCGCAAGGGGCTCCCCGTCGAGGACCTCATGCTCACCACGCAGTCCGGCTTCCACCTGATCCGCTACGTGGAGACGACCTTCGACAGCAGCGTCTTCCTCTACCTCTGGCTCGACCGGCACATCGGCAACCTCGCCATGGCTCGGATACGGCTGCGGAGCCTGGCCGAACGGCTGGTGCTGGTATGAACGCCCTGCGGGCCGCCGAACCCGCCGCCGTCCCGCGGGCCGTCGGCGCGCCCGCCGTCTCGCCCCTCCTGACGCGGCTCGCCGCCGAGCGCGCCACCGGCGCCTTCCTGCGCGCCCAGGGCACCCTCTACCTCGTGGACGGGCGCGTCGTGCACGCCGAGAGCCCCGCGGCGCCCGGCATAGACGTCCTGCTCACGGCCGGCGGCGCACTCGCCGCGCAGGGCTGGCAGGAGGCCCTCTCCACGGCCGGCACCCGGCACGAGGTGGGCAGGGAACTCGTCGCCAGCGGCCGGGTCACCGCGGGCGAGCTGGAGATGTGCCACCTCGGCGCGCTCTTCGACGCCGCGTTCTTCGTGCTCGGCGCGGCGAGCGGACCCACCCGGTTCCGCTACGGCGTCGCGCACTGGCTCGGCCGGGTCCGCCCGGTGCCCGCCGCCGCCCTGGAACGCGAGACGCTGCGGCGCCGGACCCTCCTGGACAGCATCTGGCCGCGCCCCGAGGTCGACACCGCACCGGTCGTGCCGCGCAGGCCCGCGCCCGGCCAGACCGTCACCGTGCGCCAGCGTGCGCTGCTGCGGCTCGCGGACGGCGTCCGTACGCCGACGGCCATCGCCTGGGCCCTCGGCAGGCCCTCGTTCCACACCCTGATCGAGGTCAGGCGGCTGGCGGCCGCCGGACTCGTGGAGGTCCCGGGGCCACCGGCGCGGGAGCCGGTGGCCGTCGCCCTCCCCCTCCCGGCCGCGACGGAGTGCGCCGATCCCGACATCGCACTCCTGCGCCGGGTCCGTGACGCCCTGGAGGCGCTGTGAAACCCCCTGCCGCCCCCTGGGCCGGGACCTCGACCACATGAAGTTCTTCGCGTCCTGGCGGCGCGCAGGGAGGAGAGAGCTGGTGGCTGCCGAAGCCGACGTACTCGGCGAACTGAAACGGCTGCGGACCCGGATTCCCCAGCTGCGCGGCGCCCTGACGGCCAGCGTCGACGGGCTCCTGCTGGCGCAGGACGCCACCGACGTGGAGGCCGAGGGCGTCTGCGCGCTCACGGCGGCGGCGCTCGGCGTGGCGCTGCGGCTGTCCGACGCCACCCATCAGGGCGGCTTCCGCGAACTGATCATCCGTGGCGACCAGGGCTACGTGGCCACGTACGCGGCCGGTTCGTCGGCCGTGCTCACGCTGCTCGCGGAGCCCCGCATCAACGTGGGGCGGCTGCACCTGGAGGCCCGCCGTTCCAGCGCGCTCATCGGAGAGCTGGTCGACGCCGCCGTCGATCGAGCGGAGGAAACCTGACCCATGCCCCCCACCACATCCTCGTCGTCCCCCTCACCGCGGACGCCCGGCAGACGGAAAGGAAGCACCAAGAACATGACCGACACGGAGACCGCACTCAAGGAAGCGACCACCACGATCGAGGGCGTCATCGGCGCCGCTCTGGTCGACTACACGAGCGGAATGGCCCTCGGCACGATCGGGGGCGGAAAGGACCTGGACCTGTCGGTGGCGGCGGCCGGCAACACGGACGTCGTACGCGCCAAGCTGCGCACGATGGAGATGCTCGGGCTCAAGGACGAGATCGAGGACATCCTGATCTCGCTGGGCTCGCAGTACCACCTCATCCGGCTGATGAAGGGGCGCAACAACAACGGCCTCTTCCTCTACCTGGCCCTCGACAAGGACCGCGCCAACCTGGCGATGGCCCGCCATCAGCTCAAGCGCATCGAGACCGGCCTGGACGTCTGACGTCCGGGCCACCCGGCGGCGCCGCGCTCCCCCCGGGCGCGGCGCCGCCTTCGCGTGCATCACTCCACAAAGAGTCCCCGCGCCGCCGCCCGCACGTCGAACTCCTCCAGGCGGGCCTGCGCGTCCGGCAGGTTGTCGCACATGGCTTCCAGGAGGACGCGGCCGAGGAGCATCGGGGCGCAGGCCGTGTCGAAGGCGAGGCCCGTGCCGACGGCCGCCGGGAGGAGGAGGTCGGAGTGGGCGGCGACGGGGGCGAAGGCGGAGTCGGCGACGGTGACGACGGTCAGGCCCGCCGACTGGGCGTAGGCGAGGGCGTCGACGACCTCGCGGGGATGGCGGGGCAGGGCGAAGCAGAGGAGGGCCGAGGCACCGGCGCGGACCGCCGCGTCGATGCGGTCGGCGAGCATCGTGCCGCCCTCGTCGAGGAGGCGCACCTCGGGGTGGACCTTCGCGGCGAAGTACGAGAAGCCGTACGCCTGGGACGCGGCGGCCCGCAGGCCGAGGACGGGCAGGGGCCGGGACCCGGCGATGAGGCGTCCGGCGCGCTCGACCGGCTCCGGGTCGGCGAGGACCTCCGCCAGGTGCCTGAGGTTCTCGATCTCCGCGTCGACCGCCTGCTGGTACTCGTTGGCGGCCGTCGCGCCCGACTCCTCCGCGGGTGCCACGTCCCGCAGGTGTCTGCGCAGCGCCGGATAGCCGTCGAAGCCGAGGGCGACCGCGAAGCGGGTCACCGAGGGCTGGCTGACGCCGGCGAGTTCGGCGAGCTCCACGCTGGAGAGGAAGGGCGCGTCGGCGGCCCTGCGCACCATGCAGTGCGCGATGCGCCGCTGGGTGGGTGTGAGCCGGTGGCCCTCGAAGAGCACTTGCAGTCGCGCGGCAGGGCTGTCACTCATGCCGTCCCCCTCATGATGTCCGTACCCGCTGTCGTTCCGGCGGTCGTTCCCGCGTTCGTCGCCGCGCCGAGTTCCGACCAGACCGTGGTGAACCGGTCGAGCAGGCCCGCCGCCGCCGTCACATCATCCGTCAGCGGCCGGTCCGCGAACTCCGCTTCCAGGACGGAGTCGGCGAGTTCGAAGGCTCGCGCGAGCGGAGTGTCCGGATCGAGCCGCATGTCCCGCTGTCGCAACGCCCTGGTGGCGGCCACCAGTTCGCATCCCACGACCATGCGGAACGCCTCACAGGCGCGCAGGGTCTGCCGGGCGGCGAGCGAGGCGAAGCTCGCCTGTTCCTCGACGCCGCGGGAGAGCACGGCGTGGCCGAGGGAGGCGGGCGCGGAGAAGGCCCGCAGGTCGCCGAGGGCGGCCCCGGCGGCGTATTCGAGGATCATGACGCCGGACGAGGCCGGTTCGCCGTCCGCGAGGAAGGGGCGCAGGCGGGTGAAGGCCGGTTCGTTGAGGGTGGAGAGCCGGGAGGTGGAGAGGCGGGCCGCCTGGGTCACGGCGAGCCTGAAGTGGTCGAGCGCGAGGGCGAGTTGGGCCAGGTAGAAGCCGCCGTGGTGGTACGCGGCCAGGTCCTCCGGCGAGATCAGCGGGTTCTCCGCGGCCGCGTTGATCTCGACGGTCAGGACACCCTCGAGGGCGTCCGCCGCGTCGTGCGCGGGGCCGTGGATCTGCGGCACGCACCGGAAGCCGTAGGGGTCCTGGATGCGGCCGAGGGGCGGAGTGGGGCGGTCGGGGGCGCCCAGCAGGCGGCGCATGCGCTCGGCGACCGCGTACGACCCGGGGTGCCGCCGCGCCTCGTGCACGGGCAGCGCGTACGCCTCGTACGACCCGTCGACCGCCATCAGCGACAGCGCCGCGACCACCTGCGTGGCACCGATCAGGCCGCGCAGTTCGTGCAGGGCGAGCGCGGACTGGCCGAGGGTGAGGGCGTTGCTGCTGATCAGGGCGAGGGCGTCGTTGTTGTCGAGGGGCTGTGCCGCGGGAGCCCTGCCGGGGCCCTGCCACGGGTGTTCCCCGGCGAGCGCGAGGCCCATCTGGGAGAGGGCCGCGATGTCTCCGGTGCCGACGGAGCCGAACTCGTTGACGGTGGGGTGGGCGCCGGTCTCCAGGGCCTCGCAGAGCGCCGTGACGACACTCGGGCGCAGTCCGGCGCCGCCCGCGAGGAGTTGGTTGGCGCGGACGGCGAGCATCGCGCGGACCTGCCGGGCGGGCAGTTCGGCGCCGATGGCCCCCGCGTGCGAGCGGAGCAGTCTCAGGCCGTGGTCGGCGGCGGCCTCGGTGGGCACGTCCTCGTTCCGGTTGGCGCCGACGCCGGTGGAACGGCCGTAGACGCGGCCCCAGGCGGCGATCTCCCTGGCGGCGTTCCAGGAGTCCTCGGCGCGCTTCATCCCGTCGGTCGCGGGGACCGGGCGGGCATCGGATTCGGCCAGGCGTACGACGTCTGCGACCATCATTCCCCGGCCGTCGAGGACGACGACCGCTTTTCTGTCGTTGGCCGCGATGTCCGCGATACGAGACGACTTCACTCGTAAACCCTCCTCAACCGGACGTTCCGTCTTGCCCATCGGCCATTTTTCGCTCAGCGATTCATGTCGGAGCGTCGCGAACTATTGACAACCTATTCAGACAACGAGAACTCTGCATGACGATATACAGCCGGGCAAGGGACTCCACATGATCCAATTCGATACGGTCCACAAGCGCTTCCCGAACGGCACGACAGCGGTCCACGACCTCACCCTCGACATGCCCGAAGGCGGCGTGACCGTCCTCGTCGGATCTTCCGGTTGCGGCAAGACGACGACCCTCCGCATGATCAACCGGATGGTCGACCCGACCTCCGGGACCATCCGGGTCGGCGGCCGCGACGTCCTGGAGCAGGACGCGGCCGAACTGCGCCGCTCCATCGGCTACGTCATCCAGCAGGCCGGCCTCTTCCCGCACCGCACGGTCCTCGACAACGTCGCCACGGTGCCGCTGCTGCTCGGCTGGGGCCGCAGGAAGGCGCGGGCGCGGGCGGCGGAGCTCCTGGAGACGGTCGGGCTTGCGCCCGACGCCGGGCGCCGCTATCCGCACCAGCTGTCCGGTGGCCAGCAGCAGCGGGTGGGCGTGGCGCGTGCGCTGGCGGCGGATCCTCCTGTCCTCCTCATGGACGAGCCGTTCGGAGCGGTGGACCCGGTGGTCCGTACCCAGCTCCAGGACGAACTGCTGCGCCTTCAGCGGGAGTTGAGCAAGACGATCGTCTTCGTCACGCACGACATCGACGAGGCGGTGCGGCTCGGTGACCGCATAGCCGTGTTCCGCACGGGTGGGCATCTCGTGCAGTGCGCGGAGCCCGCGGAGCTCCTCGCCCGCCCCGCGGACGACTTCGTCGCGGACTTCCTGGGCGCGGAGCGCGGCCTGAAGCTGCTGTCCCTGTCCACGTTGTCGGGCGTTCCGCAGGGGCCGGCTCCGGAGGGCGGAGCGTGGACGCTCCGCTTGTCCGCGTCCGGGGCGCCTCTTTCCTGGCGCCACAAGGACGGAGAGTCCGCGGACGTCCCCGTACGGCCCCTCCGCGACACGGACTCCCTCCTCTCGGCGCTGGACGAGTCCCTGTCCGCCCCGACGGGGCTGGTGGCCCGCGTCGACGCGGGAGGCGTCCTGACGGGGGTGACGTCCCGGTCCGACATCCACGAGGGTGCGAGCGTCGCGCACGCGAGGGGTCGTTCCGTCCGCGGCCCGGCGGGGGCTGATCGCGCAGTTCCCCGCGCCCCTAAGTCGTCCACCCCAGCGCCACCGAACGAGCCGCCCCACCCAGAGGCGCCGGGCGAGGTGGACCAGTCAGGGGCGCGGGGAACTGCGCGACAAGCCCCCGCCGGCCCGCAGGCGAGTGAGACGGGGGCCACCCCATGACCGTCGACTGGTCGTGGATACGCGATCACACCGACGACCTCACCACCCTCACCCTCGCCCACCTCCAGGCCGCCCTCTCCGCAGTGGCACTGGGGCTGCTGATATCCCTCCCGCTGGCGGTGGTCGCCCACCGCATCCGCCCCCTCCGCGGACTCCTCCTCGGCCTCTCCAACGTCCTGTTCACCATCCCCTCCATCGCCGTCTTCGTCCTGCTCCTCCCCGTCAGCGGCCTCACCCGCACCACCACCGTCATCGGCCTGACGATCTACACCCTCGTCGTCCTCCTGAGGAACACCGTCGAGGGACTCGACTCCGTCCCGGCGAAGACGAAAGAGGCCGCCAAGGCCATGGGCACCCGGCCCCTCCGCACACTCCTCACCGTCGAACTCCCTCTCGCCCTCCCCGTGATCATGGCCGGAGTACGGATCGCGACGGTCATGTCGATCTCGCTCGTCTCCGTGGCGACGTACATCGGCGACGGCGGCCTCGGCCAGCTCTTCACCGACGGGTTCCAGCGCAACTTCCCCACCCCCGTGATCGTCGGCGTGGTCCTCACGCTGCTCCTCGCGCTCGTCGCGGACGCACTGCTCGTCACGCTCCAGTACGTCCTGACGCCCTGGACCCGCCGCCGGAGGAGCGCCTGACATGTACGAACTCTTCAAGGACCTCGGCGCCTGGCTGGTCAGCGGCGACCAGTGGACCGGCCCCGACGGCATCGGGCACCGGCTCGTCGAGCACCTCCAGTACTCGCTGCTGGCCACTCTCGTCGCCGCCGCCATCGCCCTGCCGGTCGGCCTGCTGATCGGGCACACGGGGCGTGGCGCCTTCGTCGCCATCAACCTGGCCTCCTTCGGCCGCGCGCTGCCGACCGTCGGACTCGTCGTGCTGGTGTTCCTGGCGAGCGGCCTCTCCATGTGGCCCGTCTACATCGCGCTCGTCGCGCTCGCCGTACCCTCCATCGTCACCAACACGTACGCGGGCATGACCGCCGTCGACCCCGAGGTGCGGGACGCGGCGCGCGGCCAGGGCATGCGGGCCCACCAGGTGCTGCTGCAAGTCGAGTTGCCGCTCGCGCTGCCGCTGATCATGACGGGTCTGCGGCTCGCCCTCATCCAGGTCGTCGCGACGGCCACCATCGCCGCGTACGTCTCCTTCGGCGGACTCGGCCGCTACGTCTTCGACGGCCTCGCCCAGCGCGACCTCGTCCAGGTGCTCGGCGGCGCCGTGCTCGTGGCCGTCGTCGCCGTCGTACTCGATCTCGCGCTGGCCGGCCTCCAGCGCGCCCTCTTCCGCCACCGCCCCTCCCCGCAGGCTTAGGAGCACCCAGGACATGAACCGCAGGACTCTCCTCGGCGGGCTGCTCGCCACCGCGTCCGTTCCCGCGCTCGCCGCCTGCAGCGGCGGCATCACCTCCCTCGACGGCGGGGGTTCAGGCGGCGGCGGGGGCGGCTCCAGCAAGAACGGCGTCACCATCGGCACCGCCAACTTCACCGAGAACCAGGTCCTCGGCCACCTGTACGCGGCGGCCCTGGAAGCGGCGGGCGTGAAGACGAACGTCCGCCCCAACCTCGGCACCCGCGAGATCCTCATCCCCGCGCTCAAGGGCGGCGACATCGACCTGCTCCCCGAGTACCAGGGAGCCCTCCTGCACTACCTCGACCCGAAGGCGGAGGCCACGGAGGAGGGCGAGATGCAGAACGCCCTCGCCATGCGCCTCCCGCGCGGCCTGCAGATCCTCCCGTACGGGCGGGCCGAGGACTCCGACGCGTTCGTCGTGACGCGCGAGACCGCGAAGGAGTACGGCCTCAAGTCCCTCGCCGACCTGGCGAAGCACAACGGCAAGCTGGTGATCGGCGCCGCCGCCGAGGTCAAGAAGCGCACGGTCGGCGCGGTCGGCCTGAAGGACGTCTACGGAGTCGAGTTCAAGGAGTTCAAGTCGCTCGACTCGTCCGGGCCCTTGGTGAAGGGCGCCCTGCGCAAGGGCGACGTCGACGTCGCGAACCTCTTCACCACCGACACCGACATCGCCGCCGAGCACTGGGTCGTCCTGACCGACCCCAAGAACCTCGTCCCCGGCCAGCACATCGTCCCGCTGATCGCCGACCGCAAGGCCGACTCGACGGTCCGCAGGGCCCTCGCCCGCCTCGGCGCCCTCCTGACGACGGCACAGCTCACCGAGCTCAACCGGCTCGTGGACAAGGACAAGAAGGACCCGGAGGACGTCGCCCAGGACTGGGCGGAGCAGCACGGCATCACGAAGAAGTAGGCGTAACCGACTCACTGACAGGCGTACCGACAGCGGGAGTTGACCGGCATGGCAGCTGAAGACCTGGTGGAGCGGCGCTCCATCGACGTCGTCCCGGACGACGAACGGCACGGCACGGCGTTCAGCCAGTTCACGCTCTGGCTCGGCGCCAATCTGCAGATCACCGCGGTCGTGACGGGCGCGCTCGCCGTCGTCTTCGGCGGCGACGTGGTGTGGTCGCTCGTCGGCCTCGTCCTCGGCAACCTGCTCGGCGGCGCGGTCATGGCGCTGCACTCGGCGCAGGGCCCGAAGCTGGGGCTGCCGCAGATGATCCAGTCGCGGGCCCAGTTCGGGGTGAAGGGCGCGGTCGTCCCGCTGCTCCTCGTCATCCTCATGTACGTCGGCTTCTTCGCGAGCGGCAGCGTCCTCGCGGGCCAGGCGACGGCGGAGCTGACGCACACGAACGACACCACGGGCATCGTCGTCTTCGCCGTCGTCACGGCGGTCATGGCGGCGGTCGGCTACCGCGTCATCCACGTGCTCGGCCGGGTGGCGAGCGTGATCTGCGCGCTCGCCTTCGTCTACCTCGGCATCCGGCTGTTCGACCGCGTGGACGTGGGGGCGCTGTTCGGCGACGCCCACTTCGACCTGCCGATGTTCCTGCTCGCCGTGTCGCTGTCGGCGTCCTGGCAGCTGGCGTTCGGCCCGTACGTGGCGGACTACTCGCGCTACCTGCCGCGCACCACCTCCGCCAAGGCCACGTTCTGGTGGACCCTGTCGGGCTCGGCGATCGGCTCGCAGTGGTCGATGACGTTCGGGGTGCTCGTCGCGGCGAGCGCGGGCGACGCGTTCCTCGCCAACCAGGTCGGGTACGTCGTCGGCCTCGGCGGCACCGGCCTGATCGCCTCCTTCCTGTACTTCGTGATCGCGCTCGGCAAGCTGACGATCAACGTCCTGAACACCTACGGCGGGTTCATGTCGATGGTCACGAGCATCAGCGGCTTCCGCGGCCAGAAGGTGCTCGGGGCGCGCGGACGGGCCGCGTACATCGCGGTGATCATGGTGGCGGGCACGGCGGTCGCGCTGCTGGGCAAGGACAGCTTCCTCTCCTCCTTCAAGGACTTCCTGCTGTTCCTGCTGACGTTCTTCACGCCGTGGTCGGCCATCAACCTGGTCGACTACTACCTGATCTCCCGCGAGCGGTACGACATCCCCGCCCTCTTCGACCCGCGGGGCCGCTACGGCGCCTGGCGCTGGGACGCCCTGACCGTCTACGGCATCGGCCTCCTCGCCCAGCTCCCCTTCCTCGTCACCCACTTCTACACGGGCCCGCTGGTCGACCCGCTGGGCGGCGCGGACATCTCATGGATCGTGGGGCTCGTGGTGCCCGCGGTGCTGTACTGGGCCCTGGCCAGGCGGAACCCGCCCGTTCCTGGGGCTGGGCCCCGTACGGAAAGGGGGGCTAGCACCAACGCCGAGAGCGCGCCCGCGCCGTAACGTAAACGCTTATGGAAGCCCGTGACGCCGAACTCAAGAAGGAACTCGACGCCACTCTGCACGCCCGCAGAGAGCTCGGCGAAGAGTACGACTCCGCCTTGGTCGACTCGTTCCTCGGGAAGATCGAGCAGCGCCTGGACGGCACGATCGACCGCCGCATGCGCCGCCACCTGGCGGAGCAGCAGATGGTGGTCGCCCGCGGCGCCCGCTCCCCCGCGAGCGGGGTCGACTCCTGGGGCGAGCGCTTCGGATTCGGCGTCGTCTCCCTCATCCTCGCGGTCCCGCTCTCCGCGATCGCCGTGGTCAACGCGGATCTGACCGGGCTCTTCGTGGCCTGGGCGGGCATCGTGGGCGTGAACGCGGTGCACGCGTTCCGCGGCCTGTCGTTCGGCCGCGGGCGCGAGGAACGCAAGTCGGAGTGGGACGACTGAACAGAAGCCTCTTACAGGTGCCTACGCCTGCCGCGTCGGAAGCACGATCATCTGCCGCAGGTTGACGTGGCGCGGGCGGCTGGTGGCGTACGCGATCAGATCGGCGATGTCCTCCGACTCCAGCGAGCCGACGGCCCCGAACATCCCTTCGAGCTCCCCGCTGAGCTCGGCATTCGCGATGTGCCCCCGCAGCTCGGTGTCCGTGAAGCCCGGCTCGACGTTGGTGACGCGCACGTCGCGCGGCCCGAGCTCGGTGCGCAGGCACTCCGACAGATACGTCAGCGCCGCCTTGGTCGCCCCGTACACCGCGTAGTTGGTGAACGCCATGTGCGCGCCGATCGAGGAGATGTTGACGAGGTCGGCGGCCCCGCCGTCCGCGGCCGCCGCGATCAGGTCCGGCGTGAAGGCGCCGATGACGCGCAGCGCGCCCGCGACGTTCGTGTCCAGCATCCGCTGCCACTCGTCGGTACGGGCCTCGGTGACGGGATTCGGCAGCATCACGCCCGCCGAGTTCACGACGAGGTCGACGCGGCCGTACGCGCCGTGGGCGCGCTCGGCGGCGGCGTCCACGGAGGCCTGGTCGGTGACGTCGGCGGTGACGGCGAGGGCACGGCCGCCGTCCGCCGTGATCTTCGCGGCCAGCTCCTCGATCCGCTCCGTGCGGCGGGCGAGCAGGACGACGCGGGCGCCGTGGGCGGCGAGCAGCCGGGCCGCGGCCTCGCCGATGCCGCTGGCGGCGCCGGTGATGAGGGCGGTGCGGTCCTGGAGGGTGGCGTACGAGGGCATGGCTGAACTCCTGCAAGAGAGCGGGCGAGTAGGGGTGCTCCACCACCGGGGTGTCCTCCACCGGGGCGTTCCACCACCCTCCACGGCCCGCTCCCCGCTACCCAGGGCTGCGCTTTTCCTGGGTCCGGCAGTACCAGGATGGAATGGTCCACGCGACCTAGGATCGAACGCATGGACGGCGACCTCGGAGACTTCCTACGCTCACGGCGTGCCCGCATACAGCCCGCCGACGTGGGCCTCACGGCGTACGGCAGGCGGCGCGTGCCCGGCCTGCGCCGGGAGGAGGTCGCGCAGCTGGCAGGCGTCAGCGTGGACTACTACATCCGCCTGGAGCAGGGCAGGGGCTCGGCTTCGGTGTCGGACGCGGTGCTCGACTCGGTGGCGCGGGCGCTGCGTCTGGACGAGACGGAACGGGCGTACCTGCGTACGGTGGCGCGTCCTCGGCAGGCGGCCCGCGCTCGCGCCGGCCATACCGTCCGCCCCGGCCTGCGCCTCCTCCTCGACAGCATCGACCGGGCGCCTGCGTTCATCTTCGGCCGCCGCATGGATGTCCTCGCGTGGAACGCGCTGGCCGACGCGCTCAACGGCTTCTCCGCCCTGGCCCCGGCGGACCGCAACATCCCCCGCCAGGTCTTCCTTTCCGCTCCCGAGCGGGACTGCTACCCGGAGTGGGAATCGGTGGCGGCGGAAACGGTCGCGTATCTGCGCCTCGACGCGGCACGGTTCCCCGCGGACGCGGAGCTCGCTTCGCTGGTGGGCGAGCTGAGCGTGAAGAGCGAACCCTTCCGTCGCTTGTGGGCGAACCACGAGGTGGCGGAGAAGACGCACGGCGTCAAACGCATCAACCACCCCCTGGTGGGCGAACTCGTCCTCCCCTACGAGACCCTGACCCTCCCAGCGGACCCCGACCACCTGATGGTCGTCTACACACCAACCCCCGGCTCCCCCTCCGCGGACCGCCTGTCCCTCCTGGCCAGCTGGTCGGCCCCCACGGGCAGGAACCCCCAGGCTCACCGCCACCCGCGCCCCTAAAGCCCCCACCGGCACCGGTGCAGGGCACCTTTAGTGGGGCGCCAGGGAGAACCACCCAGGGGCGCGGGGAACTGCGCGACAAGCCCCCACCGGCCCGCAGGCAAAGACGGCACGCACCACCCCAGGGGCGCGAGGAACTGCGCGACAAGCCCCCACCGGCCCGCAGGCAAAGACGGCACGCACCACCCCAGGGGCGCGGGGAACTGCGCGACAAGCCCCCACCGGCCCGCAGGGAAGGACCGCCCACCCGCAGAGGGATCGTCACCGCGAGGGACCACCGCACCCCCGGATGCCCAGGGGGCGGGACGACGGCAGTCCCCCGCGGAGGGACGTCGTGCCGGGTCAGAGCCGGCCACGCCCAGGCGTCCACGGACCCGGGAGCCGCTCCGGAGTTCCTGACGCCGACACGGACCACCATGCCCGCCCCGTGTTAAGCACGTGCTGCGCACACATGACGTCCTCGTGCCACCCGGTTACGGCACGGACACACGTGATCCGCTGTCACCACGACCGCCGCTGTCACCGCGACCGCTGCTGTCACCGCGACTGCTGCTGTCACTGCGACTGCAGCTCCGCGAGGAACGCGAGCAGGTCCTGGCGGCTCACCACGCCCGTCGGCTTCCCCTCGACCAGCACGATCGCCGCGTCGGCACGGCCGAGCACCGACATCAGGTCAGCCACCGGCTCGCCGGAGCCGACCTGCGGCAGCGGGTCCGACATGTGCTTCTCCAGCGGGTCGGAGAGCGACGCACGCTGCGCGAACAACGCGTCGAGCAGCTCACGCTCCACCACCGACCCGATGACCTCCGCCGCCATGACGTCAGGGTGCCCCGCGCCCGGCTTGACGATCGGCATCTGCGAGACCCCGTACTCGCGAAGGACCTCGATCGCCTCCCCCACCGTCTCCTCGGGGTGCATGTGGACGAGCGAGGGCAGCTCGCCGCCCTCCTTGCGGCTCAGCACGTCGCCGACGCGCGGCTGGTCGCCGGCCTCCTCCAGGAAGCCGTAGTCGTTCATCCACTCGTCGCTGAAGATCTTGCTCATGTAGCCGCGCCCGCTGTCCGGCAGCAGGACGACCACCACATCATCCGGACCGAGCCGCTCCGCGACCCGCAGCGCCGCCACGACGGCCATGCCGCAGGACCCGCCGACGAGGAGTCCCTCCTCCTTGGCGAGGCGCCGCGTCATCTGGAAGGAGTCCTTGTCGGACACGGCGATGATCTCGTCGGTGACGTTGCGGTCGTACGCCGTGGGCCAGAAGTCCTCACCGACGCCCTCGACGAGGTAGGGCCGCCCGGACCCGCCGGAGTACACGGACCCCTCGGGATCGGCGCCGACGACGGTCACGCCGCCCTCGGAGATCTCCTTCAGGTACCCACCGGTCCCGGAGATCGTGCCACCCGTCCCGATGCCCGCCACGAAATGGGTGATCTTCCCCTCCGTCTGCTCCCAGAGCTCGGGGCCGGTGGAGTGGTAGTGCGAAAGGGGGTTGTTCGGGTTGCTGTACTGGTCGGGCTTCCAGGCGCCCGGCGTCTCCCGTACGAGCCGGTCGGAGACGTTGTAGTACGAATCCGGGTGCTCGGGGTCGACGGCGGTCGGGCAGACCACCACATCGGCGCCGTACGCGCGCAGCACGTTGATCTTGTCGAGGGACACCTTGTCCGGGCAGACGAAGATGCACTTGTAGCCCTTCTGCTGGGCCACGATGGCGAGACCGACCCCGGTGTTGCCGGAGGTGGGCTCGACGATGGTGCCGCCGGGCTTCAGCTCCCCGCTCTGCTCGGCCGCCTCGATCATGCGCAGCGCGATGCGGTCCTTCACGGAACCGCCGGGGTTGAAGTACTCGACCTTGGCCAGGACGGTCGCCTGGATGCCCGCGGTCACGTTGTTGAGCCTCACCAGCGGGGTGTTGCCGACGAGACTGATCATCGAGTCGTGGAATTGCACCGTTGTCTCCGGGCTGCGATGTAGTGCGACGAATTGGTGCGGTCAGCCTAAGGGTCCACCTCATCCGTTCACCTCCGCTTGCGATTGGCCGACCGTGCTTACGGGGCAATGAGTGGATGTACGGCCGTACGAACCGGTACGGCACGAGGAGGTGGCTGCAGGGCATGTCGAGGGCGAGGGTGGCGCGGCGGATCGCCGCGGGCGCGGCGTACGGCGGCGGAGGCATCGGGCTGCTCGGGGCCGCCACGGTGGGCGTGGTGCTCGCCGAGGTGCAGCTGGCGAAGCGGACGGTGGGCAACGGGCACGTGGATCCGCCACGGGCCGACGGGCGCTACGGCGGGGCGTTCGCCGCGGAGGCCGCGCGGCCCACGCACGCCGAACCGGTGCGGTTCGCGATGCTCGGGGACTCCACGGCCGCGGGGCAGGGCGTGCACCGGGCCAGGCAGACCCCGGCGGCGCTGCTCGCCTCCGGGCTCGCGGCGGTCGCCGAGCGCCCGGTCGACCTGCGGAACGTGGCGCTGCCGGGCGCCCAGTCGGACGACCTGGACCGCCAGGTGACGCTGATCCTCTCGGACCCCTCCTGGGTGCCGGACGTCTGCGTCGTCATGATCGGCGCGAACGACGTGACGCACCGGATGCCGATGACACGGTCGGTACGCCACCTGTCCTCCGCGGTACGCAGGCTCCGTACGGCCGGTTCGGAGGTCGTGGTCGGCACGTGTCCCGACCTGGGCACGGTCGAGAACGTCTACCAGCCCCTGCGGTGGCTGGCCCGCCGTGTCTCGCGCCAGCTGGCCGCGGCGCAGACGATCGGGGTGGTCGAACAGGGCGGTCGTACGGTGTCCCTCGGCGACCTCCTGGGCCCGGAATTCGCGGCGCACCCGCGCGAACTCTTCGGCCCCGACCGCTACCACCCCTCCGCGGAGGGCTACGCGACGGCGGCCATGGCGGTACTCCCCACCCTCTGCGCGGCGTTCGGCCTGTGGCCGGAGGAGGACCGCCCGGACGTCTCGCGCCGCGAGGGCTTCCTGCCGGTGGCGAGGGCGGCGGCCCAGGCCGCCTCGGAGGGCGGCACGGAGGTCACGGCGGCAATGCCGACGGGCCCCCGTGGCCCGTGGGCACTCCTCAAACGCCGACGCCGCCGCCGCATCCACACCCCGACCCCGACGACCCCACTCCCCCACTGACCCACCCTCCGGCTCCTCGTCTGCGGGCGCGTGGGGGGGCGCTCGCGCAGTTCCCCGCGCCCCTGACAGGCACCCGACACCCGAAAATGGCGCGTCCCGCACGGCGGGCCGCCTTGCTCCCGGCGACACGAACACCCACGCCCCCCACAGCACCCCAGCCAAGCCCCGATTTGCTCTCCGGGACGGTCACGCACTTCTCTCCTCATAGCGGTGAGCGACGCATACGAGCCAAGAGTGAGCAAAAGCGGCCCCAACTCGGCCGGTATGAACCAATATCTGCCACCGCCCACCGACCCTGCCGCTGGTGCCCCCCACCCCTCCTGGATAGCTTGGTTCACTCCAGAGAACCCTCGCCCCCCTCCAGGAGCCGACCGTGAACCGCCGCCCCACCCTGCTCGCAGCGGCCGCCATGACTGCTGCCGCAGTCCTCTCGCTTTCGGCGTGCGGAGGGGGTGACGGCGACTCCAAGGACGAGGACAAGATCGCGGGTGCGGACTCGAACCCGGGTGGCCAGAAGGAGAAGTCGCCGTCTCCGAAGGCGTCGGAGGAGGACGGGGTCGACCGCCCGGAGATCAAGCTGCCGAAGGACGTGAAGAACGTCTTCGAGGGCGGGAAGACCGGGGATCCGAAGAAGGACGCGGTGTTGGCGGACAACGAGCGGTGGCTCGACGCCCTGATCGAGGCCACCGTTGTCGTCGATGCCAAGGATCATCCGGCTCTGAAGTTCTATGGATCGGGTGACGCCCTGTTGTCGGCGGCGGATTACATCCAAGGGTTCCGGAAGAAGGACAAGAGCTTCATCGGGACCATTCGGTACTACGACCGCCAGGTCACCTTCCTCAAGGACGGCGTCGCAGCGGTGTCGTACTGCAAGGACGGCACCAAGACGTATCCCAAGGACCTCAAGACCGGCAAGGTCGACCGATCCATCCCTGAATCAGCGGCCGATTACGGCTTCTACAACACCCGCGTGAAGAAGAACGCCAAGGGTGTCTGGCAGACGGAGTCCGTCACGTACGTGGAAGAGGCGACCAAGCGGTGCATGTGAGCACACCGAAGTCGGCCGCCCACTGGGCCGCTCCTGTTCTCGCCATGGTTATGGCGCTGCTCCCTGGTGCTGCCTACGCCGCTGGTGGCGACACCGAGGGAGGGGGAGACTTCGGGGGCGAGCAGCAGTCGAGGGGCACCATCCAGGACAAGAACCTCGGCGTCCAGACGAAGATCCAGACGACGGTCAAGGGCAGCCCGAAGTCCACGAAGACAGGAACGCTCACCCCCGCCAACTCCAACTGGGATCCGCCCGCCTGCTGGTACGAGCCCGCCTACACCCCGAAGCAGATCGAGGCCACGGTCAAGGCGATCCGGTCGTTCAAGGCCTTCAGCATCGGCGACCTCGTGGGCGGAGTCTTCGACTCGTACTTCAAGGAGGGCCACCCGTACAAGAACTACAACCTCGACAAGCAGGGCGAGGGTCAGTTCTGGGCGGCGGCGGTCGACGACGAGCGTAAGGACGAACCAGCAGCCAAGGCCTGCGACAAGCTGCCGTTCTGGGTGGCCAAGGGCGAGCCGCCCAAGGAGCGACTCGCGGTCTCCCCCAGGATCCTCGCGGAGTACGCCTACGGCCAGATCCCGGTCCCCGACACAGAGATCAAGATGGCGCCCGAGGGTGAGACGAAGGTCAACCTGCCGACGTGGGCGTGGCTGGACAAGTCCAAGTTCAAGAAGATCTCGGTGACCGCGAGCCTGCCGGGCACGGGCCTCTCCGCGACGACGACCGCCGAGCCCGTCTCCCTGAGGCTCGACCCGGGAACGTCGGACGCCGAGACGTACCCGTCGTCCGGCGAGTGTCCGATCGGGGATGACGGCCGGATCGGCAAGCCCCGCGCGAAGGGCACCCCGGGGGACACGGATCCGCCATGCGGCGTGCGCTACCTGCGCTCTTCCGGCGACCACGCCCCCTACGAACTCGGCGCCACCATCACATGGCGGGTCACCTGGAAGAGCACCACGGAACCGGGTGGCGAACTGCCCCCGGGTGAGTTCGGTGCGACGCAGGACGTAGTCGTACGCGAGATCCAGTCCGTCAACCGCTGACCGCTGACCGCTCCACAACCCCGACCACGACGACACAGGGAATTCGGACACCGACATGAGCGACCTCCGCCTCGACGGAACGGTTTTCGAGAACCTCAAGAAGACCTTCTCCTCGGTCAGCGACCGTATGGACGCCGCACGCAGAACCCTCAAGAACGCCGACGGCTCGGTCGTCGGAGCCGAGAAACTCATCGAGGACGTGCACGAGTTCGCCGACGAGTGGGGCTACGGCGTCAAGCAGCTCGGCAAGCACACCGAGGGCGCCGTCAAGATGATCAACAAGATCGACGAGGAGTTCAGCAAACTCGACCAAGCCCTCGCCGAATCCCTCAAGTCCACCAAGTCCACCAAGTCCACCAAGTCCGCCGAGAAGACAAGCAAGTAGCGTGAGCAGCACCAAGCGCCCCGCGCTCCCGAACATAGGCTGGGACCCCACCCCCGGCAACGTCGAGGACACGCGAGACCTGGCGAAGAAGCTCGGCGGACTCGCGGGCGAACTGGGCACCGCGGTCCGGGACCTGGAACGCATCGAGTGCGGCGCCTGGAAGGGCAAGGCGGCGCTCGCGTTCACGGAGTACATCGGCGAGGACGTCACCCCGCTCATCCGCAAGAGCCACGAATCCTTCGACAAGGCGTCGCGCGCGCTGTACCGGTGGGCCAGGGAACTCAAGGAATTCCAGGACGAGACCGACCGCCTGGAGAAGAAGGCCGGGGAAAAACTCGACGCCCGCTCGGAGGCGAAGCCCGACAGCAAGGAGAGCGGCAAGGCCTCGGGGGACGTGGACGAGGTCATCGCCCAGGTCCACGACCTGGAGGACCGCTTCGCCAAGGCGGCCGGGGCAATCAGCAAGGAACTCGACAAGGCGGGCGACATCGCCCCGGACGAGCCGGGCTTCTGGGACAAACTCACGAAGGGCGTCAAGGACGCCTGGGACGCGACCGGCAAGTGGCTCAAGGACCACGCCGACCTGATCAAACTCATCGGCGACCTCCTGAGCGACCTGACGGCGGTCCTGGCCCTCCTGGCCATCGTCACGCTCCCCTTCCCTCCGCTGTCGGCGGTCTTCGGCACGGCGGCGCTCATCACGAGCGGGCTCGCGCTGGGGGCCCACGGGCTCGCCAAGATGGGCGGGGCGGACGTGAGTTGGGTGCAGATGGGGCTGGATGCCGTGGGGTTGTTGCCTGGCATCGGGATGCTCGGCAAGGCGACCAAGGTGGCAGGCAGAACCAGGGGGGTGACCCTGGCGGCCAAACTCGGCGAAGGCTTCAAAGCGACCCGGGTCGGCAACGGGCGCATCCTGCTGGCGTTCGGAGAGCACTCGGCGGATCTCACCAAGGGCTTCGGCATCGGTGGTCTGGTGAAGCTGGGCGGCAAGTCCACCGATGTGTACGAGGTCGCTCACGCAGGCAGTGGTTTGATGAACCGCATGGGTGGCCTCGCGGCCGGTGGCTATCACGAAGGCCAGTGGCTCGGTTCCCGGGGGCTCAACCTGATTCCAGGAGTGAAGATCGACCCTGCAGGTGCGGGCATCGCGATGGACGCCGGAGCCAAGATCTTTCCCAAGATCACAAGCATTCACCAGCATGTGGGAGAAGCCCTGTTCCCAGGTGACCAGTTCGAGAAGTCGGCCTCGGGCGGCTGAGGGTTCCGGGGCTTTCGCCACGTAGGAGATGCACGAATATGGACATCTGGCTCACAGACCCGGACGAGAGGTTCCTCGCCCGTGGTCCTGTTTCGTTCGCCACCGGCGCCGCCATGCGGGTAAAAGGCAAACGCTGGTTCCGTGACACCGAGCGGAACGACATCCAGGGGGAGCTCCCGGGTTGGCCCGAGCGGCCGGTCGACACACCGAATTCCTTGAGTGGCTCGCTCGCACGAAAAGCGGGAATGGGTGCCGTTCTCGGGCTTGGTGCCGCCGTCATGGTTGTTCTCAGTGCGGCCGGTGGAAATATCAGCACCGGCTCCGGCCCCGGCTCCGGTTCCGACACCCCGGAAGACCCCGCCGACGAGGTCGACGACTTCCCCGTCATGTGGGCCGCTCCGGGCACGCTGGCTCGCACGTTGCCCTGGCAGCTGGACCCAGGGCGCTCGGACGACAAGCGGTACCGCACGCATGCGATCGTGACCGACCGCCGACTCGTCATCGTAGGATTCCCCTTCTCCAAGAAGGACGAGTCGCGGATCGAGGACGAAGTCCTCTGGCAGGTCCCCCGGTCCGCGATCGACAGGGTTGAGCGCCGCGACTTCAAATCCGGAAACGACATGCGGATCGTCTTCACGGACGGTTCTTGGTGCAGGCTCCGCTCCCTCTCCCGGCGCAGTCTCACCTGGCCTCTGATCGCGCCCCGCGACTACATTCCCCTGGATTCACTGACGTCGGCCCAGTGGGCCACCGTCGAAGCCTTCGCTGCCACCCAACACCCGGACGTCGAGCCACCACTGGTCATGCGAAACGCTTGCGGCTGCTATCGCGTTCTCGTGATGGACCAGCTCACGGTCGACGCGGACTTCGGCACCACCGAATGGGACATGACCATGGACGCCAACGGCGTGGAGGTCGAGCCGGTCGCGTTCCACCCAGAAGACTTCGCCGACTGAATCACCTGCTCCCGCACCCGAACTGAATGCAATCAGGACAGCCCTCATGACTTCCCCCACCGTCAGCCAAGAGCCCCCGCCCATATGGTTCCTCGTCCCAGAGGGCTTCTTCGCCCTCCCTGTGGCGGCCACCCCCGAAGAACGCGCCGAGCACTCCAAGTCCTTCGTACGACAGCTCTACTCCCGAGGCGACGACAGCGTCTGGGAGCCCGCCGCCCCCTACTACGCGGCGATGGCCGAGCTCATGGCGGACACGGGTGTCTCGTATTCGGCGATGGGCCTGTTCTCCACGGCGGACGAGGGAGAGAACGGGGACACTGCCCGGCATGACCCCGCTGGCGGAGTCGCCCAGTGCGCCCTGACCGTGGCGGCCGTCCCGACCGACCAGACCGACGTCGACACCGACGTCGTCGCCCAAGGCATCCTCGCTGCCCTGTCCAGCGACCCCTACAACGACGCCCGCTGGCTCGACCTGCCGTGCGGCCCCTCGGTGTCGTCGATCACGCTGAAGAAGTTCACGCTCACTCCGAGAGGGACAGCCGACGGCGAGCCGGCGGATCTCCTCACCGGACAGATCCAGGTCCACGTCCCTTTCCCCACAGGCCCGTTCACCGCGGTCTTCACGCTCCACACCGCGTCCACGGACTACTGGACCGAGTTCTGCAACATCATGTCGGCGATCCTCCAAACGGTCTCCTTCACCGAACCGGATGAAAGCCTTCATGAAGAGATGGCGCACTGATGAACTGGCTCACCGACCCCGAAGAAGACATCCTCATCCATTCCGCGGCCACCTTCGCCACCGGCATGGTCCCAGCCGTCTCCGGCCAACGTTGGTTTCGTGACACCGAACGCAACGACATTCAGGGAGAGCTAGTGGGTGCGGGCTGGCCGACCGGTCCCACCCACACTCCGCGCACCACCGGCCACAAGGCATCCCGTCGCGTCGGCAGCGCCCTGACCTCCGCCCTCTCCATGGTCACAAGCCTCCTCCTCAACGAGAACAACGTCGGCTCAGGCGACGGCCCACCCGATGACCCGGAGAACGAGGTCGACGACTTCCCCGTCATGTGGGCAGCTCCCGGCACCCTGGCCCGCACCCTGCCGTGGCAACTGGACCCCGCACGCCGACCCGAGGGCTACACCACGGACCTGGTCGTCACCAATCACCGCCTCCTCTTCGTCGGCTCGGAGCTCGGGCTGATGGAACACGGCGACGTGCTCGGCGAGCTCCCCCTCGACGCCATAGCCGAAGTCCGTCACATGGGGTTCAGCAATCTCGGAGCGGACATCCGGCTCACCTTCGCGGACCGGTCCTGGGTGCGGCTCTTCACGGGCGCCCGCAACAGCGCCGAACGCCTCGACCAGATGCACGCCGGCATCGTGCGCATGCTGCCGGCGAACGCACTCACCGCCGGTCAGCAGCGGGAAGCGGCACGCTTCTGTGCCGGGATGCCTGAGAGGCCGTACCCCCCGACGTACACCATGCTGCCGAGCGGCACCCTCCTGATGGAGGTCCGCTCGCCGTCCAAGTGCGCGGCGGGGTGCTTCGACGTGGCCGTCAACTTGATGGACGAGACGGGCGTACGAGTTGGGCCCCGGCCGGGGGATCCGTCCGTCCCGTAGCTCGCCGGTCCACTACCGTCCGGAACCCGGCCTGACCTCCGCCCACAGCAGCTTCCCCGCGTCCCCCGCCCCCATGGGGTAGGACCCCCACCTGTCCGCGCACGCCCGCACGATGTGCAGGCCCCGCCCGTTCTCTGCCGTCTCCGGCGGTCCACTGTCGACGCCGCCGTCGGCCTCCCCGAAACCGGGTGGGATCTGCGGGTTCGAGTCCCATACCGCCACACGGATCCCCTCCGGAGAGGAGGAGCGGAGGCGGAGGGCGTACGGGCCGTCGGTGTGGCAGTGCGCGTTGTTCAGGAGTTCCCCGGCCAGGAGCTCCGCGGTGGGGGCGAGGTCCCCCAGTCCGTACGTTTCGAGGACCGCACGGAGGGTGGCGCGGCCGATCCCCGGGGCGCGGGGGTCGTGCGGGAGTTGGAGGGTGTACGTCCAGGGCGGCGATACGGTTGCGGTGCGCATGGAAGTCTCCGTGGAGAGTGGGTAGTTGCCGGGCGGTCCGGATGACGCCCAGTGACGTTGCCGCTCCGTCGAGCGGGGTTCTTCTGGGCGGGACGTCCACACGAAAAGTAGCGCTACTGGATATATTCTTCACCTGTTTCCGGGTGAGACTAAAAGCAACCACTCGTGTGAGTGATGCGAGAGCACAGGAGCAGCAAGCATGGCCGTTCGGAACAACCCGACAGGTCGACAACTCCGGCTAGGCCGTTTCGTTTAGATCATCGGATCGTTGGTCCGGATGTGCCGTTAACTGACGTGCAGTGGGCGCGGATCGAGCCGTTGCTTCCGGACCGGACGCCGATGCGGGGTGGCCGCTGGCGGGATCACCGGGAGGTGATCGACGCGATCGCCTTCAAGTTCCAGACCGGAACCCAGTGGGTGCACCTGCCGGAGAAGTACGGCAACTGGCGAGGCGTCTACAACCGGCTGCGAATGTGGGCCATCGACGGCACCTGGGAGCGCGTCTTCACCGCGCTGATGGCCCAGGCTGACGCTGGCGAGGACCTCGACTGGGCAGTCTCAGTGGACTCCACGATCGTGCGGGCCCACCAGCACGCGGCTGGGGCCCGCAAAAAGGGGCCCCAGCCGGCGAACCCGACGACCACGCCATCGGCCGCTCCCGGGGCGGGCTGACCACCAAGATCCACCTCGCTGCCGATGCCCGCTGCCGACCCCTGGCGTTCGTCCTAACCGCCGGACAGGCGGGCGATGCACCGGCCTTCACCGATGTCATGGCCCGCCTGCGTGTTCCCCGACGACGCGGTCGGCCGCGCACCAGACCGGACGTGGTCCTGGCCGACAAGGCCTATTCCTCCCGGGCGATCCGCGAACACCTGCGCCGGCGCGGCATCCGTGCCGTGATCCCCGTCCCCGCCGACCAGCGCGGCCACCGACTACGGCGCGGCAGCCAAGGAGGCAGACCACCGGCCTTCGACCGCGAGGCCTACAAGCAGCGCAACACCGTCGAACGGTGCATCAACCGCCTCAAGCAATGGCGAGGCATCGCCACCCGCTACGAGAAGACAGCGACCATCTACCTGGCCGGACTCCACATCGCCGGCATCTTCCTCTGGTCCGCACGATGATCCAAACGAAACCGCCTAGGTGCCGAGCTACGCAAGCTGCGCGAACGTGCCGGCCTGACCTCGACAGCGGCAGCTCAGCTGCTCGGCATGAGGCAGGCGCAGGTGAGCAACATGGAGACCGGCAGGGTTGGCGTGAGCGCCGAGCGTGTGCGCACCCTGGCCTGCAACTATGCCTGCTCGGACAAGGCCCTCGTCGAGGCCATCGCCGACATGACGGGCGACCGTAAGCGCGGCTGGTGGGAGGAGTACCGCGAGATCCTGCCTGCCGGGCTGTTGGACCTCGCCGAGGTTGAGCACCACGCCACACGTCTGCGCACCGCCATCACCGTGCATATCCCGGGCCTGCTCCAGACCACGGACCACGCACGCGAACTGTTCCGCCAGGTCGTGCCCGAGTTCCCTCCCCCGGACGTGGAGCATCGGGTGTCGTTCCGCATCAAGCGGCAAGCGGTGCTCTTCCAGGAACCTCCGACCCCGTACCTGGCGATCATCCACGAGGCGGCCCTGCGGATGCAGTTCGGCGGGCCCCAAGTAGCCAAGGGACAGTTGCAACATCTGCTGGACATGAGCGAGCGTGAGCACGTCACGATCAAGGTGCTCCCGTTTGCCGCGGGCTCCTTCCCGGGGTCGGGGCAATCGCTCTTCTACTCCAGCGGCAAGGTCCCCCAGCTGGACACGGTCCACCTCGACCAGTCGCACGGCCCCAGATTCCTCGACGCCGAGGCCCAGTTGGAGATGTACCGCGTACTCCTCGACCGGATGGAATCCATCGCCCTCGACGTCACAAGGTCACGCGACCTCATCCACCACCTGATCCGCGACCTGTGAAGGGAACCCCATGCCTGCCCCCACATACGAGTGGCAGAAGTCGTCCTACTGCGGACAGGGCGACTCCTGCGTACACATAGCCACCGACCCCACCGGGACGGTCCACCTCACCGAAAGCAGCGACCCCACCGCCGCGATACTCCGCACCACCCCCACAGCCTTCGCCGCACTGCTCCGCACCACGCAGCGGCCCGCAGGCGCCGAGACGGCCTGAGGGGACGTGGAGGTATGTGCGCCCGGAGCACGGTGAGCCACGCTCCGGGAGGTTCGGACCGGGGCCCCGCCCCGGGATGGCGAGGACGTACATACCTCCGCGGCCCCGCCCCACAGACGAAGAGAAGGCTCAGACCCCAGCCATGACCGAGAAACAGACCAAGAAGCAGACCGCGACGCAGATCGAGACCCCCCGCGTTCCCACCGACCTCGACTGGACCCGTGCCGCCCCCGAGGACGAGCAGGGTCCAGGACCGTGGATCGAGATCGCCTTCGGCGAGGGCGACAACGACGACGCCGTCTATCTTCGCGAGACCAGCGATCCGGACAACGTCGTCACGACCACCCGCAAGAAGTGGGACGCGTTCGTACTCGGCGTACAAGCGGGCGAGTTCGACCACTTCGTGGAGGGTGTGGAGGGGGTTTAGTCACCGCTCGCCTGCCGCCCGGTGGGGGCTTGTCGCGCAGTTCCCCGCGCCCCTGGGTGGTCCGTCCGAAGGCCCGAGCAAGGGTGCCGACCCCCTCCACGGCCCCGCGGCCTGAGCGCCCGCTTAGAAATGCGGTCGGAGTCACACGCCCCACCCGATGACCGACAGCGATACGTGCAGGTAACTTCCCAGTGAGTCCATCCCCTTCGCCACTGGAGCCCCTGATGCCCGAAGCCGTGATCGTCTCCGCTGCCCGCACCCCGATCGGCCGCGCCTTCAAGGGCTCGTTGAAGGATCTGCGGCCGGACGACCTGACCGCCACCATCATCGAGGCCGCCCTCGCCAAGGTGCCGGAGCTGGACCCGAAGGACATCGACGATCTGATGCTGGGCTGTGGCCTGCCCGGCGGCGAGCAGGGGCACAACCTCGGCCGCATCGTCGCCGTGCAGATGGGCATGGACCACCTGCCGGGCTGCACCATCACCCGGTACTGCTCCTCGTCCCTCCAGACCTCCCGCATGGCCCTGCACGCCATCAAGGCCGGCGAGGGCGACGTCTTCATCTCCGCGGGTGTCGAGATGGTGTCCCGGAGCGTGAAGGGGACCAGCGACGGGCTCCCCGACACCCACAACCCGCTGTTCGCCGACGCCGAGGCCCGCACCGAGGCCGTGTCCAAGACCGAGGGCTCCACGTGGCACGACCCGCGTGAGGACGGGCTCGTCCCGGACGCGTACATCGCGATGGGGCAGACCGCCGAGAACCTCGCCCGCGTGAAGGGCGTCACCCGTCAGGACATGGACGAGTTCGGCGTCCGCTCGCAGAACCTCGCCGAGGAGGCCATCAAGAACGGGTTCTGGGAGCGGGAGATCACCCCGGTCACCACCCCCGACGGGACCGTCGTCAGCAAGGACGACGGGCCGCGCGCCGGGGTCACCCTGGAGGGCGTGCAGGGCCTCAAGCCCGTCTTCCGCCCCGACGGCCTCGTCACCGCCGGCAACTGCTGCCCCCTCAACGACGGCGCCGCCGCCCTCGTGATCATGAGCGACACGAAGGCCCGCGAGCTCGGTCTGACCCCGCTCGCCCGCATCGTCTCCACCGGCGTCACCGGCCTCTCCCCCGAGATCATGGGCCTCGGCCCGGTCGAGGCGAGCAAGCAGGCGCTCCGGCGCGCCGGGCTGACCATCGACGACATCGACCTGGTCGAGATCAACGAGGCGTTCGCCGCCCAGGTGATCCCCAGCTACCGCGACCTGGGCATCGACATCGACAAGCTGAACGTCAACGGCGGTGGCATCGCCGTCGGCCACCCCTTCGGCATGACGGGCGCCCGCATCACCGGCACGCTCATCAACTCCCTCCAGTTCCACGACAAGCAGTTCGGCCTGGAGACGATGTGCGTCGGCGGCGGCCAGGGCATGGCCATGGTTATCGAACGCCTCAGCTAATTACGGCTGGAAACAGCGAAAACTGCTGACACACAGTTCCCACCGCTGACCCTCCGTCCCTGCATCACTTCGTGACCCAATCTCCCCCAGGATGTGACCTATCTCCTGGGGGAGAGGGATATGACCAGCTCAGAGCACATCTGGGGTTAAACCTCAGGCCCTAAGTCCTGTCCTATTCGTGACGTAATGCACTGACAGGTGGATCGTGCAGGCTTCAAGCTGATGTAGGAAGTCGGGGGTCGACTTGAAACCGGGAGTACGTCAGTGAGCGCCTTGCCTCTTGCCCTGCTGCTCTCCACGGCCGCTGCCACGGCCGTGGGCGTCGCTGCCCTGCACGCCGTGCACGGCCTGCGCAAGCAGCTCGCCGAGATCACAGCCCTGCACACCGAGCTGGCCGCCAGAGCCGAAGCCGCCGAAGCCGACAGCCGCGCCACGAGCGGCCCGCACCCCACAGTGCCGGGCGCCCGCGCCACGGTCGACACCGACGAGATACGCGCGGCCGTGTCCGAGGCGCTCGCCGAGGAGCGTGAGCGCGAGCTCGCCGAGGCCCGTGCGTTCTGGGCCGCCCAGGAGGCCCGTGAGGGCGCCGACGGGCCCTCGATGCTCGGCGGGCTGCCCGGCCTGCACGACGGCATCGGCCTGCCCGACGGCATGGCCGACGAACTGTTCCTGCCCCGGCAGGCCGACTTCGCGGGTCTGGAGTCCGACAGCCTGGAGCCGGTGACGGAGCCGTTCGCCGAGTCGACGGGCACCGACGAGTTCGCCGGTGACTCCCCGGAGCTGGCCGCCGCGCGCCGCCGGCACCCCTCGCACCCGGACTTCGTGCCGGTGCAGACGCCGACGCCCGAGGGGCACGGCGACCACGGTGACCACGAGCGCACGGTGGCATGCCTGGAGGAGCTGGCCGACGCCCGCACCGCCCTCGCCGACGTCCGCCCCGGTCCGCTGGGCACGCTGGACGTGTACGTCTTCGCCGACGGCACGACGCTGTGCATGACGCCCGGACACCGCGAGACCGCGGAGCTCCTGGCGACCGCGCTGCGCGAGGGCCGCACCCCGTTCCTGCTCGGCGGCTCCGGCATCTCCGGCGCGTACGCCCTGACGTTCGAGTGCGGCACCGAGAACGTCTACATCCTGGCCGACCGCGTCATCGCCTCGGTCTGAGCCCGTACACGCGCAGGGCCGGGCCCCAGACCCCGGCCCTGAGCCCGTACACGCACAGGGCCGGGCCTCTAGACCCCGGCCCGCTTCTGCGCCTCCTCCACGAGCTCCAGCGCTTGCGCGAGCTCCTCGGGGTCCGTCAGGACGAGGGCGAGATCGCGCCCCGCGACGGTGATCTGGTCGGCCGCGGCGAACATCCCCGCGTCCGGCATCTCCCGCGGCTGCGCCTCCGGTTCCTCGATGCGCTGGGCGCGGGCGGCCAACTCCCTGGCCAGAGCGAGCGCTTCGGTCGCCGCCCCCCGCTGCAGGCGGCTCTGCGGGGCGGCCCGCAGACGGTCGGCGAATTGGTCCACTGCGGCTGTCAAAGGCGTCGTATCGAGCACGCAGCGACCTTATGCGCCCTACCGGGACTGTTGCCAACGCCCCAACGCTCAGGCACGGTGGCGTGAAGGCCGGAACACATCGCGACGCGTCCGGAGGCGCCGATGTCCCAAGTCTTCTCCGAGGAGACCCACCGCAACCTGCTCGCCCGAATCCCCCACTGCACCGGTCGTGAAGTCTCCGACTGGCTGCGCGCCGTGGACGAAGGACCCTCCCTCTTCCGCTTCGAGGAAAAAGTCAGCTGGCTCCGCTCCGAACACAATCTCGCGTACGGGCACGCTAAGGCGATCATCCACGAGTACGACCTCAGGCGGGCCGCCCGCAAGCTCGTCTGACCCCACCCACACGGCACACGGCAAAGGGCCCGCGGACCGTCCCCGGTCCGCGGGCCCTTCTGCGACTACTGCGCGACTACGCGACTCAGTCGTTGCCCGAGAAGATCGCGATCAGGCGCAGGAACTCCATGTAGATCCAGACGAGCGTCATCGTCAGACCGAACGCGGCGAGCCACGCCTCTTCCTTCGGCGCTCCGTACGCGATGCCGTCCTCGACCTGCTTGAAGTCCAGGGCCAGGAAGCACGCGCCGAGCAGGATGCCGACGATGCCGAAGACGATGCCGAGGCCACCGCTGCGGAAGCCGAGGCCGTCACCGCCGCCGAAGACCATGAACAGCAGGTTCACGGCGGTCAGCAGCAGGAAGCCCATCGCCGCGGCCATCACGAAGCCGTAGAAGCGACGGTTGACGCGGATCCAGCCCGCCTTGT
The DNA here is from genome assembly GCF_008642315.1 of Streptomyces venezuelae. NCBI lineage: Bacteria > Bacillati > Actinomycetota > Actinomycetes > Kitasatosporales > Streptomycetaceae > Streptomyces > Streptomyces venezuelae. The sequence continues at coordinate 5,337,262 of NZ_CP029192.1, read as the reverse complement.
ACGCCACGAGGACGCCGATGAAGACGGCCATCGTGCCGAGCACGGCCTGCATGGCCGCGCCGCTGGCGATGCGGTTGTCGACCACGCTGGAGACGACGCCGAGGAAGACACCTTCCAGCGCGGCGTACGACAGGATCAGCGCGGGCGAGGCCTTGCGCTTGAAGGCCTGGACGAGGCCCAGGACCATCGCGATCAGACCGGCGCCGATCGCGATGCCGTACGACTTGCTGATGTTGGCGTCGTCGACCGGCAGCAGCGCCCAGGCGAGCGCGGCCGTCACCACGAGGGTGCCGAGCGTGGTCGCGGTACGCATGACGACGTCGTCCATCGTCATACGGCCCGCGGTGGTCACGGGCGCCTGGGGCGCTCCGTGCTGCAGGTCCTGCTGGGCGTACGGATTCGTGGCGTAGGGGTTGCCCGCGGGGGCCTGCTGGCCTCCGGCGTACGGATTGCCCTGCGCGTACGGGTTGCCCTGTTGGGTCTGGGTCGCGCCCGCGGGTCCCCCGGCCTGCGGCTGCTGGCCGAAGCCGGCGAAGCCGTTGTCGCGGCTGAACCCCCGTCGCGAGAAGACCGGGTTACTGCTCCTCATTTCACTCCTCCATGGCCACCGTGTGTGGCTTTGCCTCAAGAGTAATGCGTAGGCAAAGGGATGAGCCTAGTGCTTGGGGAGGATCTTTCCCTCACTGTGATGGAGAACGCGCACGAAGGGGCCACTGTTCCCGGATCCGCGCCGTTGCGCCGCCCGGGTGACCCCGGAGAGCGACGCACGATCGACGCTGAGGCACGACGGGTGCGGCGGGATGTGCCCGGAGCCGGACTTGAACCGGCACGCCCCCGAGGGGCAGCGAGGTTTAAGCTCGCCGTGTCTGCATTCCACCATCCGGGCAGGCCATGGGCTCCGCGTCGAGGCTTCGACCCTATCGGGAGGCATCCCCCGAACAGCGGAAGGGCAGCCCGATGTTGTCTTATTTTATTGACGTCTGAGGGTGCATCAGGCCCTGACACGGTCCGTTGGTACATGCCGGAGGCCTTGTCCCGGCTCCGGCCGGTCTCGTGGCTCTGTGCACGGAATGACGGAATTTAGCCGCCCGGACGTTCCCGGTCCCGCTTTCACCCCCCTTCTCCGCCTTCTCCGCCTTCTCCCTCCCCCGCGTCTCAAGCCGTACTCAGGGATAGGTGTCATCCCCAGGTATGACAGGCCGACCTCAAGTCCGACTGGAGAGGGCCCCGGGAACCGGAACAGCGGCTGACTACAGGACAGTGATCGGCCAGGACGATGGAGTACGTCCCCACTCGTCGTCCCGACAGGAGCACCGTCCCGTGACCACCACCCCCTTCGCCGCCCGCGCCACCACCGTGGCAGCGCGCGCCACGGACCTCTCCAAGGTGTATGGACAGGGCGAGACCCAGGTGGTCGCCCTGGACCACGTCTCCGTCGACTTCGGGCAGGGCGAGTTCACCGCGATCATGGGTCCCTCGGGATCCGGCAAGTCGACGCTGATGCACTGCGTGGCGGGCCTGGACAGCTTCAGCTCCGGCTCCGTGCGCATCGGCGAAACGGAACTGTCCACGCTCAAGGACAAGCAGCTCACCAAGCTCCGTCGGGACAAGATCGGCTTCATCTTCCAGGCGTTCAACCTGCTGCCGACGCTGACGGCGCTGGAGAACATCACGCTGCCGATGGACATCGCGGGCCGCAAGCCGGACAAGCGGTGGCTGGAGCAGGTCATCGAGATGGTCGGCCTCTCCGGGCGGCTCAGCCACCGGCCGACCGAGCTCTCCGGCGGCCAGCAGCAGCGTGTGGCCGTGGCCCGCGCGCTCGCCTCCCAGCCGGAGATCATCTTCGGTGACGAGCCGACCGGAAACCTCGACTCGCGCTCCGGCGCGGAGGTGCTCGGCTTCCTCCGCAACTCCGTGCGGGACCTCGGGCAGACCGTCGTGATGGTCACGCACGACCCGGTGGCCGCCTCGTACGCGGACCGCGTGATCTTCCTCGCGGACGGGCGGGTCGTCGACGAGATGCACCGGCCGACGGCGGACGGGGTCCTCGACCGGATGAAGCACTTCGACGCGAAGGGCCGCACGAGCTAGTGGCCGCTCGGCCTCGGGTGGTTCTTCCCTACCGCCGTCGGGGCCCGGCATGTCTCGGGGCTGCGGGCCGGTTGTGGCTTGTCGCGCAGTTCCCCGCGCCCCCGGGAGGCCCCTGCGGGGCTCCCCCCTCTCTCACCTGACCCAGGACTCACACCCATGTTCCGTACCGCCCTGCGCAACGTGCTGGCGCACAAAGCACGGCTGTTGATGACCGTGCTCGCCGTCATGCTCGGCGTCGCGTTCGTCTCCGGCACCCTGGTCTTCACCGACACCTTCGGCAACGCCTACAAGAACAAGTCGGCGAAGAGCTTCGACCACGTCTCCGTCGCCATCCAGCCGGACGGCGGCTCCTCCGAGGACGGCGAGTCCAAGGAGCCCGCGCGCCTCACCGACGGCCTCCTGAAGAAGGCCGCGGCCCTGCCCGGCGCCGAGTCCGCCATCGGCTCGGTCAACGGCTTCACCGCGCTCGCCGACAAGGACGGCAAGCTCGTCGGCGGCGAGTGGGGCACCACCGGCTCCAACTACTACCCGGGCAAGGACGGCAAGGACCCCCGGTACGCCTTCACGAAGGGCGCCGCGCCGAAGTCCGCCGCCGACATCGCCCTGGACTCCCGCACCGCCGAGCGCACCGGCTTCAAGGTGGGCGACACCGTTCGCTACTCCACCGACGGCCCCGTCCGCTCCGCCAAGGTCTCCGGCATCTTCGACACCGACGACGGCAGCGTCGTCGCGGGCGGCAGCCTCGTCGTCCTCGACAACACGACCGCGCTGAAGGCGCTGAACAAGACCGAGTACGACGAGATCGACGTCAAGGCCGCCGCGGGCACCTCAGAGTCGGCGCTGAAGAGCTCCGTCGAGAAGATCCTGCCGAAGGACACGGACGCCGTCACCGGCGGTCAGCTCTCGGACGACCAGGACCGGATGATCGAGCAGCAGACCAGCTCCATGAGCCAGGTCCTGCTGATCTTCGCCGGCATCGCGCTGTTCGTCGGCATCTTCATCATCGCCAACACCTTCACCATGCTGGTCGCCCAGCGCACCAAGGAGCTCGCGCTGATGCGCGCCGTCGGCGCCTCGCGCCGCCAGGTGACGCGCTCCGTGCTCATCGAGGCCTTCCTCGTCGGCCTGGTCGCCGCCGTGGCCGGGTTCGGGCTCGGCCTCGGTGTCTCCGTGGGCCTGGAGTCCCTGATGAACTCCGGCGGCGCCTCGCTGCCCGACGGGCCCCTCGTCATCGCCCCGACGACCATCGTGGTGGCGCTCCTGATCGGCGTGGTCGTGACCATGCTGGCCGCCTGGCTGCCGGGCCGACGCGCCGCGAAGATCCCGCCGGTCGCCGCGATGAACAGCGTCCACGCGACGCCCACCACGCGCGGCCTGGTCGTCCGCAACACCATCGGCTCGCTCATCGTGGCGTTCGGCACGGTCCTGCTGTTCATGGACGACAACTACGTGATGGCGGGCGGCGCCGGCATCATCCTCGTCGGCGTCATCGTCCTCACCCCGCTGCTGTCCCGGCCGTTCATCGCCGCCTCCGCGCCGCTCCTGAAGCCGTTCGGCGTCACCGGCAAGCTGTCGCGCCTCAACTCGGTGCGCAACCCGCGCCGTACGGCGTCCACCGCCTCGGCCCTGATGATCGGCCTCACCCTCATCACCGGGATGACGGTCATCGCGGTGTCCATGGGCAGCGCCATCAACAAGATGGCCGCGGGCTCCATGAAGGCCGACTACAGCGTCTCCATGGCGAACTTCCAGGAGCTGGCCCCCGAGGTCCGCGAGAAGATCGACAAGATCCCCGACGTCGAGGCGAGCTCCCCGCTGCGCCCCGCGTACGGCGAGGCGGACGGCAGCTACTCGGTCGTCAACGGCGTCGACCCGAAGTCGTTCGGCAAGCTGGTCGGCCTCGACTTCACCAGCGGATCGATCGACGACCTGAAGGCGGGCACCGCGCTGGTCGACACGGACACGGCGAAGGACAAGGGCCTGAAGGCCGGCGACACGTTCCCGCTGAAGTTCGAGGAGGACGGCAAGACGGTCCGGCTGAAGGTCGCGGGTGTCTACGAGGGCAACGAGATGCTCAACGGTCTCTTCGCCCCCACCTCCGTCGTCGACCCGCACCTCTCCAAGCCCGTCGACAAGCAGGTCCTGGTGAAGATGAAGGGCGGTGCGTCGGACCGTGCCGAGAACGCCATCGTCGACGCGCTGGGCGACAACCCGGCCATCACCGTCCAGGACAAGGACGACGTCAGCAACGCGGTCGCGGGCGGCATCAACCTGATCCTGAACATGCTGTACGGCCTCCTCGCGATGGCCATCCTGATCGCGGTGCTCGGCGTCATCAACACGCTGGCCATGTCGGTGTTCGAGCGCAAGCACGAGATCGGCATGCTGCGGGCGATCGGCCTTGACCGCGCGAAGGTCAAGCAGATGGTGCGCCTGGAGTCGGTCGTGATCTCGCTGTTCGGCGCGGTCCTCGGCATCGGCCTCGGCCTCTTCATGGGCTGGGCCGTGGGCGGCAGCATCGCCGAGAAGGTCACCACGTACTCGATGGAGATCCCGGTCGGCCGGATCGTGATCTTCCTGGCCATCGCCGCGGTGGTCGGTGTGATGGCGGCGGTGTGGCCGGCGCGCAGTGCGGCTCGGCTGAACCCGCTGATGGCCATCAAGAGCGAGTAGCTGCGCGGGCTTGAGCGGTTACGTGAGTGGGGCCCTGGACGTCGACGCGTCCAGGGCCCCACTCGCATGCCGTACCGGGGGCTCCGCCCCCCCCGTATCGCCGCTGCGTGGCTCGTCCTCAAACGCCGGACGGGCTGGATCCCACCGGACGGGCTGAATTTCGGCTCACCGCCAGTCCCTCGCCCTCAACGGCATCCCCGACGCCCCGTCCTCCGGTGTCTTCACCGCAAGGACCTGGTTGACGCCGATGCGGTTGCGTTCGAAGGCCAGCGCGGACGCGGCCATGTAGAGCCGCCAGATGCGGGCCCGGCCGGGCGAGGTGAGCCGCTGGCCCTCCGTCCAGTGCGCCTCCAGGTTGGCGACCCAGCGGCGCAGGGTGAGGGCGTAGTGCTCGCGGAGGGTCTCGACGTCGCGGACCTCGAACCCGGCCCGTTCCAGGAGGCCGACCGTGGTGCCCAGGGGCGCGAGCTCCCCGTCGGGGAAGACGTAGGCGTCGATGAACTCGTCGACGGAGTACGCCGACTCGTCGGCCTGCGGCCGCCGCGCGATCTGGTGGTTCAGAAGCCGTCCGCCGGGCCGCAGGAGGGCGTGGAGGTCGTGCGCGTACTCCAAGTAGCGTGTCGAGCCGACGTGTTCGGCCATGCCGATGGAGCTGATGGCGTCATACGGTCCGTCACGTACGTCGCGGTAGTCCTGGACGCGGATCTCGATCCGGTCCGTCAGACCCTCCTCGGCGATCCGCTTTCGGGCGTAGGCGGCCTGCTCCTGTGAGAGGGTGACGCCCACGACGCTCACGCCGTACTCGCGGGCCGCGTGGACCGCCATGGAGCCCCAGCCGCAGCCGACGTCGAGCAGGCGCATGCCGGGCTTCAGGGCGAGCTTTCGGGCGACGATGTCGAGCTTGTCGCGCTGGGCGTCCTCCAGGGTGCCGTCGGGCGACTCCCAGTAGGCGCAGGAGTAGACCATCGACGGGCCGAGCACCAGCGCGTAGAAGTCGTTGCCGACGTCGTAGTGGTGGCTGATGGCGCGGCGGTCGCTGCCCTTGGTGTGGAGGTGGAGGCGACCGGGTCTGCGCATCTCCTCCGGGGGCGGGGCGGGCGGCAGGAAGGGCGCGGAGAGGGCGAGCAGGGAGCGGGCCGCGGCGCGGAACTCCGGGTCGCGCAGGGACTGCCGCAGGCTCCTGGAGTCCTCACCGCGCTCCCAGATGAACTCCGCCATGACGTCCAGGGCTTTGTAGAGGTCACCGTCGACGTCCAGGTCACCGGCCACCCAGGCGCGCGCCAGGCCCAGCTCCCCCGGCTTCCACAGGAGGTGGCGCAGGGCGCGGCGGTTGCGCACGACGAGGGCGGGGGTGTTCGGCGGGCCGGATTCCGACCCGTCCCAGGCGCGGATACGCACCGGCAGCGGGGCTCCCATGAGCTGCTCGGCGAGGGTCTTGAGCCGCTGTGCGGCGTCCTGCATGGCGCACACCTCCGTGGATGGGTCCGACACCACGTAAACACCAAAGGACGGCGTGCGCAGTCCCGTTGCCGCGTCATGGAAAGGCAAAATAGATGTGGGGGGCACCTAGTTGAATCCGGAAAAGCCCGAAGGGGCCACTCGCACCACGGATGGCGAGCGACCCCTTCGGGTTGGTTCTGCTGACCTCAGGAGGCCCTCAGGAGGCCTTGGCCTTCTCCTCGGCCTTGACCGCCGGGGCGGGCTCGGCCGCGGCCGCGGGCTTCGGAGCCGGCTTGGCCGCCTCGTAGAACTCCTCACGCGGCGTCTCCATGGCGCCGAGCGAGACGACCTCGCGCTTGAGGAACATGCCGAGTGTCCAGTCCGCGAAGACGCGGATCTTGCGGTTGAACGTCGGCATCGCCATGCCGTGGTACGCGCGGTGCATGTACCAGGCGAGACGACCCTTGAGCTTGATCTTCATCTTGCCCATGACGATCATCGCGACGCCCTTGTGCAGGCCGAGACCGGCGACCGCACCCTTGTTGGCGTGGCTGTACTCCTTCTGCGGGAAGCCCCGCATGCCGGAGATCACGTTGTCGCCGAGGACCTTCGCCTGACGCAGCGCGTGCTGTGCGTTCGGCGGGCACCAGGCGTTCTCGTTGCCGGCCTTGCGGCCGACCATGTCCGGGACCTGGGCGTTGTCGCCCGCGGCCCAGATGTAGTCGGTGCCCTGGACCTGGAGGGTCGTCTGGGTGTCGACGTGGCCGCGGGGGCCGAGCGGCAGACCGAAGCGGGACAGCGCCGGGTTGGGCTTGACGCCCGCGGTCCACACGATCGTGTTGGAGTCGACCTCGAGGCCGTTGTTGAGGACCACGTGGCCGTCCACGCAGGAGTCCATGCCGGTCTTGAGGTAGACCTCGACGCCGCGGCCTTCCAGGTGCTCCTTGCCGTACTGGCCGAGCTTCGGGCCGACCTCGGGGAGGATCTTGTCCGCGACGTCGACCAGCACGAAGCGCATGTCCTCGCGCTTCACGTTGTTGTAGTACTTGGCCGCGTCGCGGGCCATGTCCTCGACCTCGCCGATGGTCTCCGCACCCGCGAAGCCACCGCCGACGAAGACGAAGGTCAGTGCCTTGCGACGGACGTCCTCGTCCGTCGTGGAGTCGGCCTTGTCGAGCTGCTCGAGGACGTGGTTGCGCAGGCCGATGGCCTCCTCGATGCCCTTCATGCCGATGCCCTGCTCGGCGAGACCGGGGATCGGGAAGGTGCGGGAGACCGCGCCCATCGCGATGACGAGGTAGTCGAAAGGCAGCTCGTAGGCCTCGCCGACGAGCGGCGCGATCGTGGCGACCTTGCGGTCCTGGTCGATGGTGGTGACCCGGCCGGTGAGGACTTCCGCCCTCGGCAGTACGCGTCGCAGCGGTACGACGACGTGCCGAGGCGAGATGCTGCCGGCGGCGGCTTCGGGGAGGAAGGGCTGGTAGGTCATGTACGACCGGGGGTCGACGACCGTGACGGTCGCCTCTCCGAAGCGCATCTTCTTGAGAATGCGCCGAGCTGCGTACAGGCCTACGTACCCACCGCCTACTACGAGGATCCTGGGACGCTCCGTGGTGCTCATGCCATCGAGTATCCACCTGCCCGCCGGGGGTCGCTCGTGCGCCCCTTCACAAGCATGCCAAGGGCCTCTGCTACACTTCGCCGCCCACGTGACCCAGGTCATGGTGTCCGTGGGGAACCACGGCGTCACGCGAGTCGTTGTGCACCCCTTGTGAGCTGCACTCCGAGGCTCCGGCCCGAAGGAACCAGGGCCCCGCGACACACTCCCGTCACCTGCGTGAAGCACACCGAGTGCGGGTCCGGGCCTTCGAAAAGCCCCCTATAGACGGTCCGAGACCGTCGAACCTCGTCCATCGGTGCCGTTTTCCTTGTGAAGAACTTCACGAAGTTTTCCGACGGAGTGTCGTCGGGGGGCCTTCCGACCCCCCTTCCGACCGCTCAGACGCTACAGGACGCGCTCAGGCGATGGACCAGCCGATGCCGTCGAGGATGTCGTGCTCGCTCACGACGACCTCGCGCGCGCCCACCCTGTCCATGATCGCCAGCAGGACCAGGGCGCCCGACGCGATGACGTCGGCGCGGCCCGGGTGCATCACCGGGATCGCGGCGCGCTCGTCGTGCGTGGCGCGGGTCAGGCGGTCCACGATGGCGCTCACCCGCTGGTACGGGATGCGGGCGTGGTGGATCGCCTGCGAGTCGTAGACGTCGAGGTCCAGGGCGATCGCGGCGACCGTGGTGACCGAGCCCGCCAGGCCCACCAGCGTGCGGGCCTCCTTGAGCGGAACCGTGCGCTCGGCGAGGTCCAGGGCGGACTCGATGTCCGCGCGGATCGCGTCGAGCTGCTCGGGCGCGGGCGGGTCGGTGACCACACCGTCGCGTACGAGGTGGCGCTCGGTCATGCGGACACAGCCGACGTCGACCGACCTGGCCGCCTCCACCCGGTCCGTGCCGACCACGAACTCCGTGGAGCCGCCGCCGATGTCCACCACCAGGTACGGCTTCGCGAGGTCGTCACGGCCCGTCAGTTCCTTGGTGGCGCCGGTGAAGGAGAACTCCGCCTCCTGGTCGCCGCTGATGACCTCCGGCTCGACGCCCAGGATGTCCAGGACACCGCGCACGAACTCGTCGCGGTTCTCCGCGTCGCGGGACGCGGACGTGGCGACGAAGCGGACGCGTTCGGCGCCGTGCTCCTTGATGACCGCGGCGTACTCCCGGCAGGCCGCGAAGGTGCGGTCCAGCGCCTCCTGCGCGAGGCGGCCCGTCCTGTCCACGCCCTGGCCGAGCCTGACGATCGTCATCCGCCGGTCGAGGTCGACCAGTTCACCGGTGGCCGGGTCGGCGTCCGCCACCAGCAGACGGATCGAGTTCGTGCCGCAGTCGATGGCGGCGACCCGGGTCACTCGGCACCCTCGGGGGCGCACGGCGTGACGCAGGGGCCCTTGGCCCACCACTCGGGCAGCATCGCGATGGCCTCGTCGCCCAGCGGGTTCACGCCGGGGCCCGCGGCCAGGGAGTGGCCGACCAGGACGTGCAGGCACTTCACGCGGTCCGGCATGCCGCCCGCGCTCGGGAAGCCCTCGAGGACCTCGATGGCGTCACGGCGCGCGATGTAGTCCTCGTGCGCGGCGCGGTACTGCTTCGCCAGCTCCTCGTCCGTCTTCAGCCGCTCCGACATCTCCTTCATGACGCCGTTGGCCTCAAGAGTGCCGATCGCAGAGGCGGCCCGGGGGCACGTCAGGTAGTACGTCGTGGGGAACGGCGTCCCGTCCGGGAGGCGCGGCGCCGTCTCGACGACGTCCGGCTGTCCGCAGGGGCAGCGGTGCGCGATGGCCCGCAGGCCGCGCGGCGGGCGGCCGAGCTGCTGCTTGAAGGCCTCGACGTCGGCGTCGGTGGGCTCGGTGCGCTCAGTGGTCGGCGGGGGCGTTTCCATGCCTGTCTTTCGTGTCAGTCGTCAGAAGCACGTCATCGGAAGTACGTCATCGGAAGGTCAGTCGTCGGGGCGGTCCGCCTTGTCGACGCCGTCCCAGACGTTCGAGTACCAGGGGCGCGTCGCCGCCCCCTGGTCCGTGCGGCGGCTCTTGCTCGCCGCGGGGTCGATCACCGTGAAGCCGGTCTCGCCGGGCATCACGTAGTGCAGGCGGTCCCGGACGCGCTGCTCCGCGTACGCGTCGTCCTGCCAGCGGGCCTTCTCGTCGCGCAGCTTCTCGACGTCCGCCCGGTGCTCGGCCTGCTGCCGGCGCAGGTCGTCGATCTCGGCGCGCTGCGACACGTACTGCCGCATCGGGTACGCCAGGGCGACGACCAGGGAGCAGAGCACGAGCGCGAGGAGCGCGGCGCGGCCGGTGAGCCGGGAGCGGCGCGCCTGGCGCTTGGTCTGGGAGCGGTAGACCCGCTCGGCGGTCTGCTCGCCGAGCAGCCGCAGGCGGGTCGCGGTGGAGAACCGGTCCTTGGTCCCGGCCTTGGCCATGGTTCCGCCTCCCCAGAGCTGAGCAGCGCTTACACGTACGTACGTCCCCGCACACGGTACGGGACCGCATGCGGGGACGTAGGTAACCACGTGCCTGGGAGAGCTGGCTGCTCAGCGAGCTGCCTGCTCACCAGCGCTCGAAGCTCAGCCCTTGAAGCGCGGGAAGGCCGAGCGACCGGCGTAGACCGCCGCGTCGTCGAGGATCTCCTCGATGCGCAGGAGCTGGTTGTACTTGGCGACGCGCTCGGAGCGGGCCGGGGCGCCGGTCTTGATCTGGCCGCAGTTGGTGGCGACGGCGAGGTCGGCGATGGTGACGTCCTCGGTCTCGCCGGAGCGGTGCGACATCATGCACTTGAAGCCGCTGCGCTGGGCCATCTCGACGGCGTCCAGGGTCTCGGTCAGCGAACCGATCTGGTTGACCTTGACGAGCAGGGCGTTGGCCGAGTTCTCCTCGATGCCACGGGCCAGGCGCTCGGGGTTGGTGACGAACAGGTCGTCGCCGACGAGCTGCACCTTGTCGCCGAGCTTCTCGGTGATGACGTTCCAGCCGGCCCAGTCGTCCTCGAACAGCGGGTCCTCGATGGAGACGAGCGGGTACGAGGCGACGAGCTCCTCGTAGTACTCGGTCATCTCGGCGGCCGAGCGGTCCTTGCCCTCGAAGGAGTACTTGCCGTCCTTGTAGAACTCGGACGCGGCGACGTCGAGGGCGAGCGCGATCTGCTCGCCGGGGACGTAACCGGCCTGCTTGATGGCCTCGAGGATGAGGTCGAGCGCGGCGCGGTTGGAGTCCAGGTTCGGGGCGAAGCCGCCCTCGTCGCCGAGGCCGGTCGACAGACCCTTGTCCTTCAGGACCTTCTTGAGGGTGTGGTAGACCTCGGTGCCCCAGCGCAGCGCCTCGGAGAAGGACTCCGCGCCGATCGGGGCGATCATGAATTCCTGGATGTCGACGTTCGAGTCGGCGTGCGACCCGCCGTTCAGGATGTTCATCATCGGGACGGGCAGCAGGTGCGCGTTCGGGCCGCCGAGGTAGCGGAACAGCGGCAGGTCGCTGGCCTCGGAGGCGGCGTGCGCGACGGCGAGCGAGACGCCGAGGATGGCGTTGGCGCCGAGCGAGCCCTTGTTGTCGGTGGCGTCCAGGTCGAACATGGCCTGGTCGATCAGGCGCTGCTCGGTGGCGTCGTAGCCGACGAGCTCCGGGCCGATCTGCTCGATGACGGCGAGGACGGCCTTCTCGACACCCTTGCCCTGGTAACGGTTGGGGTCACCGTCACGGAGTTCGATGGCCTCGAAGGCACCGGTGGAGGCACCCGACGGAACGGCGGCACGACCGGTGCTGCCGTCGTCGAGGCCGACCTCGACCTCGACCGTGGGGTTGCCTCGGGAGTCCAGGATTTCCCGGGCTACGACGACGTCGATGGACGGCACGAGCATCTCCTTCTGGGATGTGACGCGTTTACGCGAGCCGCTTCGGCCCTGCGTCTCCTGAGCCTAACCGGCTCCGGGCCTTCGGCCAGCCGACCGCCCGTCTCCTGGGACGGCACAAAGGCCATACGGCGCGGAAACAGGGCGAAAGACCATGTTCTCTACTCGCTAGTAGCGAACACGGGGGGCCCGGGGGGCGGCGTGGATACGGGTGCGGACATGGCCCCGCCCCGGTGCGTACGGGGGATACGCGCACCGGGGCGGGGAGCCCGTGGGGACGGGGGGTACGGCCGTGCGTCCGCCGAGGCACGGCCGCGACCGGGCGGGTCAGCTCAAGTGGAGCTGCTGGCCCGGGTAGATCATGTCGGCGTTGTCGATGATGTCGCCGTTGAGCTTGTAGACCTTGTGCCAGCCGCCCTTGACGTGCTCGGCCTGGGCGATCTTGGACAGGGTGTCGCCCGTCTTGACCTTGTACTCGCCGTCGCCCTTCTTGACCGTCTTGCCGGTCGGGGTCTCGACGGTCTTCTTGGACTCGGTCTGCGGCTGCGGCTTGGGCTGCGGCTTCGGCGCGGCCTGCTGCTGCGGGGCGGCCTGCTGCTGCGTCTGCTGCGGCTGGGGCTCGGCCTTCTGCTGCGGGGCCTGCTCCTGCGAGCCGCCGCCGGTGCTGGGCGAGGCGCCCGAGAGGCCGACGCCGCAGCTCGGCCAGGCACCCTTGCCCTGGCCCGCGAGGACCTTCTCGGCGATCTCGATCTGCTGGGCCTTGGAGGCCTTGTCGGCGGTCGGCGCGTACTTCGTGCCGCCGTACGCGGACCACGTGGAGGCGGAGAACTGCACGCCGCCGTAGTAGCCGTTGCCGGTGTTGATGGACCAGTTGCCGCCGGACTCGCACTGGGCGACGGCGTCCCACTCGGAGGTGGTGGCGGCCGAGGCGGAACCGGCGGCCATCAGCGGGGCGGCCACGGCGGCACCGGTGACACCGGCGAGCGTGACGACACGGGTGGCCTTGGACGGACGACGGTGCTTGCCCTTGCTGGAAAACAGCATGCGTTGATCCCCTCACCGACGCCTGCGAGGTGAGCTGTCGGGTTCGGGCCGATGTGGTTGCCCGGCCGCACTCTCCCGAGTGCGGCTTCACCCCTAGCCGCGTGTCGCGGCACTTACCTTGGGTCCCCCGCTCCTGCCTACGGCGCTCAAAGCGACGACTGTTCCCGTCCGGCCGTTGGCAGGATTCGGCGTACCGACCGGCGGGGCCCACCAGTGGCGAGCGGTGACGACGGTAATCACGCGATCGCCGGAATTTCAAAGACGATCAGGGCTTCTGAGACCCATCTCTCACTCGCGCCAAACCAGACATACGACGCGAAGCCCCCACCCGACACTTCGTCAACTACGGTTACTTTTCGCCCAGATCGAGGCTCTGACCGGGGAGAATGAGGTCCGGGTCCTTGCCGACGGTCTTCTTGTTGTCGGTGTAGAGCTCGTGCCATCCGCCGTCGACGCCGAGGTCGTCCGCGATGACCGACAGGTTGTCTCCGGAGCGCACCGTGTACGTCCCGTCGGCGACCGGACCGGAGCGCTTCTCGCCGCGCGACGCGTGCCGTCCGGACCGGCCGTCCGCGCTCTCGCTCTCGTCCGCGCGGTCGCCGCGGTGGCGGCCGGACGCGGAGTCGTCGGAGCCACCGGAACCGGCCGTGTCGTCGGCGGGGTCGGTCGAGTTCTCGGGCGTGGGCGAAGTGGCGTCCTCGTCGCCCGACTTGCCGGAGTCGCTCTCGTTCTCGCCGGTCTCGCCCTTTTCGCCGGACTCGCCGGTCTCGCCGGACTCGTCGTGATTCTTCTCTCGGGAGTCCTTGCCGGAGCCGGGCGTGTCGCTCGCGTCGCCGGAGGGCTTCTCCGGGTCGGAGGCGTTGTCGGACGGTTCGCCCTTGCCCTTGTCCTTGTCCTCGCCCGAGGGGTCCTTGGCGTCCTTGCCGCTCTTGCCGTCCTTGCCGTCCTCGCCGTCCTTGTCGGAGCCCTTGGAGTCCGAAGGATCGGTGGGCTTCGGCGTGATGGGGGCGCCCGGGTCCACGTCCGCCGCGGCGCCGTCCTGGGTGAGGCCGGCGATCGGGGCGCAGCTCGGCCAGGCGGCGGTGCCCTTGGCGTCGAGGACCTGCTCGGCGACGGCGATCTGCTGGGAGCGGCTCGCCTGGTCGGCGCTCGGCGCGTAGTCGAGACCGCCGTACGCCTCCCAGGTGTCCTGGGAGAGCTGGAGACCGCCGTAGTAGCCGTTGCCGGGGTTGGCGCTCCACTCGCCGCCGCTCTCGCACTCGGCGAGCTTCTCCCACGTCGTGGTCTCGGCGGCGTTCGCGCTCGTGGCGCCGAGGAGTGGAATGGCGATGGCTGATCCGGTGACTCCTGCCGCGACGATGAGGGCCGGGGCTTGGCGGGGGCGTCGGTGACGACCATGGCCGGAGAGCATGCGGGTGCCTTTCACGAGACTGCAGCGACGACTTGTGCGCGTGGGGCGCTCAAGTCGTCGTGAACGTAGCCGCAGTCGAACGCTTGTCACAAGTCGATGCAGCGGAGATCACGCGAACATCACAGTCATGACGGGGTGTCAGTCGGACACCGTTGTCTGTGCGGTCGTGAACTTCACGGGCAGGGTGCGCAGTCCCCGCATGATCAGTCCGCCACGCCACCGCAAATCATCCGGTTCCGCCGCGAGTTGCAGGTCGGGGAGGCGCCGGAGCAGCGTCGCGAGAGCGGTCTGACCCTCCAGACGGGCGAGCGGGGCGCCGAGGCAGTAGTGGATTCCGTGCCCGTATCCGAGGTGCTGGTTGTCGCGACGGGAAAGATCGAGCGTGTCGGGTTCCTCGAACCGGGCGGGGTCGCGGTCGGCGGCGGCGAGCACGACGAGGACGGGGTCGCCCGCGGCGATGTCCTGCCCGCCGATGGTGAGCGGCTCCGTCGCGAACCGCCAGGTGGCGAGCTCCACGGGCCCGTCGAAACGGAGGAGTTCCTCCACACCGGTCTCCAGGAGCCCCGTGTCGCCCTCCGCCAGCGCCTTCTGGAGCCTGGCGCGCTGCTCGGGGTGGGTGAGGAGCGCGTACATGCCGTTGCCGATGAGGTTCACCGTCGTCTCGAACCCGGCGAAGAGAAGGATGAACGCCATGGCGGCGGCCTCGTTCTCGGTGAGGTGCTCGCCGTGGTCGGACGCCTTGATGAGCCCGGAGATGAGGTCGTCGCCCGGTTCGAGTCGCTTGCGGTGGATGAGCTCGGCGAGATAGCCGCGCATCTTCTTCACCGACCGGGCGACGCCGCCGCGCGGGCCTCCGCCGTGCCGGATCATCATGCCCGCCCAGTCGCGGAAGTCGTCCTGGTCCTCGCGCGGGACGCCGAGCAGGTCGCAGATGGCGTAGATGGGGAGGGGGAAGGCGAACTCGTGGATGAGGTCGGCTGAGCCCTCCTCGATGAACCTGTCGATGAGCTGGTCCGTCAGCTCCTGCACGCGCGGGGCGAACTCGGCGACGCGGCGCGGGGTGAAGGCCTTGGAGACGAGGCGGCGCAGGCGGGTGTGGTCCGGCGGGTCGATGTTGAGCAGATGCGTCATGAGGTTGGCGCTGCGCTCGCCCGGGATCCCGGTCTTGCTCTTCGCGTGCGCGGGCTCGTCGTGGTGGGCCGGGTTCTTGCTGAGGCGGGGCTCTGCGAGGGCTTGGCGGGCGTCTGCGTAGCGGGTGACCAGCCACGCCTCTACTCCGCTCGGGAGCGGGGTCTTTCTTACGGGGGCGTTGTCCCGGAGCCAGGCGTAGGCGGGGTACGGGTTGGAGGCGAACTCCCACGTGAAGAGTTCGGGCTCCGGTTCCGGGGTGCCCCCGGGCGGGGCGGGCTGTTCGTCTTGCATGGGGTCGACGGTATCCGGGGGTGGGGGGCTTCGGTGCGGTGCCGGGTGCGGGGGTGTGGGGGCTGGTCGCGCAGTTCCCCGCGCCCCTGGATTGTGGGTCCCCCGGTCGTGTGCCAGGTGCCGATCCACCGTGGTTGCTCGCGCAGTTCCCCGCGCCCCTAGGGAGCCTTCGCCGCCGGAGCCAGTTCTCGGCGCCCCTGGGGAGCCTTCGCCGCCGGAGCCAGTTCTCGGCGCCCCTGGGGAGCCTTCGCCACCGGAGCTGGTTCCCCGCGGCCCTGGGTTGTGGGTCCCCCGGTCGTGTGCCGGGTGCCGGTTCGTGCCGGTGGCGGAGGTGTCCTAGGGGCGCGGGGAACTGCGCGAGCGGCCACGACGGGCCGGCAGACGAGACATGAACAGGCCACGGCAGGCCGTGCCCCTACCGTGCCTCCGCCGTCAGGATTGCGGCCCTGTATGCCCGTGCCGCTGCTCGCAGGGCTGCCTCTGGGTCGACCCCCTCCGACTCTGCGCGGAGGGCCAGGGTCAGGAGGTCGTAGCCGATGCCTTCTCCCGGAGGGAGGGGGACGTCGAGGGAGGCCGTTCGTGCGCGTGAGGCGAGCTTCGCCGCCAGGGCCAGCGCCGGCTGGCCCAGGGGGATGCCCTCCGTGAGCGAGGTGCGGCGCTTCTCCTCCGCCTTGGTGCGGAGCCAGTGCGCGCGGACGTCCTCGGGGGTCTGCGCCGAGTCGTCGCCGAAGACGTGCGGGTGGCGGTGGATCAGTTTCTCCACGATGCCGGCCGCCACGTCGTCGATGGAGAAGGGCGCCTCCTCATCGTCATCCGCATCGTCGTCCGAGTCGCCGCCCGTCGCCTCCTCGGCGATGCGTGCGTGGAAGACGACCTGGAGGAGGACGTCACCGAGCTCCTCGCGGAGTTCCTCCCTGTCGCCCTCCTCGATCGCCTCGACGAGTTCGTAGGCCTCCTCGATCACGTACTTGGCGAGACCCTTGTGGGTCTGCTGGGAGGACCACGGGCATTCCTCGCGGATGCGGTCCATGACCTGGACCAGGTCCAGCAGGCGCGCGCCCGGCAGGTCGTACGAGGCGGGGAGGAGCTCCAGGTCCGGCATGGCGACACGGCCCGTGCCCGCGAGCCGCGCCAGGCCGTCCGTCAGCGCACGGTCGCCCTCGGCAGTGGCGACGACCAGGACCGTGCGGCCGCCCGCGCACGCCTCGACCAGCTCCTGCGCGGCCGGCGCCGCCTGTTCCACCCGTACGCCCGCCTCCCGCAGGTACGGCAGCTGCGGATGCTCCGCGTCGGCGCACAGCACCTCGTCGGCGGCGTGCAGCGCCTGCCAGGCGGGCCAGGAGAGCAGGCCGGGCGCCACCCGGTGGCTCGTGGTGAGCAGGACGACGCGGCCGACCGGTTCGGTGGAGGGGTCGGCCGGGGGCTGGGGCTCGGTCTGGTTCACGCCTCGAACGTAACCCAGCCGGGCGCCCCCTTCTTACGCCGGCTGCTCAGCCGGACCCGCCTGCGCCTTCGTGACCTGCCGCACCCACGGCGTCTTCGCGTCCGCGCGCTTGTTCTTGTCCACGTCCCACGTGCCGTACCGCGGGTTCAGGTCGATGTCGAGCTTCTTCGACGCGGCCGACAGCGCCTTCCAGAAGACCGCCTGGCCCTCCGGCGAGTTCATGTCCGCGCCCAGCTTCGCCGAGAGCTTCTGCGCCTCGATCTCCGTGCGCAGGCTGTCGTCGAGGCGGGCCGGTGCGACGTTGTACTGCTGCAGCCAGCCCTCCTCCAGCGCCTTCCTGCCGCCGGACTGCTGCTCCATGCCCCGGCGCATGGTCTGGATGTCGCGGCGCGTGACGGTCACCCCGGCGTCGGTGGCCGCGCGGTGCAGGACCTTGTCCAGGACCATCGTGTGCAGCGTGGCGCGGGTGAGACCGCCGGACTTGGCGATGGCCTGCGCGTACTGCGCGTCGTCGGGGATGGCCGACCGCTGCGCGTCCCGCACCTCGTTCACCCGGCCCTCCAGCTGCGCGACCGTGATGCGGTCGCCGCCGACGACGGCCGCGGCACCTGGGTGCGCCTTGCTGCCGCAGGCGGTCAGCAGAGGAGCCGCGGCGATCGCGGCCGCGGAGAGGATGAGCGCTGTGCGACGACGGCGGTGCAAGGAAGCCTCCCGAGGAGATTGTGCGGCGGTGCACAAAGTCTTGCGATGATCGATGGTAGGGAGTGGCAGGCTTCTCGGCCAGCCATTCGACATCTATTCGACCAACGATTTCCCGGGAGTTGGGGCACCCTTCCACGCGCCCTGCCCAGCCGTACGGGCGTCAGCCGCGCACTTGTCCGAGCCACTGCAGGGTGCGCATGATCTCGGCGGGGAACGGGTGCCCGGGTCCGTGCAGCACTTCCGCGTCGTGCAGCAGCCGCGCCAACGTGTCGTGGGCGGCGGTCCGGTCGCCTAGGGCGAGCAGCAGGTGGCCGATGCGGCGGCGGATCTCCAGGGACTGACGGCGGTCGTCCGTCGCGTACTGGTTCTCGTAGTAGGGGAGCAGCGAGCGGTACTCGGCGAGCGCGGCCGCCGGTTCGCCGAGCTGCTCCAGGCACTGCGCCGCCTCGTACCGGAACTGGAGCGAGTGCGGGTCCGCCTGCCCCGATTCGGCGGCGCGCTCGTCGGCGAGGCGCCGCAGCTCGGGCAGGGCGCGGCGGTACTGGCCGTCGTCCATGAGCGTCGCCGCGTACTGCTTGCGCAGGGTGCGGACCACGGGTGAGTGCTCGCCGTGCTTGGCGGCGGCGGCCGGGAGGATCGCGCCGAGGATGTCGACGGCCTGGGTGATGCGGCCCTCGCCGAGGAGCCGCTTGACGTCGTCGACGGCACGGGCGACGTCCTGCTGAGGTGCGGTTCCGGGCGGCTGCGCGGGCATGTCGGGTGCGGGCGCGGGCGTCGCGGCCCGGTCCGGCCACGGCGCGTGCGGGCGCAGGAAGGGGCGGGTGGGGTCGAGCGGGCCGCCGGAGGGGACGCCGCGGGCGGGCAGCAGCGGCGCCAGTTCCCCGTAGACCTCCTGGGCGCTGCCGTGGCGGTGCTGGGGGTCCTTGGCGAGCAGTCGCAGGACGAGGGCCTCCAGGGCTTCGGGTACCTCGGGGCGCAGGCGGCGGACCGGGAGCGGCGGTTCGTACAGGTGGCGGTGGAGGACGCCGAGCGCGGTGGACCCGGAGAACGGGACGTCGCCGCTGAGGAGTTCGTGCATCAGCACGCCGAGCGCGTACAGGTCGGTGTACGGGCCGACGGCGCCGCCCATCGCCTGCTCCGGCGCCATGTAGGCGGGGCTGCCGATCGGGGAGCCGGTGTGGGTGAGGCGGGTGGTGTCCGTGTCCATCACGGAGGCGATGCCGAGGTCGAGGATGCTGATGGTGCCGTCCTGCTTGACCATGACGTTCCGCGGCTTGAGGTCGCGGTGCACGATCGGCACGGCGTGGACGGCGGAGAGCACGGCGCACAGCTGGGCGGCGATCGCGACGGCCCACTGCCAGGGGTAGGGGTCGTGCTCGGCGAGGTGGTCGCCGAGGTCCGCGCCGTCGACGTACTGCATGACGAGGTACAGGTCCTCGCCCTCGCTGCCCGCGTCGTGCACGGTGACCAGGCCCGGGTGGTCGACCTGCGCGGTGACGCGGCACTCGCGCACGAACCTGCGGCGCAGCTCCTCGGCCTCGGCGCCCGCGACGCGGTCGGGGCGGAGCAGCTTCACGGCGACGCGGCGGTCGAGGCGCTGGTCGTACGCCGTCCAGACCTGGCCCATGCCGCCCTGGCCGATGAGGGTGGAGAGTTCGTAGCGCCCCGCGACGACACGCACGGTCAGTTGCCGCCTTCCTGCTTGCGCAGGTAGTCGCTCAGCTCGTCGAGCTCGGCACGGACCTGGTCGATGCGGACGGGCGCGGGGCGCGCGGGCGCGGGCGCGGGCGGGTGCGGCGGCGGGGTGTGGCCGAGCTGGGTGGGCTGGAGGTGGACGGGGCCGGGCGGGCCGGGCGCAGGTGCGGGGTTCGGGGCGGGGGCGATCTGCTGCGGGTATCCGTACGAGGCCTGCGGCTGCTGCGGTACGTACCCCGTGTACTGCTGCGGCTGCTGGGGCTGGGGCTGCTGCCGGTACGGACTGAAGTGCCGGATGTCCCCGTACAGGTAGTAGGCGACGGCGGCGACCATCGTGCAGAGCATGACCACCATGCCCGCGCTGCCGGGGCCCTGGAACTCGTCCTCCCCCGGGTCGACGCCGACGAGGGCGAGGGCCAGCACGTCGAGCGCCGTCACGATGCCGAAGAGGACCCAGTTGTGGGCCTTGCGCGTCACGAGGGCGAGCCGCAGCATCGCGGCCCACGCCAGCAGGCCGCACGTGAGCACCGTGAGCACCACGAACAGCACGCGCAGCGTCACATGCGTCCCCCGGGAAGGGGGGTGCGGGTGCTGCGGCGCATAACCGTGGCCGTGCATGGCTGCTCCTGTTGCCTGTTGCCTGTTGCCTGTTGCCTGTTGAACGAACGGACGAGGGTTCGAGCGTATAGGCCGACCGCGACGACGGGTCCCGGGTTGTACCGAACCGTTGTCGTACTGGTCACGCGGCCCCGGGCGGAAGGGTTCCCTCCGTCAGTCCGTCGTGCATGCCGCGCACCAACCGGTCGCCGAGCAGGGCCGCGCGGCGCACCGCGTCCTCGAACTCCGCGAGACGCCGGAAGCGCTCGCCGTACGCGTGCTGCCCGGCGAGCGGAAGACGAGGCAGCTGGAGGCGGCGGACGTCGAGCCGGGCGGACGTCGACGCGTAGCTGCTGGCCTGCCGGTGGTTGGCGGTGCCGCGCAGGAACCCGGCGAGGAACCACGGGTCGAGCGCGGCGGGGTCCGGGCGCAGCAGGGCGAGGCCACGGCCGAGGGCGGCGCCCGCGGTGGCCTCGTCGATCACGCGGGCGGCCGTGCCGCCGCCGAACACGGGGACGACGACGTCGCCGGGGGCGGTGCGCACGGGCTCGACGTCGTCCGCGCCCGCCGCGCTCCCCGTGCTCTCGTGGGCGGTGCCCGAGGGCGCGGCGCCGGTCAGCACGTCGTGGTCGGTGAGCACGGGCGTGCCGCCGGGCCCTTCGCCGGTGCCGGTGTGCAGGGTGAGGGCGCCGGCGCGGGCCAGCTCACCGACGGTGGTGAGGGGCGGCCTGGGGATGTCTCCGATGTCGGCCGGGGCGAGGTCGGCCGGCGGGGGCGCGAGGTCGGCGGCCCGGCGCAGGGCCTCGCCCAGACCCTGCCGGACGGTCAGGAGCTCCGCGCCGCCCCCGGCCGCGGCGGGCGGCGGCAGATGGCGGGCGGGGGCCAGGTCGACCTCGTCGTCGAGGAGTTCGAGCACCGGCACGCTGCGGGCGGTGCCGGGCCGCTCGTCGAGCGTGCCGTGCCGCTCGACGTGCTCCCAGGCGTCGAGCACGGCGTCCTGCACGGCGGGCCACAGCTGTCTGTCGCGCCCGTCGGCGGCCAGGAGACCGGCCGTCTCCACGAGCAGCAGCTCGGGCGCGGGTTTCGCCGCCGGTCCCGGCTTGCGCAGGACCCAGATGTGCAGGGGCAGGTTGTACGGGGGCGCGGTGCCGGCGGGCAGGGCGATGACGGCGCGCAGCGCGCCGCGGCGCAGCAGGTCGGCGCGGATGCGGCGCCCGGAGCGGCGGGACGCGGCGGCGGGGGGCATGAGCAGGACGGCGGTGCCGCCGTCGGTGAGCCGGGCCAACGCGTGCTGCACCCAGGCGAGTTCGGACTCGGAGCGGGCCGGGAACCCGTACTCCCAGCGGGCGTCGTAGGCCAGTTCGTCGTGACCCCAGTTGCGTTCGTTGAACGGCGGGTGGCAGAGCACGGCCTCGGCCTTGCGGTCGTCGTAGGCGTCGGCGCGCAGGGTGTCGGCGGCCATGGTGCGCACGGTCGCGTCGGAGTGCAGGGCCAGACGCAGCGCGGTGAGGGCGGCGAGCTCCGGTGAGCTGTCCTGGCCGTACAGGTACTGGTCGGGGCGCGGCGGGACGGCGCGCAGCAGGGCGCCGGTGCCGCAGGCGGGGTCGAGGACGGTGCCCGGGGGTGCGGCGCTTCCGGCGATCCGCGCCATCAGCTCGGCGGGGCCCGTCGGGGTGAGCGTGTACTGGCGGGGGTTGGCGTCGGTCTGCCGGCCGAGCAGGAACTCGTACGTCTGCTTGGCGCCCAGTTCGGACGCCAGCTCGGCGGCGGCGCGCAGCAGCGGGACGGACGGCAGGAGTTCGGCGGCCGCCGGGATCCGTACGGCACGCCTGCGCCGTACGCCGAACCGCATCGTCACCGTCTCGTCGAGGACGTCCGGCAGCAGCTGTGCCATCCGCTCGTCGGACACGGCGCTCACCGCGAGCCAGTCGGTGGGCCTGTCGCGGAGCAGGAGCAGGCCGCATCCGGTGTGCAGCAGCGCGGTGACGGGGCCCGCGGGGTGGCCCGCGAGCTGCTGCCAGAGGCGTTCGCGGAGGGGGACCTCGACGAGTTTGCCCTGGGCGCGCAGCCAGTCCTCCACCTGCGCGAGCGCGAAGGAGGGGCTGGTCTCGGTGCCGCCGACCGGCTTGGGGAAGTCGCCGTGCCTGCGGCGCCAGTTGCTGACGGCCGCCCGGCCGACTCCCGCGAGGCGGGCGATCCCGGCGGCGGTGACCTCGGTCGTGTCGTTCCGCGGCGTCATCTGGTGGCTCCCCTCGAACGCGCGAGGTCAGTCGCGCGGCGTCGAGCATATCCGGCGAACGGCCGCACGGATCGTTTCACGGCCGTTAACTCGTGATCCACCAAAGCTCGTGTTGACTCGGTTCACACACACCTGGTCTGATGTTCACCACCGAACGAACTCCCTGGGGGATCTCCATGCGTCACCGCCGTCACCACCTGCGCCGTACCGCCGCCGTCGCGGCCGTCCTCGTCGCCGCGACCGTCGGCCTCACGGCCTGCGGCTCGGAATCGGGCAAGGCGTCCGATGCGGGCAAGGCGTCCGACTCCACCAAGACCAAGCAGGACAAGCCGAAGGAGCCCTTCGCGGGCATGAGCGGCACCGAGATCGTGAACAAGGCCGTCGAGGCGACAAAGGACGCCACGTCGCTCCGGCTCGCGGGCGACATCGACGACGACGAGACCGGCCGGATGAAGATGGACCTGGCCCTCGACACGTCGGGCAAGTGCGCGGGCACCATGTCGATGGCCGACGAGGGCTCGTTCGACCTGATCGTCCCGGGCAACGGCACGGTCTACATGAAGTACGACGAGAAGTTCCTGCGCTCGCAGAGCAAGGGCGAGCCCGAGGACCAGACGGCGGCCGCGGTCGAGATGCTCGCCGACCGCTGGTCGAAGACGAAGGCGTCGGGCCCCGACGCGAAGGACATCGCCGGCATGTGCGACCTGGACGACCTGCTCAAGGAGTTCGAGGGCGGGATCAACTCGAACGCCCGCAGGGGCGCGACGACGGAGCTCGACGGCATCCCCGCGATCAGGATCGACGCGCACGACGCCGAGGAGAAGTACACGATCTACGTCGCCGCCGAGGGCAAGCCGTACCTGCTGAAGATCATCGACGCGGAGCCGAAGAAGGGGGAGGCGAAGAAGGCCGAGCCCGAGCACATCACGTTCAGCGAGTACGACAAGCCGGTCAAGACGACGCCGCCCGCGGGCAAGGTCATCGACCTGGACAAGCTGGGCGCGTGACGGGCCCGTCGGGCCTCAGAGCGTGTGCCGCACCCACACGTTCGGCTCGACGTACACGCCGTACCCGCGCTCCGGTTCACAGTGCACGGGCACCAGCGCCCCCGGCACCTCGACCGGACCCTCCGTGTCGAACGGCAGCCCGGTCCACTCCCGCCACTGCGCGGTCGACCCCGACACGGTCATGGACGCGTGCGCGACCTTCTCCACGACGCCGCCCGCCCGCACGTGGACCCGCAGCCACGGGTCGTGCGGCAGACCGTCCTCGCGGGTGCGGTACGCGTACTCGTCGATCCGGGCCGCCGGTTCGAGGTGCTTGGCGTTGGGCCGCACGGGCGCGACGACCTCGGCGAAGCCGTGGGCACGGGCGTTCTCCCGCATGGCGTCGAGCATCCTCGCGGAGAGGCCCTTGCCCCGGGCCGTCTCGTCGACGGTTATCTCGATGGCGCTCACGGTGTCGGCCCGCTTGCCGTGGCGCAGGTCGGAGAAGGCCCACAGCAGGACCTGGTCCCAGCCGCCGTCGGGCAGTTCACCGGTGCCGCGGGCGCGGAGCGCGAACGGCACGCTGAAGGCCCGGGCGACGACCTTGCCGCCGTCGTCCTCGTCGGTGGCGACCAGGACGTACTCCGGAAGGTCCTTGACGATCCGTCCGATCAGCGACCAGCCCACCGGGTCGTGGAGGATGAACTCCGGCCAGTCCTCCGCCATGTTCCACAGCGGGTCCGTGAGCTCGGGGCGCTCGGCGAGCGTCGTGATCTTGAGGTTCATGGGTCGGGACGGTACGGGGTCCGCTCGGCGGGCGGTAGCGGTTTTCTCCCCGGTCAGCGGGCGTGGAAGCGGGGTGGGGCCTCCGTCGGAGCTGTGCCCGACGGAAGTTTTTCGTCCGGGCACGTCGTGAGGACCTTCTTCATCGCGGCGCGTTCCGCGCCGGTCACCCACACCCCGTACTTCTTCTTCACCGCGACCTGTCCGGCCACGTACGTGCAGCGGTAGCCCTTGTTCGGGGGCAGCCACGTCGCCGTGTCGCCGTCGCCCTTGCCGCGGTTGGGGCCCGCGTCGACGGCCAGGAGGTTCAGCGGGTCGTTGGCGAACGCTATGCGCTTGGCGGGCTGCCACTGGAACGCGCCCTTCTGCCAGGCGTCGGAGAGCGCCACGAGGTGGTCGATGTCGACCTGGCTGCGCCCGCGCCGGAACGTCACGTCCTTGCCGGTGTACGGGTCGGGCGCGAGCTTGCCGGACGTCACCCGGCAGTCGCCGCCCGCGTACGTCACATCCTTGAGGTCCCGCTTCAGGATGTCGTCCCGGGTCGGGCAGCGGTTGGAGTCGGTGTCGGCCCACGCGGTGCCGAACCGGCTCCGCTCGTAACCGGTCTTGGGGGCCCGCCCCTTGACGGTGAGCGTGTCGACGGCGGCGAGCGCCGACCCGGCCTTCGCGTCGGGTCCGGCGGCGCCGCCGTCCGCCTTGTCCTTGGTGCCGGTCTCGCAGCCGGTGAGGAGCGCGGGCACGGCGAGGAGGGCGAGCAGCGCCGAAGCGGTACGGGTACGCCGGTTCACCGGACGACCACCGTCGCGCCGGGCGCGGCACCGCTCCGCGACTTCACCGGAAACCGGTGCGGACCCACGACTTGGTACCTCACTGCGCTCTCCCCTCCCCTGGGCGGACCCTCGGACCATACGGACGATCATGAGAATATCTCCTGTTCCTTCCCTATCAGGAGATTCATGCACAAGCGTCTGCCGCGGCTCGCCCTGCCGCTGCTCACCGTCCTCGTCCTCGGTACCACGGGGTGCGGCGGGTCCGACACCAACGCGTCCGACACACCGCGCACTTCGTCACCCAGCGCGCACCCGACTCCCGCCGCTCCCCAGGGACGCGGACTGAAAGGGCCTGCGGCCGAGTTCTTCCTCAAGACCCTGCGGAAGAACTACCCGGACCTCGACCACATCGACGACGACGCGCTCGTCGCCGAAGGGGACGCCCTGTGCACGATCCGGGGCGCGGCCCTCGGCGAGCAGTTCAAGGAGTCGACGCGCCGGCTCGGCACGACCAAGGTGCAGACGTCCCGCATCATGGGCGCCGCCCACGCCCTGTGCCGCGACAAGGACGACCAGCTCTTTGACCGCTGACGATTACCTCAGCGGTAATCGACCGTCCCCTCTCTCCCCCGGCAGGATCGGTCACATCAGCCGAGAGCCGAACCGAGGAGAGCCCCCATGAGCGCCGCCGACACCGCCGACCGCACCCGCGCCGTCGTCCAGGAGTTCCTGCAGGCCCGGCTCGCCGTGGACAGGGGGCGGATGGAGGAGCTGTTCGCCGACGACGTGGACTGGCTGCTCGCCGAGAACCCCGCCGTCCCGTGGATCCGCCCGCGCTCCACGGGCGCCGAGTGCGCGGCCCAGTCCGAGGAACTGGCCGCGCACACCGTCCCCGAGGACGCCCGCGCCTCCCTCGACACCTTCCTCGTCGACGGAACGGATGCCGTCCTGTTCGGCCACCTCTCGGGCACCGTGCGCGCCACCGGCAAGTCCTTCGCCGGCCCCTTCGCCCTGCGCCTCACGGTGGAGGACGGCCGGATCACCCGGCACCACCTGTACGAGAACAGCCTCTCCATCGCGGCGGCCTGCACGACGGCCTAGGACCCCAGGCCTCTAGGACCCCAGGATCGACGTGAGGAACTCCCCGACCCAGCCGAGCAGTTCACGCCCGACCAACGGCTTGCCGCCCACCTTCGCCGTCTTGGGGCGCGGGACCAGGATCTGGTGCGCGGTCGGCTTGATGACCGTTCCGGGGTAGAGGCGCTTGAGGCGGAGTTCCTGGGATTCGCGGAGGTCCACCGGGGCGAAGCGGATGTTGTTGCCCTGGAGGACGATCTCGCCGACCTCGCAGGCGCGGGCCAGCATGCGCAGGCCTGCCACCAGGAGGAGGTTCTCCACCGGCTCCGGCAACTTGCCGTAGCGGTCGGTGAGTTCCTCGCGTACCGCCTTGATGTCCTCCTCCGTGTTCGCGGAGGCGATGGCACGGTAGGCCTGCAGGCGCAGGCGCTCGCCGGGGGCGTAGTCGTGGGGGACGTGCGCGTCGACCGGGAGCTCGATCTTGACCTCCAGGGGCGGCTCCTCCTCCACACCGCCCTCCAGGGACGCGCGGTAGTCGGCGACCGCCTCGCCGACCATGCGGACGTACAGGTCGAAGCCGACGCCCGCGATGTGACCCGACTGCTCGCCGCCCAGGAGGTTGCCCGCGCCGCGGATCTCCAGGTCCTTCATCGCCACGTACATGCCCGCGCCCATCTCCGTGTGCTGGGCGATCGTGGCGAGGCGTTCGTGGGCCGTCTCCGTCAACGGCTTCTCCGGGGGGTAGAGGAAGTACGCGTAACCCCGTTCGCGGCCTCGGCCCACTCGGCCGCGCAACTGGTGGAGCTGGGACAGGCCGAAGTTGTCGCCGCGCTCCACGATCAGCGTGTTGGCGTTGGAGATGTCGATGCCCGACTCGACGATCGTCGTCGAGACGAGCACGTCGAACTTCTTCTCCCAGAAGTCGACGACGACCTGCTCAAGGGCCTGTTCCGACATCTGGCCGTGGGCCGTCGCGATCCGCGCCTCGGGGACGATGTCCCGGAGCCTCGCCGCCGCGCGGTCGATCGACTCGACGCGGTTGTGGATGTAGAAGACCTGGCCCTCGCGGAGCAGCTCGCGGCGCACGGCCGCGCCGATCTGCTTCTCCTCGTACGGGCCGACGAAGGTCAGGACCGGGTGGCGCTCCTCGGGCGGCGTCGTGATCGTCGACATCTCGCGGATGCCGGTGACGGCCATTTCGAGCGTACGGGGAATGGGGGTGGCCGACATCGTCAGGACGTCGACGTTCGCGCGGAGCTTCTTCAGCTGCTCCTTGTGCTCGACGCCGAAGCGCTGCTCCTCGTCGACGATGACCAGGCCCAGGTCCTTGAACTTGGTCTCGGAGGAGAACAGGCGGTGCGTGCCGATGACGATGTCGACCGAGCCCTCGCGCAGGCCCTCCAGGGTCGCCTTCGACTCCGTCTCCGTCTGGAAGCGGCTCAGCGCCTTCACGCTGACCGGGAACTGCGAGTAGCGCTCGGAGAACGTGCCGAAGTGCTGCTGGACGAGGAGGGTCGTGGGGACAAGGACCGCCACCTGCTTGCCGTCCTGGACCGCCTTGAACGCCGCGCGGACCGCGATCTCCGTCTTGCCGTAACCGACGTCGCCGCAGATCAGGCGGTCCATCGGGACCGTCTTCTCCATGTCCTCCTTGACCTCGGCGATCGTGGTCAGCTGGTCGGGCGTCTCCGCGTAAGGGAAGGCGTCCTCCAGCTCGCGCTGCCAGGGCGTGTCGGGCGCGAAGGAGTGGCCGGGCGCCGCCATGCGCGCCGAGTACAGCTTGATGAGGTCGGCGGCGATCTCCTTGACCGCCTTCTTCGCCCGCGCCTTCGTCTTCGTCCAGTCGGCGCCGCCGAGGCGGTGGAGCGTCGGGGCCTCGCCGCCCACGTACTTGGTGATCTGCTCCAGCTGGTCGGTGGGGATGTAGAGCCGGTCGCCGGGCTGGCCGCGCTTGGCGGGCGCGTACTCCACGACGAGGTACTCGCGGGTCGCGCCCTGGACGGTGCGCTGCACCATCTCGATGTAGCGGCCCACGCCGTGCTGCTCGTGGACGATGTAGTCGCCGGACTCCAGCGTCAGCGGGTCGATCGTCTTGCGGCGGCGGGCCGGCATGCGCTGGCCGTCCTTGCCGGCCGCCTTCTGCCCGGAGAGGTCGGTCTCGGTGAGGACCGCGAGCCTGAGGGCCGGGTCCACGAAGCCGTAGTCGATCGAGCCGCACGACACGTGCACCAGCGACGGCGTGAGCTCCCCGAGGTCGCCGTCGAGGCGGGCCGCGATGCCCTCGCCGCCGAGCACCTCGACGGTGCGGGTCGCGGGGCCGTGGCCCTCGGTGACGTAGACGACGCGCCAGCCGTCCGCGAGCCAGCCCTTCGTGTCCGCGAGGGCCTTCGCGGTGTCGCCCCGGTACGTCTCCGGGGCGTGCATGCCCAGCTTCAGCGTGTCATCGTCCAACTCCTCGTCGGCGGCGAACGGGCTCACCGACCACCACATCATGTCGAGCTCGCGTGCGTGGTCCCGGACGTCCGCGATGCCCCACAGGGACGCCGCGCCCACGTCGATCGGGGCCTCGCCGCCGCCCGCCGTCGCCGCCCAGCTCGCCTGGAGGAACTCCTGCGAGGTCGCCACCAGGTCCGCCGCGCGCGTCCGCACCCGCTCCGGGTCGCAGACCACGGCCATCGAGCCCTTCGGCAGGACGTCGACGAGCAGCTCCATGTCGTCGACGAGGACCGGCGCGAGGGACTCCATGCCCTCCACCGCGATGCCCTCGGCGATCTTCCCGAGCAGTTCGCCGAGCTCGGGGTGCTCCTCGGCGAGGACGGCCGCCTTCTCCCGCACCTCGTCGGTGAGCAGCAGCTCACGGCAGGGCGGCGCCCACAGACCGTGCTCGGCGACTTCGAGGGAGCGCTGGTCGGCGACCTTGAAGTACCGGATCTCCTCGACGTCGTCGCCCCAGAACTCCACGCGCAGCGGATGCTCCTCGGTGGGCGGGAAGACGTCGAGGATGCCGCCTCGTACGGCGAACTCGCCGCGCTTCTCGACCAGCTCCACGCGCGAGTACGCGGCCGCCGCGAGGGCCTCCACCGTCTCGTTCAGGTCCGTCGTCTGCCCGCTGCGCAGCGCCACGGGCTCCAGGTCGCCGAGGCCCTTGACCTGCGGCTGCAGGACGGAGCGGACCGGCGCGACGACCACCGAGACCGGTCCTGTCTCCGGGTCGTCCGGGCTGGGGTGCGCGAGACGGCGCAGCACGGCGAGGCGGCGGCCGACGGTGTCGGAGCGCGGGGAGAGGCGCTCGTGCGGCAGCGTCTCCCACGACGGGTACTCCGCGACGCCGTCCGGCGGCAGGATCGTCCGCAGCGCGGCGGCCAGGTCCTCGGCCTCCCGGCCGGTGGCCGTCACGGCCAGGACGGTGCGGCCGGACTCGCGGGCCAGCGCCGCCACCGCGAAGGGCCGGGCCGCGGGCGGTCCGACCAGGTCGACGTGCATGCGGTGGCCGTCGGTCGCGGCCTTGGCCGCTTCGGCCAGTGCCGAGTCCTTGACGACAGCGTCGAGCAGACCGTGCAGGCTCATTGAAGGCTTTCCGTCCAGTCCAGCAGTCCAGGTAGCCGGAGTGAGTGGGCAACGCGAACCGCCCGGCACGTCGTACGGGCCGGGGGTCTCCAGCGTACGACTCCGCGCTGATCGGCGCGGCCCGGTCGGGCCGGGCCGGGGGGCGGGAGACCGGGTGCCCTCCCGCACACTGTCCGGAAACCTCCGTCCGAAAATATTTTCCCCTCGGGTGTAAACCGGCCGCGCCTCCCGGGCGTACTGCCATCGAGAACACCGCACGCACCAGGAGACCACTTGACCGACGAGGAGTTCGAGGCGTTCTACGCGCACTCCGTGAGAGCACTGGTCGGACAGGTCTATCTGATGACGGGGGACCTCCACGAGGCGCAGGACGTGGTCCAGGAGGCCTTCGTCCGCGCGTGGGCGCGCCGCTCGCGGCTGGAGCGGGACGCCGGTCCCGAGGCGTGGGTCAGGACCGTCGCCCGGCGGCTCGCCGTGAGCCGGTGGCGGCGGCGCGGGCGGGCCGCGGAGGCCTGGCGGCGCCACCACGGGGAACGGGCGGGCACCGCGCCCGCCCCGGACCCGGGGACCGTCGCGCTGGTCGCCGCGCTGCGGCAGCTGTCCGAGC
Organism: Streptomyces venezuelae; assembly: GCF_008642315.1. Lineage (NCBI taxonomy): Bacteria > Bacillati > Actinomycetota > Actinomycetes > Kitasatosporales > Streptomycetaceae > Streptomyces > Streptomyces venezuelae. Next base: position 5,307,265 of record NZ_CP029192.1, on the reverse strand, counting down.
GGCAGCGGCGGGTGGCCGTTCTGCACTACGTGTGCGACCTGTCCGTGCAGCAGGTCGCCGCGGAGACCGGGATCGCGGCCGGGACCGTGAAGTCCCACCTGTCCCGGGCCAGGGCGGCTCTCGCACCGCATCTCGACGACACGACCGCCTCGGACCTCGACCTCGGAGGAGCACCGTGACCGAGCCCACTCCCCCGGCGGACGGCGGCGACAGCCTCGCCGCCGCGCTGAAGCGGGCCGCCGCGTCGGGCGGCCTGGCCGCCTCGCCGGTCCCTGCGCACCAGGTCGCCGCGCGCGGGGCACGCCGTCGGCGGCGGACGTACGCGGCGGGGGCGGCGCTCGCCGTCTGCCTGGTCTCCGGCGGGGGCGCGCTCGCCGCGGTGCAGCTGGGGCGGGGCGGGGAGCCGGTGGGGCCGGCTGTGCCGCCCAGCCCGACGAAGTCGGCCTCCTTCCCGGAGTCGTCCCTCGCCGACCGGTCGCCGTCGTCCGGGGTGCCGTCTTCCCTGACGCCCTCGACCTCGCTGCCGCCGACCGCGACGCCGACATGGCCGACTCCGCCCACGGCGACGGCGACCGCGACTCCGTCGGGGGGCTGATTTCCTGTCGTGCGCGCCACCGATGCACGGGGCTCCGCCCCGGACCCCGCTCCTCACGCGCCGGAGGGGCTAGATTTTTCCGCTCTCCCACCAGAAAGCCACCCCATGCCCGCAGCCAAGACCGATCTCCCCGCCCAGGAGCGTGCCGACGAGCTCATACCCGGGCGGGACCGGAGTGTCTCCGTTCCCGTCGTCGACGGGAAGAGACGGCTCTGGGACCGCGCCCCGCATCTGCTCGCCGCCGGGCTCTTCGTCGCGTACGCCGTCGTGTCCGTGTGCCGGTACCGGCGGCTCGAAAGCTCCTCCTGGGACCTCGGGATCTTCGAGCAGGCCGTGCGCGCCTACGCGCACCTCCGCGTACCCGTGGCCGACCTCAAGGGGCCCGGCGCCAACATCCTCGGTGACCATTTCAGCCCCGTCACCGCCCTCCTCGCCCCCGCCTACCGGCTCTTCCCCTCGCCCGTGACGCTGCTCGTCGCGCAGGCGCTGCTGATCGCCGTCTCCGTCGTGCCCGTCACCCGGGCGGCGACCCGGATCCTGGGGCGCGCGTCGGGGCTCGCGATCGGGGTCGCGTACGGGCTGTCGTGGGGCATCCAGCGCGCCGTCGACTTCGACTTCCACGAGATCTGCTTCGCGGTGCCGCTGATCGCCTTCTCCCTCGAAGCGCTGCTGCGGCAGCGGTGGCGGGCCTCGCTGCTCTGGGCGCTGCCGCTGGTCCTCGTCAAGGAGGACCTGGGGGCGACCCTCGCGGCGCTCGCCGTGGTCGTGGCGATCCGGTGCCGGCGTACGGACCCGAAGGCGCTGCGCCACGCCCTCGGCGTCGCCGCGTTCGGCGCGGTCGCCACCGCCGTCACGCTCACGCTGGTCATTCCGGCCTTCAACTCGGTCGGCGGGTACGACTACTGGGACAAGGTCGGGGAGGCGGGCCCCACCGCCGGGGCCTTCGACGGGTTCGGTACGAAGCTGCGCACCCTCGCCTGGCTGCTGATCCCGACCTCCGGGCTCCTGGCCCTGCGCTCTCCGCTGCTCCTGGTCGCGCTGCCGACGCTCGGCTGGCGGTTCGTCTCGGCCGACGACCACTACTGGGGCACGGACTGGCACTACAGCGCCGTCCTGATGCCGGTCGTCCTGCTCGCCCTCGTCGACGCCGTCGACACCGCGCGCCGCAGCCCGAAGCCGTGGCTGCGCCGGTACGCGGACCTCCTTCCCGCGTGCGTCGCCGCGGCCGCGCTCGCCCTCACCACGTCCCTGCCGCTCGCGGGCCTCACCGAAGGGGCGACGTACCGGAAGAGCGAGCAGGTCGTCGCCATCGAGAAGATGCTGGACCGGATACCGGACGGCGCCACCGTCGAGGCGAACATCGGGCCGATCACCCGGCTGACCTCGCGCACCCGCGTCTTCTGGACCGGCGCGGCCGACCCCGTCGTGCCGCGGTACGTCGCTCTCGACGTGCGGTCCGGCTGGACGAAGGACCCGGTCGCGTACGCCAACGGGCTGCATCCGGGCACCCGTTACGTGGCCGAGGACACCGCGTACGGGTACGTGCTGCTGCGCCGGGAGTAGCGGCGGACGGCGGCCGGCCCCGGCGGGCGCGCATCACACGCGCCCGCCGGGGCCGGCTCCCCCGTTCCCCCGATTCCCCCGTCGGAGTGGCTATTCGGTGGCGATGGCGTTCAGGACGTTCATCCGGCCGGCCCGGAACGCCGGGACCAGTGCCGCGAAGAGGCCCACGAACGCCGACCCGATGAAGACCGCGATGATCGTCGGCCACGGGATCTCGAGGACCTTCAGGCCCTCCAGCGCCAGGAGCTTCTGGGCCGTCGCTCCCCAGCCCATGCCGAGGCCGAGGCCGAGCAGGGCGCCGAAGAGGGCGATGACCACGGACTCCATGCGGATCATGCGGCGCAGCTGGCGGCGCGAGAGGCCGATGGCCCGCATGAGGCCGATCTCGCGGGTGCGCTCCACCACCGAGAGGGCCAGGGTGTTCACGACGCCGAGGATCGCGACGATGATCGCGAGCCCGAGCAGGCCGTAGACCATGTTCAGGAGCTGGCCGACCTGGTCCTTCAGGGTCTGCTTGAAGTCGGTCTGGTCCATCACCTTGTACTGCGGGTAGGCGTCCAGGGACTTCTTCAGGGAGGCGTACGCGGCCTCTTCCTGGCCCTTGGTGGCCGAGGCGAACATCATGTCGTTCTGCGGGATGCGGTCCGCGGGGACGTACTTCTCCATCGTCGTGATGTTGAGGTACATCGAGCCCCGGTCGACGGAGGTGTCGTCATTGGTGATCGCCGCGAGCCTCAGCTTCGCCGTCCTGCCGTGCTCGAAGGCGATCTTCAGCTCGTCGCCGACCTTCAGGCCGTGCTTCTCGGCGAAGTCGTCACCGACCGACATGGCGTTCTTGCCGTAGGCGTCGGAGAGCTTGCCCGCGGTGGTCTCGCGCCGCAGGTCCGTGGCGTAGGAGGGGTCGGCGGCGCTCAGGCCGACGCCGTCCACGGTCTTGCCCGAAGGCGTGGTCATGTCCGCGTTGATCTGCTTGTAGCGGGTGATGTGGGCGATGTGGTCGGCCTTGCCGAGGGCATCGGCGGCCTTGTCCGTGATGTTCATGCCGGGCTGGGTGGGCTGGACGATGAAGTCCGCGCCGACCGACTTGTCGAGCTCGTCGGTGGCCGAGGCGACCATCGAGGAGCCGACGACGGAGAGGCAGGCGACCAGCGCGAGGCCGATCATCAGGGCCGCGCCGGTGGCGCCGGTGCGGCGCGGGTTGCGCAGCGCGTTGCGCTCGGCCATCCGGCCGACCGGGCCGAACATCCGCAGCAGGACCGCGCTGATGACGCGGACCACGCCGGAGGCGAGCACGGGGCCGATGACGACGAAGCCGATGAGGGAGAGGACGACGCCGCCGCCGAGGAGGAGCGAGCCGTCCTTGGCCTTGTCGGCCTGCGAGGCGGCCCACAGGGCGTAGCCGCCGGCGCCGGTGAGGACGAGTCCGATGACGGCGCGCAGCGCGCTCGCCCTGCCGTCGGCCGGGGTGCCCGCGTCGCGCAGTGCGGCCATCGGCGAGACCTTGCCGGCGCGTCGTGCGGGGAGGTAGGCGGCGAGGACGGTGACGACGATGCCGAGCACCAGGCCGACCACGGGCGTCGTCCAGTTGACGGTGAGGTCGCCGGTGGACAGTTCCATGCCCATGCCGGACATGAGCTTCATGAGGCCGACGGCGAGTCCGATGCCCGCGCCGACGCCGAGGACCGAGCCGAACACGCCGAGCATGAGGGCCTCGACGAGGACGGAGCGGTTGACCTGCTTGCGGCTGGAGCCGATGGCGCGCATCAGGCCGATCTCGCGGGTGCGCTGGGCGACCAGCATCGAGAAGGTGTTGATGATGAGGAAGATGCCGACGAGGAAGGCGATCCCGGCGAAACCGAGCATCGCGTACTTCATGACGTCGAGGAAGCTGCCGACGGACTCGCGGTTGTCGTCCGCGGCTTCCTTCTGGGTCTTGATGTCGTAGCCGTCGTGCGCGGCGGCCTTGCCGTCGAGGACCGCCGCGACGTTCTTCTTCAGCTGGGTGTCGCTGACGCCCGCGGCCGCGGTGAGGTTGACGTGCGTGAACCGGCCGGTGGCGCCGAGGAGTTGGCGCTGGGACGTCGCGGTGTCGAAGTAGACGATCGCGGCGCCGGGGTTGGTCACCTTGAAGGTGGCGATGCCGGAGATCTTCGCGGTGAGGTCGCCGGTGGCGGCGATGGTGCGCAGCTCGTCGCCGAGCTTGAGGTCGTGCTTGTCGGCGGTGTCGGCGTCGATCATCACCTCGGTGGGGCCGCGCGGGGCGTGGCCGGAGGTGATGTCCATGGAACGCAGGTCGTTGTGCGTCCAGTTGCCCGCGATGGTCGGGCCGCCGTTGGTGGGGCCCATGTTCTTGTTCTTCGCGTTGACGACCGTCACGCTCTGGCTGCTGACGGCGCCCTCGGCGGCCTTGACGCCCTTGGCCTTCTTCGCCTCCTGGACGACGGAGGCGGGCATCGACTCGGGCTTGCCGCTGCGCGGGGTGTCGCCCGCGTCCTCGGCGGACTTGGGGGTGACGGTGACGTCGGCGGAGGTCGCCGCGAAGAGCTTGTCGAAGGTGGTGCTCATGGTGTCGGAGAAGACGAGCGTGCCGCACACGAACGCCACCGACAGGATCACGGCCACGGCGGAGAGCGCCATGCGGCCCTTGTGCGCGAAGAAGTTGCGCATCGAGGTCTTGAGGACGGTCATGACGTACGTCCCCGGGCGTCGAAGGACTTCATGCGGTCGAGGACCTGGTCGGCGGTGGGGTGGTGCATCTCGTCGACGATCCGGCCGTCGGCGAGGTACAGCACGCGGTCCGCGTACGAGGCGGCCACCGGGTCGTGCGTGACCATCACGATGGTCTGGCCGAGGTCGGTCACCGAGCGGCGCAGGAAGCCCAACACCTCGGCCCCGGCGCGGGAGTCGAGGTTTCCGGTCGGCTCGTCGCCGAAGATGATCTCGGGGCGGGAGGCGAGCGCGCGAGCCACGGCGACGCGCTGCTGCTGGCCGCCGGAGAGCTCGGTCGGGCGGTGCTTGAGGCGCCCGGCGAGGCCCACGGTCTCCACGACCTGGTCGAGCCAGGCACGGTCGGGCTTGCGGCCCGCGATGTCCATGGGGAGCGTGATGTTCTCGATGGCGTTCAGGGTGGGGAGCAGGTTGAACGCCTGGAAGATGAAGCCGATCCGGTCCCGGCGCAGCTTGGTGAGCTTCTTGTCCTTGAGGCCGGTGATCTCGGTCTCGTCGAGGTGGATCTGCCCGCTGCTGACCGTGTCGAGGCCCGCGAGGCAGTGCATCAGGGTGGACTTGCCGGAGCCCGAGGGGCCCATGATCGCGGTGAACTGACCGCGGGCGATGTCGACGTCGATGTGGTCGAGCGCGACGACGCGGGTCTCCCCGGAGCCGTACGCCTTCACGACCTGGCGCGCCCGTGCCGCCACGGCCGTACGCCCTCCAGTGCCCCCGTGCCTGGGTGTCGTTATAGCCGTTGTCACGGTAAGTCTCCTATGTCGGTGCTGCGACGAGCCGGGCGGATACACGGCGCGCTCTCGCACTTCAGTCTGGTGTCACGACGGGCCCCGGCGCGCTGGTGCTCAGCGCAGTCTTCTCCGGGGGAAAACCCCACCCTCGCCGGTGCGGTTGGCCCTTCCGGCGGGACGGGCCGCCCCTTCCGGCGGGGTGGGTTCGTACGAGCCGGCCCCGTGCCCGGCTCGTAAAGCAAATCTAAGGACCGCCGGGGCCCGCCTCATCCTCCGGCGGGACGAACGCTCCCCAGTCCGTTGTACGGAGGTACCCCTAGGGGATCTCCACCCGCCGGTGGAGACCTTCTCAGGGTTGCCTCCACCCGGCCGTCCACCCTGCCGCCGCCCTGCCCCCGACCTCCCCCGGGTGAGAAGGTGGCCCGCAGCAACCGGATGCAGGGGGAAGGAAGTTCTGTGGGCACCCAGGACGCGGTACGCACCCAGGACGCGGTACGCGGCCGGGGCGCGGTCGTCGCCGCGCTCATGCTCGCCATGGCGCTGGCCGCCGTCGACTCCACCATCGTGTCGACCGCCGTTCCGCAGATCGTGGGCGCGCTCGGCGGCTTCTCGATCTTCTCGTGGCTCTTCTCCGGCTACCTCCTCGCCGCCACCGTCACCCTGCCCGTCTACGGCAAGCTCTCCGACACCTTCGGCCGCAAGCCCGTCCTCATCGCGGGCTGCGTGCTGTTCCTCCTCGGCTCCGGACTCTGCGCCCTCGCCTGGAACATGGAGTCGCTGATCGCCTTCCGCGTCGTCCAGGGGCTCGGCGGCGGCGCCGTCCAGGGCACCGTGCAGACCCTCGCCGCCGACCTCTACCCGCTCAAGGAACGCCCCAAGATCCAGGCGAAGTTGTCGACCGTGTGGGCCACTTCGGCCGTCGCGGGTCCCGCGCTCGGCGGACTCATCACCTCGTACGCGGACTGGCGCTGGATCTTCCTCATCAACCTGCCCATAGGGGCGGTCGCGCTCTGGCTGATCGTGCGCCACCTCCACGAACCCGCGCGCGAGGCCGTCCCGCGCGGCCGCGTCGACTGGCCGGGCGCCCTCGCCGTCTTCGCCTGCGGCGGCACCCTCCTGACCGCGCTCGTGCAGGGCGGGGTCGCCTGGGACTGGGTGTCGGTGCCGTCCTTCGCGTTCTTCGGCGCCGGGCTCGCCCTCATCGGGGTCGTCGTCATCGTCGAGCGCAGGGCGGAGGAGCCGATCATCCCCGGCTGGGTCTGGCGGCGGCGCACCATCGCCGCGGTGAACCTCGCCCTCGGCGCGCTCGGCCTCCTGATGGTGGCACCCACGGTCTTCCTGCCGACCTACGCCCAGTCCGTCCTCGGACTCGCCCCGGTCGCCGCCGGGTTCGTGCTCTCCGTGATGACGCTGAGCTGGCCGGTCTCCGCCGCCCTCAGCCAGCACGTGTACCGCAGGATCGGCTTCCGCAACACCGCGATCACCGGGATCTCCGGGGCCGCGCTGATCCTCTTCACGTTCCCGTTCCTGCCCTACCCCGGCACCGCCTGGCAGCCCGCGCTGCTCATGCTGCTGCTCGGCGCGGCCCTCGGGCTCTTCCAGCTGCCGCTCATCGTCGGCGTCCAGTCCAGTGTCGGCTGGGCCGAGCGCGGCACGGCCACCGCGTCGGTCCTGTTCTGCCGGCAGATCGGCCAGACGCTGGGCGCCGCCCTGTTCGGCGCGGTCGCCAACGGGGTGCTCGCCGCGCGGCTCGACGGGGCCGGGTCGCTCGACTCGGTGGCGCGCATCCTGGACGACCCCGGGTCCGTGGCCGACCCCGAGCCGCTGCGGCGGGCGGTCGACGCGGCCGTCGACTCGGTGTACCTCGGCGCGGGGTGCGCCGCCGTCGCCGCCCTGGCCGTCCTGGTCTTCCTGGCGCCCCGGCGCTTCCCCGTACTGGACGAGAGGCAACTGAGCTCCCAGAAGGACCAGTTGTCACCCACACAACAGAGCGACTGACCGGTTCCACGAAAACCCCGCACACCGGCCCTACTTACGAGTAACGTCTCGGCTCCCCTCGCTCCCTGCGGTCCGCACCACCGGACCGGAAGCCGCGCAAGGAGAACCGGGATGACCGACGTTCCGTACGACGCGTACGACCCCGCCCCCCTCCCGTACGAGCAACAGCCCCACCTCACCTACCCCTGGCAGCCCCCGCCCCCCGAAGCGCCCCCGGCCCCCCGCCTGCCCCGCCGCCCCGCTCCCGGCCGCCACAGCGACCTGCGCAAGCTGCGCGGCGCCTACCGGATCCAGCGCCGGGTCGCCACCCTCACCGCGCTCGGCTACTTCACGCTCTTCCTCGTCCTGTCCGCCCTCGCGCCCGCCTTCATGACCGGCACCGTCTCCGGCGGGCTGACCACGGGCCTGCTCCTCGGCCTCTGCCAGCTCCCCGTCACCCTGCTCGCCCTCGTCCTGTTCGAGCGCACGGCCCGCCGCCGCCTCGACCCGCTCTCCGAACTGCTGCGCAGACAGCGCGAGTCGGCGCTCCCCCGCGACGGGGAGGCCCCGTGAGCGAGGAAGCGCAGACCATGTCCCTGGTGGCCTTCACCGTCGTGGTCACCCTCACCCTGCTGTTGTGCGTCATGACCGGACCCGACCGGGACGACCTCGACGAGTTCTACACGGGCTACGGCGCGCTCTCCCCGCTCCGCAACGGCCTCGCCATCGCGGGCGACTACATCTCGGCGGCCACCGTCCTCGGCACCGGGGGCGTGATCGCCCTGCTCGGGTACGACGGGGTGGTGCTCGCCCTGAGCACGGCGCTCTCCCTGACGCTCCTGATGTTCCTGCTGGCCGAACCCCTGCGCAACGCGGGCCGGTTCACTATGGGCGACGTCGTGGCGCGCCGCATGCCGGGCCGCGCCGTCCGGATCGCCGCGTGCACGGCCACCATCGCCGCCCTGCTCCCGCTGATGGTGGTCCAGCTCGCGGGCGCGGGCGACCTGCTCGCCTTCATCCTCGGCTTCTCCAGCGACGGCCTGAAGACCGGCTGCGTCGTCGCGCTCGGCGCCCTGATGATCAGCTACGCGGCCATCGGCGGGATGAAGGGCACCGCCCTCATCCAGATCCTGAAGATCGTGATGCTGCTCGGCTCGGGCGCGGTGGTCGCCGCCCTGATACTGCACCGCTTCGACTGGAGCCCGGGCGCCCTGCTCGCCGCCGCACAGGACGGCAGCGGGGCGGGACCGGCGTACCTCCGCTCCGGGCTCCAGTTCGCGGACAGCCCGAGCCCGCGCCTGGACATGATCAGTTCGGAGCTGACCGTGGTCCTCGGCGGCGCGGCGCTCCCGCACGTCACGATGCGGATGTACACGGCCCGCGACGCCCGTGAGATACGGCGCTCCATGTCCTGGGCGGTCTCGTCGGTCGCCCTCTTCGTCCTCGTCATCACCGTCGTCGGGTTCGGCGCGACGGCGCTGCTCGGCCGCGCGACGATCGCGGAGGACGACCCGCAGGGCAACACCGCCTACCTCCTCGGCTCCCGCGCTGCGTTCGGCGCCCACACCTCGGCCGCCGAGACCCTGATCTTCACGACGGTCACCACCGCACTGTTCCTGACGCTGCTCGCCTCGGTCGCCGGCATGATCCTCGCCTGCGCCAACTCCCTGGCCCACGACGTCTTCGCGCAGGGCCGCCGCACCCCCTCACCCCGCCGCGAGATGACGCTGGCCCGCGCCTCCGCACTGGCCATAGGTGTCCCCGCGATCGCCCTGGCGATCCTGGTCAAGGACCACAATCTGCAACCCCTGGCCACCCTCTCCTTCTGCCTGGGCGCGTCCGCCCTGGCGCCCGCCCTGGTCTACAGCCTCTTCTGGCGCCGCTACACACGGACGGGCCTGCTCTGGACCCTCCTGGGCGGCACGCTCGGCTCACTGATCCTGATGACCGGCACGAACCTGGTCTCCGGGAGCCCCGGCGCCCTGTTCCCGCACCACGACTTCACGTGGTTCCCGTTCACGACGACAGGCATCGCCTCGATCCCCCTGGGCTTCCTCCTCGGCTGGCTCGGCACCCGCTTCTCCCCCCGCGCGGAGGCGGAGGAACACCGCAGGCGCTACGAGGCGGTGGAGGGCTGGATCCTGGCGGGGGCGTCGGGGCGGGGGAAGTAGGCATTTGATGATTGAAAGTCAGACATTCCGGGATATCGCGGTGTTACCGTACTCGCTGGTAACTATTTCTGGCGGGTACCCGTCAGAAATGCAGCTACGGGGGGTCACATCGTCATGGGCGTAGTGCCCCCATGACCTAGGAACGCATGCACCACAGAACCACCACCAGGCTCGTCACGACGGTGGCAGCCCTCTCCCTCTCCTTCACGTCGGCCGTCGCGGCGGGCAGCCCGGCGGCCGCCGCCGAGAAGAAGCCCGCGAGCCTCCTGGAGATCGCCGAACGCGTCTCCCACTACGCGCACTGCGACGACCTCGGACTCGTCGAGAAGGCGGGCTGCCTGAAAGAGTTCGGCCGCAAGGCGCTGATCGCGGGCGCCGGCACGGCTCTGTTCCTCTACGGAACGCAGTCGATCATGAAGGACCACGGGGCCCGCTTCAAGACGCTCGACACGGAGCTGGAGGCGCTGGGCAAGCTGAAGCTCGCCGAGCTCAAGGACCCCTCCTCGACGTCCGACCCGAAGGAACAGGAGAAGATCCTGACCCAGGCGGTCAAGACCGCCAAGGCCGCGGGGCCCCACCTGGCGAACCTCGCGAAGAACGTCGCCAAGGCCGACGAGATGATGGGCACGGCGAGCGACTCGCTCTACGCCCTCAGCATCCTCACCGTCGTCGTCGGCGACTACGGCTACCCGCCGTCGCGCAAGGTCGAGCCCATCAAGGACAAGGACCTGCCCGACTGGGGCAAGGAGCTCAGGGAGCTCAACGCGGCGTTCGACCAGATGAACAAGGGCTTCGCCCAGATGAACCGCGGCCTCAAGACGATGAACGAGGGCGTGGACGAGGTCAACAAGGGCCTCGCCAAGGCCAACAAGGGGATCTCCAAGGCCAACAAGGGCATGAAGGAGATGAACGACGGCATCGCCCAGGCCAACCGCGGCATGAAGACCGCGAACAAGAACGTCCCCGGCATCAAGAAGGGCGCCGAGCGGCTCAGCGAACTCCCCGACATCGACTTCGACTTCTCCCACGTCGGAGACTCCTGGGGATCGGGCTCCTCCGGCCTCGACGAGGCCACGCAGCAGCGCCGCATGTCCCTCTTCCTCGACCTGGTGCCGGGCATCGGCGACGGCAAGGGCATCGTCGAGGCGCTCACCGGCAAGGACCTGGCCACCGGCAAGGAGCTCAGCGGGGCGGAGCGGGCGGCAGGCTCCCTCGCCGTCCTGCGCTGGCTCAAGGTCGGCGCCAAGGTGGGCGCCAAGGCCCTGACCGCCGACGACGTCCGCAAGGCCCGCAAGGGCGGGACGGCCGCCGCCACGTGCGCGAGCAACAGCTTCCTGCCCGGCACCCGCGTGCTCATGGCCGACGGGTCCGCCGTCCCCATCGAGCAGGTGCGCGAGGGCGACCAGGTCCTGGCCACCGAGCCGGGCACCGGCACGACCCAGGGTCGGCCCGTCACGGACCTCATCGTCGGCGACGGCGAGAAGAACCTCGTCAAGGTCGACGTGGACGTCGACGGCGACCACGGGGACCGCACGGCCTCGGTCACCGCGACCGACCTGCACCCGTTCTGGACCGGCGACGACCAGTGGACCAACGCGGCCGACCTCGCGGCCGGGACGACGCTGCGGACCGACGCGGGCGCACCCGCCAGGATCGCCGCGGTCACCTCCTGGACCGCACCGGACCAGGAGGTCCGCAACCTCACCGTGGCCGGCGCGCACACGTACTACGTGCTCGTGGGCGACACCCCGGTCCTCGTGCACAACGCCGCCCCGTGCAAGATCATCACGTCGGCCGTCGGCAAGGACGCCCAGCTGTCGAAGGCCGCGCAGCAGGCGGGCAAGAACCAGGCCGTGCAGCGCGACCTCGACGGCCTCTTCGAGCAGCTCTCCCGTGGAAACATGAACCCCGGGCTCGGCAGCAAGGCGCTGGCGGGCACCGACGTCACGTACGCCCGCGGCCGGAACGGCGGACGCCTGTTCTTCCGGAACGTGGAGGGCGGCATCGAGATCGTCGGCAAGTCCGACAAGGGCAACGAGTCCAAGGTGATTGCGAGGCTGAAGCAGCTCTATGGAAAGTGACCCGCACCTGCTGGTCGAGGACGACCGGTTCACCGCCCTGTTCCTGCTGGGGGCGGACGACCGCGCCGAGGACGTCGAGAACGCCGACGCCGAACTCCGGCTGCCCGACGGCACGCGGTGGAGCGCCACCTTCATGACGCTCCGCGAGATCGCCGCCGTCATGGACCGCTGGAAGCGGACGGGCGAGGCCGCGGGCGGCGCGTTCTTCCAGTGCCCGGACCTGGTCGTGGTCCCGACGGGCGGGGTCGCCGCGATGACGACGGCGTTCCGCGCGATCGTGGACGAGGGCGGGCCCGAGGGGGTCCTGCCCCGACTGGAGGACTAGAGGACCCCGCGCCCCTGGGCGGCACCTTCCGTCGTGCGGCGAGGTGGACCGCCAAGGGGCGCGGGGAACTGCGCGACCAGCCACAGCGGGCCCGCAGACGAAGCGCAGCCGCGGAGGAGACTTACGGCGTCTCCTCCGCCGGCGCCCGGCCCGTCAACGTCGCCAGGCTGCTGCGTACGTGATCCATGTGGGCCCGTACCTCGTCCCAGCGCTCACCGTGTTCGCGCAGGATCCGTTCCGTCTCGCGGGTCACCCGCTCCTCGCAGAGGACCGCCTCCGCGACGATCTCCGCGCCCCGCGCCTCCGCGTCCTCCTGTCCGTGCCGCGCCGACTCCTCCGCCTCCGCGAAGGCCCGCTCGGCCTCGGAGAGCCGCGTCTCCGCCGCTGCCACCCGCTCCGCGTAGTGCGCGTCCGACGCCGCCTCGCGCTCCGCGGCCTCGCGCTCGGCCGCCTCCCACCGCTCGCCCTGCTCCTTCTCCTGCTCGGCGAGCAGCCCCTCGCACCGCTGCCGCATCTCGCGCAGCGCCGCGAGCGCCTCGCCCCGCCACGCCTTCACGTCCTGCCGGGCGGAGATCCTGATCTCGTCGGCCGTGGCCCGGTCCGCCTGGAGCCGGCGCCCGGCCCGGTCCTCCGCGTCGGCGCCGACCCGCTCGGCGTGGGCGCGCGCGGACTCCCGCAGCTCCCGCGCCCCCGCCTCCGCGTCCTCCGTCACCGCCTGCGCCTCGGCCGCCGCGCTCTCCCGTACCGCGGCGGCCTCCGCCTCGGCGAGGGCCAGGATCTGGCGGGCCCGCTCGCCGAGCGTCTCGTACGTCTGGGGCGCGAGCCGCGACACCACGTCCCGCAGGTGCTCCGCCTCCACCTCCATGTCCTTGGCGAGGACGGTGAGCCGGGCCGCGCGCTCCCACGCCCCGTCCCGGTCCTGGGAGAGGCCGGCGGCGTACGCCTCGACCTGCTCGGGACGGTAGCCGCGCCCCCGCACGGTGACGAAGCCGTAGGGCGACGACGATGCACCGCTGCTGCTCATCCTTGGATCCCCTCTCCGACGTACCGCACGCGTACAGCGCGATTGGCGCACATCTTGATGGATCAAGCGGAAGCGCTCATAACGCGACACTCCGCCCACTCCACCCGGTCAAGGATGCGTCAATTGGCGCCGGAAGTCGGAATCGGGGCGACATTCCCGCCGCTCGCGCCCCGAATGGGCGAGGCGCCCGCCCCGACCCCCGGGCACGGGGTGGGGCGGGCGCCTCGTCGTCACGTGCGCGCCGCGCGCTACAGCAGCCCGTCCCACATCTGCTCGAGAAGCACGGACCACCAGCTCTCCGGCGACGCGAGCGCCGCCGGGTCGAGCGCGGCCAGCTGGTTCTGGAAGTCGACGGTCCAGCGGCCGGCCTGCTCCTGGTTGAGCCCGAACCGCAGCCGCCACATCCGGCCCAGCAGCGCCATGCAGCGCGCGAACTCGGGCAGCCCCGTGTTCACGAACTGCGGCGGCACGGGGGCGCCGCCGGGACCGGCCTCCACCGGCACCGCCACGATGTTCGCCGTGCCGTACTGCACGCACAGCGCACGCCCGAAGTCGCTGCCCATCACCAGGTACGACCCGGCGTCCGACGCGGGCTGCACCCCCCGCTCCTGCGCCAGCTCGGCCAGCGTCGGCACGGGGCGGCCCGGCTGGGCCTGCGCCCAGAAGAACGGCCCGAAGTCGACGGGCAGGCCCGCCACGACGAGGGTGTGCGCCACGATGTCCGGCACGCCCTGCCGCGAGACGGCCCGCTGGTCGAACCGGAAGATGCCGGGTCCGAAGGCCGCGGCCAGCTCCTGTGCGACGCCCTCCGGCGGGATCGGCGGCGCGGGCGGCATCTGCTGCAACGGGGCACGCACCGGCGCGGGCCTCGCGGGACCGTCCGCGACCTGGTGCAGCTCCCCCTGGTGGGCGAGGAGCTGCTGCATGCCCTGCTGACGGGACGCGTGGTCCCTGCCGTACGGGGCGATCGACGTGATCCGCGCCTGCGGCCAGGTCTCCCTGATCATCCGCGCGCAGTACGCGCCGGGCAGCTCGCAGGACTCCAGCTCGGTGTGGAGCTCAAGCACCTGCTGCGGCGGCACGTTCATGCCGCGCAGCTCGTGCAGGATCTGCCACTCCGGGTGCGGCGTACCGGGCGCCGAGCGCCGGATGAGCTGCTGCTCGGACCCGTCGGCGGCGCGGTAGCGCAGCACGGCCTGGTAGCCGGGGCCGACGGTGGGCTGACCGGTGGGCGGCTGCGGATAGCCGTACGGCTGACCGCCGGGGGCACCGGGCATGCCGGGAGGTACGCCGGGTCCGGGTGCGTGCTGGCCCGGTGCGGGCGGCGGCGGCATCCCGGGCGCGCCGGGTCCGCCGACCGCGGGTCCGGCCAGCATGGTCGCGGCGTGGTGGACACCGCCACCGCCGGGGGGCGGGGGCGTGCCGGGGGCGCCGGGGGCACCGGGCGGGCCCGGAGGCTGGGGGGCGCCGGGAGCGCCGGGCGGACCGGGGGGCTGGGGTGCGCCCTGGGCGCCGGGCGGCTTCAGGCCGCCGCCCATGCTCGGGTCGGCCAGCATCGTCGCCGCGTGATGCACACCACCGGGAGGCGTACCCGGAGCACCGGGCGGACCGGGCGGCTGGGGTGCGCCGGGCGGGCCGGGCGGCTGGGGTGCGCCGGGCGGGCCGGGCGGCTGGGGCGCGCCGGGGGGCGTGCCCGGAGCGCCGGGAGCCCCTGGCGCGCCGGGTGCACCCGGCGGCTTCAAGCCGCCACCCATGCTCGGGTCGGCCAGCATCGTCGCCGCGTGATGCACACCACCCGGAGGCGTACCCGGAGCACCGGGCGGACCGGGCGGCGTCGGGGCGCCGGGGGCCGCGGGCGGCTTCGGTCCGTCCGGGCCCAGTGAGGAGACGAGCTGCGTCGGTACGTAGCCACCGGCGGGCGTGCCGGGGGCGCCGGGCCCGGAGGGCGGCGGCGTGCTCGGGCCCGCCTTGTGCGTGGCGGCGTCCGCGATGTCCCCGGCCGCCGGTGCGGCGGGCGGCTGCGGATATCCGTACGCGGAGGCGTCCGCAGCGCTCGGAGCGCCGGACGGCGGAGGCGTCGGCGAACCGGCGGGGGGCTGCGGCGAGTTCGGCGGCTGCGGGGCCGAGGCACTCGGAGCGCCGGACGGCGGGGGAAGAGGCGTCGACGGACCGGCCGGCGGCGGCTGCGGGGCGGAGGTGCCCTGAGCGCCGGGCGGCGGCGGGAGAGGCGCCGGTGCACCGGCCGGAGGCTGCGGCGCGTTCGGCGGCGGCCCCGCGGGGGCGGCCGGAGAGGCGGGGCCGCCCGGTGCCGGGTCGTCCAGCGCGGGCGCGATCGCCGTCGCCGGCAGCCCGCTGCCCCCGTGCATCAGCGCCGTCTTGGCCTCTGGCGTGGTGGCCGGCGGCGGCGTCTCGTCGTCGTCGAGGCCGGTGAGCGGCGGCGCGAACACCGTGGCGGGCAGCGGCACCGAATGGTCCTCGCCCGCATCGGCGTTGGTGTCGGTGCCGGCCCACGGGGTCGCGTCGGCCGGCACGCCCGCCGACGTCGCGGGCAGGCTGTCGTCGGACCCGGCGACGGGCTCCGGCATCCGCTCCGGCACGGAGTCCTCGGCCGAACCCCCGGCCGCGGGCCACGGCGTACCGCCACCGGGAGCGGCGGACGCGGCCTCGGCCGCGGCCGGCGCGAACGGCGCCGCCGGAGCCTCGGGCGCCGCAGGCGCGGCGAGAGGGTCCGGAGCCGCGGGTCCGGCGGGCGCGAAAGGCTCAGCAGGCGCGGCCGGAGCCTCAGGCGCGGCAGGCGGGCCCGAGGAAGCAGGCGGCTCGGGAGCTGCGGAGCCCGCGGCCCCCGAGGACCCCGCAGAGCCCGAGGACCCCGCCGACTCCTCGCCCCCCGAACCCCGCGCCTCCGCGCGCCGGTCCGGGATGCCCAGCTTGTCCGCCGCCTCCTGGAGCCACTCCGGAGGAGTCAGCAGGAACGACGTCTGGTTGAGGTCGACCCGCTCGGGCGGGGCAGGCACCGCGTCCTGCGGCGCCGTGTCCGGCAGGCCGTACTCCTCCTCGTACCGGCGGATCACCTCACCGACCGCGAGGCTCGGCCAGAGCGTCGCCTCGCCGCTGTCCCGCGCGATGACGAGCCGCTGCCCGCCACCGTCGGACACCGGACCGTTCTCCCGGTCCTCGGCCCACACCACGAACCCGAGGTCGAACTCCCGCACCCGCACCTCACGGTGCTGGTAGCCCGGCACGTCGCCGTTGATCCATTCCTCGGCGCGCTCCTGCGCCTGTGCGAAGGTCACCATCGTTACGTCACTCCCCACCCGAGGACACGGAGACGGCGTGCGCGAAGCCGCCGTCCACCATCAGGTTCGCCACGGTCTCCAGCTCCGGCGGATTGCCCGCGAGCCGGGACAGGAACGCGTCGAAGTCGTCGCCGCACGGCAGCAGCAGCTGCCGCACCCGCTCGGCAGGGGGCCACCCGGCCGCCTCCGAGACGTCACGCGCGTCGTCGTACGCGCAGAACCACACCGAGCCGATCCGGTCGCCCTTCACCTTCACGGCGAGCAGGCCGCCCTGCACGAAAGCGACACCCAGGTAGTCCTTGGTGAGGTGGTCGCGCAGGCACTTGTTCACGTACACCAGGTCGTTGACCGCGGCCTCGTCCCGCACCGTGAAGAACGGCTGGTCCACGAGGAGTCCGAGCTCCGCGTCGAGCGCGGCGCCGACCGGCGCGCAGCCGCCCGCGGCCTTCAGGAACGAGCGGTAGGCGCCGGGCAGCCGGTAGCCGAGGTCCTCCTCGACGCTCTGCACCTGCCCTTCCGTCACCGCGACCGCGGCCTTCGGCAGGCCGAAGTGGGCGGGGCGCGTCTCCTGCAGCGGACGCGTGCCCCTCTTGTTCTGGTCCACGGCCGTCGTCGCGATGCCGCCGTGGTGCCGCAGCAGCGCCTTCACCTCGACGGGGACGAGTTCGAGGCGGCGGCTGTTCGGCACGTGGTGCCAGGTCCAGCCGTGCGGGGTCGCCACCGCGGGGATCGTGTCCCACAGGTCGTGGTCCGCCGCCGCCATCGCCGCGTTCGCCGACACGTAGTCCGTCAGGCGCAGTTCGTCGACTCCGAAGCCCTCGGGGGGCTCGGCGATCTCGGCGGCCGCGCGGGCGTACGCCGAGAAGTCCGGGTAACCGCGCTCGTCCACCCGCACGCCTCTGGGATGGCGGGCGGCACGGACCGGGTCCGGGAAGTGCACGACCTGCCCGGCGTAGGCCGCGTTCGGCGGCGCTGACTGCTGCCCCAGCCGACCTGTCGTCATGGCGGTTGCCCCCTGCGGCACTGTGGAAGGTTCTGGTTCTTTTTCTGCGGTTTCCGGTCCCGCTTCCGCGGTTTCCGGTCCCGCGATGTCGACACAGCCTATGCGCAAGGGCGGCACCGGTCACCGGGCCTCCGGTTCCATGACCACCAGCCACCGGACCGTCACCGTGTGACGAATCCCGGCGGAAAGCCAGGCGTGTCGCAGTGCCCCAGCTTCCGCACCACCCGCCCCATTTGGCAGGCTGTCCCCGCGACGCGGGGGCGTTGTACACGCGGTGACGGCCGCGAGCAGGGGGAGGGAAGAGCACGATGCAGACGGCACAGAGCAGCATGTCCGGCCAGACACTGGCCACGACGGCGGGCGCCACGACCGGCGACGGCACGGCCCCGGCCACCGTCCCGACGGCCACGCAGGCGGCGCAGGCCGCGCAGGCCGCACACACGGCCGGAGACCCACGCGTCGGCTGGAGCGCGACCGCCGCCCACGCGCCCATCCTGCGTCAGCGCCGCGACGGCATCCTGCCCACCGTCGCCGCCGCCCTCTCCGTGCGCGGCCAGACCACCCTCACGTGCACCGCGGGCCGCGGCGAGGAGCCCCCGGCGCTCCATCCGCTCGTCCAGGACTTCCTCGACGCCCTCACCAGCGGGCAGCGTGAGCGCTTCACGGGCCGCTGTGCCGAGGCCATCCTCATCTCCCGCCACCTCACGGCGGCCGACGCGAGCCGATCCAAGCGCGCCTCGCGCAAGCCGATGACCAACGGCGAGGCCCGCAAGGCGCTCAAGCACGGGAAGCTCACCACCCGCCGCATCCGTGAGGACGGCGACCCCCTGCACGGGCACTTCGCCCAGCCCTGCCGTTCCTGCACCGCGCTCACCGCCCACTTCGGTGTCCGCGTCGTCGACCCCACGGCCACCGAAGCCTGATCCGCCGCCCGGCCGACCGGCCCCACCACCCGAACGAGGGTTACCACCCCATGCACCCCGACCACCCCGCCACCGCCGCCGCACCCGGCACCGGCGGCAGCACCCGCTTCCCCGTCCCCGTCGACGCCGCCCTGCGCGCCGCCGGCTGGCGCCCGGGCCACTGGGACATAAAGCAGGCCGAGATCTGGGCGGACGCCCTGCGCCGCCACACCTCGCCGGCCGGACACCGGCACACCGTCTTCCCCGCGGCCGTCGAGGCGTGGGCGGAGTTCGGCGGCCTGCACATCACCCCGCAGGGCCCCGGCCGCCAGATAGCGCCCGCCACAGTGCACCTCGACCCGATGTACGGCCTCCACCTCGCCCGTACCCTCGGCGACCTGGGCCGCGCGCTGGGCACCGAGCTCTGCCCGATCGGCGAGGAACCGGACAACCAGGCGCTGCTCGCCATCGACACCGAGGGCCGCGTCTACAGCCTCGACCACAGCGGCGACTGGTTCCTCGGCGCCCACATCGACCAGGCCCTGGCCACGCTCATCACCGGCGCCCAGCCCACCCGCCTGTCGGCGAGCTCGGGGATATAGGACAACCCGCCAACCCTCTACGCGGCCGCCGGAAGCACCGCCGACACCCGGAAGCCGCCCCCGTCCGTCGGCCCCGAGACGAACACCCCACCCAGGGCCATCACGCGCTCCCGCATGCCGACGAGGCCGTTGCCGCCGCTCGGCAGCCGGGCGTCGGACGAGGCGTCGGCCTCGGGCGGGGGCTCGTTCTCCACCTGCATCGCGATCTCCGCGCTGCGGTACGCGAGCCGTACGTGCGTCTTCGCGCCCGCCGCGTGCTTGTGGACGTTGGTCAGCGCCTCCTGCACCACCCGGTACGCCGTCTGCTCCACCTCCGCGGAGCAGTCACGCGCCTCGCCCTCCACCGACAGGTCCACCGCCATGCCCGCGGTCCGCGACTGGCCCACCAGTTCCTCCAGCTCCGCGAGGCACGGGCCGTCCTCGTCGACCGCGCGGGACGCCGCCGCGGCGGCCGCGAAGGCCACGGCGGCCAGCGGCGGCTCGGCGGGCTTCTCCGCCTTCGCCTTCGTGCCGTCGCCCGTGCGCAGCACCCCGAGCATCTCGCGGAGCTCGGTCAGCGCCTGACGTCCCATGTCGCCGACGAGCGCGGCGTTCCTGACCGCCTTCTCGGGGTCCTTGCGCGCCACCGCCTGCAGGGCCGCGGCGTGCACGACCATCAGGCTCACGCGGTGGGCGACCACGTCGTGCATCTCGCGGGCGATCCGCGTCCGCTCCTCGTTGCGCGCCCACTCCGCGCGTTCCTCGGCGCGCTCCGCGAGGAGCTGGAGCTCCCGCTCCAGGCTGTCGGCGCGCTCCCGCATGCCCTCGACGAGGCGGCGGCGCGCTCCCACGTACAGCCCGAGGAGGACGGGGGGCGCGGTCACGCCGATCGCGGCGGTCACCGCGAAGAAGGGGATGAACTCGCTGCCGATCGAGGGGCTGCCTTCGGCCATGTCCTGGTTGGCCCGCACCAGCGCGACGACGAGGGTGCCCGCCATCGACATGCCGGCCAGCGCGCCGATGATGCGGCGCGGCAGCTCGGAGGCGGCCAGCGTGTACAGGCCGACGACGGTCAGCAGGACGCCCATCTGGGCGGGCGTGATGGCGATCGATATCAGGACGACGGCGATCGGCCAGCGCCGCCGGATCAGCAGCGCGGCTCCCGCGAGCACGCCGAAGCCGACCCCCACCGGGACGGGCAGTCCCGCGTCGCGCGCGAAGGCCACTCCCTCCGCCCCGCACTCCGCCGCGGACAGCACGGCAAGCCCCGCATCCAGCGCGGCACCGCGCCACCGCTCCCACCACCACGGCCCGGTCATGGCCGTGGTGCGGTCGTCCCCCGTCGTGGTCATGTCTTCCAGCGTACGGGCGTCCCGCCCCGGTTTTCCGGTGCATTTCCGGCTCGGTGATCCAGCACACGCCCTGTTCGAGCGGAAGCGAAACCTTCCGATATCCCTCGAACTGCTGAACCCCTCATGATTTACGACCGGACGTCCACATTCCGCAACCCGGCCGCGACCCGCTGACGGCCGGATGGGGATCTCCACCGTCGCGTCGAAGGGGGTCGGTACGGCATAGTGTTGCGTGCTGATTCGGCGACCTGACGGAATGTCCGGTTCGGTCGAGTTTGATCCCCCATGGTGTAATCAGGCAGCACTGCGGTTTTTGGTACCGTCTGTTCAGGTTCGAATCCTGATGGGGGAGCTGCACGCTTTATCCGGGTCCTGACCGCCGAGGTCGGGACCCGCCCTCATTTCCACCGCACAACGCCCCGGTATCCTGCGGATGTCCTCCCACAGAGGAACCCCAACCCATCCGAAGCCGAAGGGCATCCCCCGTGAGCGCAACCTGCCCGGCAGCCGTCGTCGTCCTCGCAGCGGGTGAGGGCACCCGTATGAAGTCGGACCGGCCGAAGGTCCTGCACGACATCTGTGGACGTTCCCTCATCGGACACGTGCTCCACGCCGCCTCCGCGCTCTCGCCCGAGCAGCTCGTCACCGTCGTCGGTTTCCAGAGCGACCAGGTCCGCGAGCACCTGGGGGCCATCGCCCCGCAGGTCCGCACCGCCTACCAGGCCGAGCAGAACGGCACCGGGCACGCGGTCCGCATCGGCCTGGAGGAGCTCGGCGGCACGGTCGACGGCACCGTCGTGGTGGTCTGCGGCGACACCCCCCTCCTCACGGGCGCGACGCTCCAGAAGCTCGCCGCCGTGCACGACGACGACGGCAACGCCGTGACCGTGCTGACCGCCGAGGTGCCGGACGCGACCGGCTACGGCCGCATCGTGCGCGACGGCGCCGACGGCTCCGTCACCGCGATCGTCGAGCACAAGGACGCGACCGAGGCGCAGCACGCGATCCGCGAGATCAACTCCGGGGTCTTCGCCTTCGACGGCCGGCTCCTCACCGAGGCGCTCGGCAAGGTCCGCACGGACAACAGCCAGGGCGAGGAGTACCTGACCGACGTACTCGGCATCCTGCGCGAGGCCGGGCACCGCGTCGGCGCCGCCGTGGCGGACGACCACGAGGAGATCGCGGGCATCAACAACCGCGTCCAACTGGCACAGGCCCGGCGCACGTTGAACGACCGGCTGCTCACCGGCGCGATGCTGGCCGGCGTGACGGTCGTGGACCCGGCGTCGACGTGGGTGGACGCGACGGTGACGTTCGAGCGCGACGCGGTCATCCAGCCGGGCACGCAGCTGCACGGCGCCACGCACCTCGGCAAGGGCTGCGAGGTCGGCCCGAACACCCGCCTGAAGGACACCTCGGTGGGTGCGGGGGCGCGGGTGGACAACAGCGTCGCGGACACCGCGGAGATCGGGGAGCAGGCGCTCGTCGGCCCGTTCGCGTATCTGCGCCCCGGTACCCGGCTTGGAGTCAAGTCAAAGGCGGGTACGTATGTGGAGATGAAGAACGCGACGATCGGCGACGGCTCGAAGGTGCCGCACCTGTCGTACGTGGGCGACGCGACGATCGGCGAGCACTCCAACATCGGTGCCGCGAGCGTCTTCGTGAACTACGACGGCCAGGCCAAGCACCACACCACGGTCGGGTCCCACTGCCGGACCGGTTCGGACAACATGTTTGTGGCTCCTGTCACGGTCGGGGACGGTGCCTACACCGCCGCCGGGTCCGTGATCACGAAGGACGTGCCGGCGGGTTCGCTGGCCGTCGCGCGGGGCCAGCAGCGGAATATCGAGGGCTGGGTGGCCCGAAAGCGTCCGGGGAGCGCGGCCGCGAAGGCGGCCGAGGCGGCGTCCCGGGAGCCGGCCGGCGAAAGCTGACCGGAAACAGGTGCGCCGGACACGGCGTACCGTGATAGTGCACATTCGGCCGACTCGACGCACCGGGACGCGTGAGTACGGCAGCGGGAAGAACTCTCTGAGGAGACAGTGCTGTGACCGGGATCAAGACGACCGGCGAGAAGAAGCTGATGCTCTTCTCCGGCCGCGCCCACCCCGAGTTGGCCGAGGAGGTCGCACACAAGCTGGGTGTCGGCATCGTGCCGACGAAGGCCTTCGATTTCGCCAACGGCGAGATCTACGTCCGCTACCAGGAGTCGGCGCGCGGCGCCGACTGCTTCCTGATCCAGAGCCACACCGCTCCGATCAACAAGTGGATCATGGAGCAGCTGATCATGATCGACGCGCTGAAGCGCGCGTCGGCCCGCTCCATCACCGTCATCGTGCCGTTCTACGGTTACGCGCGCCAGGACAAGAAGCACCGCGGGCGTGAACCGATCTCGGCGCGTCTGATCGCGGACCTCATGAAGACCGCGGGTGCCGACCGCATCCTCACGGTCGACCTGCACACCGACCAGATCCAGGGCTTCTTCGACGGCCCGGTCGACCACCTCTTCGCGCTGCCGATCCTCGCGGACTACGTGGGCGCGAAGGTCGACCGCTCGAAGCTGACCGTGGTCTCCCCCGACGCCGGCCGCGTGCGCGTCGCCGACCGCTGGTGCGACCGTCTCGGCGCGCCGCTCGCGATCGTGCACAAGCGCCGCGACAAGGACGTCGCGAACCAGGTCACCGTGCACGAGGTCGTCGGTGAGGTGAAGGGCCGCGTCTGCGTCCTGGTCGACGACATGATCGACACGGGCGGCACGATCTGCGCCGCCGCCGACGCCCTGTTCGCGCACGGCGCGGAGGACGTCATCGTGACGGCCACGCACGGTGTCCTGTCGGGCCCCGCCGCGGACCGCCTGAAGAACTCGAAGGTCAGCGAGTTCGTCTTCACGGACACGCTGCCCACGCCGAGCGAGCTGGAGCTCGACAAGATCACGGTGCTCTCCATCGCGCCGACGATCGCGAACGCGGTGCGCGAGGTCTTCGAGGACGGTTCGGTGACGAGCCTCTTCGACGAGCAGTAGAACGACCGGTAGAAGATCCTTTTGGTGCGGCCTCCGTCGCCGAGTAGACTGCTGAAGTTGCTCGGCGAGGGAGGCCGCACTTTCTGTGTGGCTGTCCGTTATCGACGCGCTCTTCGTAGCAGGCCGTTCGTGGCCGGGTGACCGATTCTTTTCCGTCACTGCATATACGAGGAGTGCACATGTCCGAGGTGAAGATCACCGCCGAGACCCGTTCCGAGTTCGGCAAGGGTGCCGCCCGCCGTCTGCGTCGCGCCGACAAGCTGCCCGCCGTCGTCTACGGCCACGGCTCGGAGCCGGTCCACATCGCCCTTCCGCACCACGACACCCTCATGGCGCTGAAGACCCCGAACGTCCTGATCAACCTGGACATCGAGGGCAAGAGCGAGCTCGTCATCCCGAAGGCCGTCCAGCGCGACGCCCTCCGCATCGGCATCCTCGAGCACGTCGACCTGCTCATCGTGAAGCGCGGCGAGAAGGTCACCGTCGAGGTCCCCGTCCACACCGAGGGCGACCTGGCGCCGGGCAACAACCTGCTCGAGCACGTCCTGAACACCCTCCCGGTCGAGGCCGAGGCCACCCACATCCCGGAGTCGGTCACCGTCTCCGTGGCGGGCCTGGACGCCGGCGCGTCGGTCCTCGCCAAGGACATCCCGCTGCCCTCCGGCACCACGCTGGCCGTCGAGGACGACGCCGTCGTCCTGCAGGTCCTGGCCGCGCAGGCCGAGGAGGCCCCGGCCGAGGACGCCGAGGGCGAGGGCGACGAGGCCTGAGCCTCGGCGACACACGTCCACACGGCAGCCGCCGCTCCCCACGGGGGCGGCGGCTGCCGCGCGTGAGGCCTACGGGCCTTCGAGCCAGTGATGCGCGTATGAAGGAGACATGCACGTGACGACCGACGCCAGCGCCCCCTGGCTGATCGCGGGCCTCGGCAATCCGGGCCCTGAGTACGCCATGAACCGGCACAACGTGGGCTTCATGGTGGCCGACCTGCTCGCGCAGCGCATCGGCGGCAAGTTCAAACGGGCCGGCAAGGCGCAGGCACAGGTGGTCGAGGGCCGGATCGGCGCGCCGGGCCCCGCCAACCGCCGCGTCATCCTGGTCAAGCCCATGTCGTACATGAACGTCTCGGGCGGCCCCGTCACCGCGCTCCGCGACTTCTACAAGGTCCCCACGGCGAACATCGTCGCGGTCCACGACGAGCTGGACATCGACTACGGCACGCTGCGCCTGAAGCTGGGCGGCGGCGACAACGGCCACAACGGCCTCAAGTCGATGACCAAGGCGATGGGCCCCGACTACCACCGCATCCGCTTCGGCATCGGCCGCCCCCCGGGCCGCATGCAGGTGGCGGACTTCGTCCTCAAGGACTTCTCCTCGACGGAGCGCAAGGAACTCGACTACTTCGTGGACCGCGCGGCGGACTCGGTGGAGGCGCTGATCACCGAGGGCCTGGAGCGGGCGCAGAGCACGTACAACTCCTGAACGGACCGCAAACAGAAGGGCCCCCGCACCGCCTGAGCGGTGCGGGGGCCCTTTCCGTCGGTCAGCCCGTGTTGCGCAGACCCGCCGCGACACCGTTGACGGTGAGCAGCAGGGCCCGTCCGAGCAGCGGGTCCGGGTCGGTGCCCGCGGCTGCCGCGTCCCGCTGGCGCTTCAGGAGCGCGACCTGGAGGTACGAGATCGGGTCCAGGTAGGCGTCGCGGATCGCGAAGGTCTGCTGGAGCGCCGGGTGGGAGTCGAGGAGTTCGTCCCCGCCCGTGATGCGCAGGACCTCGCGGACGGTCAGTTCGTGCTCTTCCTCGATCATGGCGAAGACGTGCTTGAGCTCGTCGGGCACGAGGGTGTCCACGTAGTGCCTGGCGATGCGCAGGTCCGTCTTCGCGAGCGTCATCTCCACGTTGGAGACGAAGTTGCGGAAGAAGTGCCAGTGCTCGTGCATCTCGTCCAGGACCGTGTCCAGGCCCGCCTCGCGCAGCGCCTTGAGGCCCGAGCCCACGCCGAACCAGCCGGGGACGATCTGCCGGGACTGGGTCCAGCCGAAGACCCACGGAATGGCACGCAGGCCGTCGAGCGAGACGCCCGAGCCGGGGCGGCGCGAGGGCCGGGAGCCGAGGTGCAGGTCGGCGAGCTGGTCGACGGGGGTCGACGCGAGGAAGTAGTTCGGCAGGTCCGGGTCCTCGACCAGCTTGCGGTACGCGGAGTGCGCGGCGTCCGAGACGACGTCCATCGCGGCGTCCCAGCGGGCGAGAGCCTCGTCGGACTGGCGCGGGGCGGTGTGCAGGGCGGAGGCCTGCAGCGTGGCCGCGACGGTCAGTTCGAGGTTCTCGCGGGCCAGCGAGGGGACCAGGTACTTGTCGGAGATGACCTCGCCCTGCTCGGTCACCTTGATCTCGCCCTCCAGCGTGCCCCACGGCTGCGCGAGGATCGCGTCGTGCGAGGGGCCGCCGCCGCGGCCGACGGTGCCGCCGCGGCCGTGGAAGAGGCGCAGGCGCACGCCGTAGCGGTGCGCGACGTCGCGCAGGCGGCGCTGGGCGCGGTGGATCTCCCACTGGGACGTGGTGATGCCGCCGAACTTGGAGGAGTCCGAGTAGCCGAGCATGACCTCCTGGACGTCGCCGCGCAGGGCCACCAGGCGGCGGTACGACGGGTCGGCGAGCATCTCGTCGAGGATGACGTCGGCGGCGCGCAGCTCGTCGGTGGTCTCCAGGAGCGGCACGATGCCGATCTTCGCCCAGCCGGCGTGCAGGTCGATGAGGCCCGCCTCGCGCGCGAGGACCGCCGCGGCGAACACGTCGTCCGCGCCCTGGCACATTGAGATGATGTACGACTCGATGACCTCGGGACCGAAGACTTCGAGGGCCTTCTTGACGGTGAGGAAGACGCCGAGGGTCTTCTCGCCCGCGGCGTCGACCGGTGCCGGGGACGGGCCGAGCGGACGCCGGGACCTGAGCTCCTTGGCGAGCAGCTTCTGGCGGTACTCGCGCGGCATGTCCGCGTACCGCCAGGACTCCTCGCCGAGACGGTCGAAGAGCTGGCCGAGCGCGTGGTGGTGGGCGTCCGCGTGCTCGCGTACGTCCATCGTGGCCAGCTGGAGGCCGAACGCGGCGAGGGTGCGGATGGTGCGGTTCATCCGGCCGTCGGCGAAGAGGGCGCCCTTGTGCTCGCGCAGCGAGGTCTGGATGAGCGTGAGGTCGTGCAGGAGCTCGGCGGTGCCGAGGTAGTCGCGGCCGTCCTCGTGCGGGATGCCCTTGGCCAGGCGCTGCTTGGTGTTCTCCAGCTTCTGCCGGATGCAGGTGGCCTTGAGGCGGTAGGGCTCCTCGGAGTTGAGGCGCTTGTAGCGGGGGCTGATCTCGGGCAGCCGCTCCAGGTCGCACTGGAGGGAGGACTTCAGCTCCTCGGTCGCTCCCGTGTAGCGGATCGAGTTGGAGAGGAAGCCGCGCAGCTCGTCGATCATGTCGAGCGCGTCGTTGATCCCGTGCTCGTGCTGGAGGATCAGGACGTCCCAGGTGACGGCGGGCGTCACGTTCGGGTTGCCGTCGCGGTCGCCGCCGATCCAGGTGCCGAAGCTGAGGGGGCGGGTGCCCTCGGGCAGCTCGACGCCGACGCGCTCCAGCTCCGCGGTGAGGTCCTCGAGGACGTCGCCGACGGCGCCCGCGTGCAGCTCGTCGAGGTAGTAGATGGCGTTGCGGGCCTCGTCGGCGGGCTCGGGGCGCACCACGCGCAGCTCGTCGGTCTGCCACACCAGGTCGATGTTCTCGGCCAGGCGGATGTCGTGGCGGCGCCGGTCGGACTCGATGACCGGCGTCTCCAGGAGCTCGGCGACGCGGCGGAGCTTGTTGAGCACGGAGCGGCGGGCCGCCTCGGTGGGGTGCGCGGTGAAGACGGGGCGCACGTTGAGGTTCTGCACCGTCTGGCGCAGGTGCTCGGGGTCGGCGTCCTTGAGCCGGTCCGCGGTGCGCGCGAGCAGCCCGCCCTCGGCGGCGCGCTTGGCGCGCAGCTCGCGCCCGCGGTGGACCTGCTCCGTCACGTTCGCCAGGTGGAAGTACGTGGAGAAGGCGCGGACCAGCTTGGCCGCGGTCTCCAGTTCCGTACCGCCGAGGAGGGTGGCTGCGGCCTCGCCGTCCTCGCGCGTCAGGCGGCGGACCTTTTCGACCAGTTCGAGGAGCTCGGGGCCCTCCTGGCGTACGAGGGTCTCGCCGAGCAGGTCGCCGAGGCGGCGGATGTCGGCGCGCAGCTCGGTGCTGGCGGTGCTGGTGGCCTGCTGGCCCTGGTCGTCGGCACTGCTCACAGGTGCGGCTCCTTGCAGTGTTGAAGCGCTTCAAGACTGGGAGGGGTCCCCGATGGGGATACCGGGGGAGATACAGAGCGGACCGCGCTGTCCGACCGTCTCCAAGGATAGGTGTCACATCGGGCACAGAGCTCGCGGCCTCTTGCCGCGGGGCTCCGCACTGCCATACTTACGTCGCCGTAGGTTACGGAACCGTAGGAAACGCGGTATCGCAGCCGTTGCGGGAACCGTGCCCGTGCACCGCTCCCACCCCAACCCTCGACCCCACAGGGGACGTGCCCATGACGACAACTTCCGATGCGTACTCCGAGGCCGATGTGATCGACGACGCTCCACGGGCGGACGCGAGCTCCGCCACCGCCACTGCCACCCCCACCGCTACCGCGCCGCCGTCGGCGACGCTGGGCGGCGAGCAGAAACGCTCGCTCGAACAGATCGCCCTGCTCCTGTTCATCACCGTCCCCTTCCTCGCCCTGGTCGCGGCGGTGCCGCTGGCCTGGGGCTGGGGCGTGAGCTGGCTGGACCTCGGTCTGCTCGTCTTCATGTACTACCTGGGGTGCCACGGCATCACCATCGGCTTCCACCGCTACTTCACGCACGGCTCCTTCAAGGCGAAGCGACCGCTGCGCATCGCGCTGGCCGTCGCGGGCTCCATGGCGGTCGAGGGTCCCCTCGTCCGCTGGGTGGCCGACCACCGCAAGCACCACAAGTTCTCGGACGCGGAGGGCGACCCGCACTCCCCGTGGCGCTTCGGCGAGACGGTTCCCGCTCTGATGAAGGGCCTGTGGTGGGCGCACATCGGATGGATGTTCGACGAGGAGCAGACATCGCAGGAGAAGTACGCGCCTGACCTGATCAAGGACCCGGCGATCCGCCTGATCTCGCGCCAGTTCCTGTTCTGGACGATCGTTTCCCTCGCCATCCCGCCGGTGGTCGGCGGCCTGGTCACGATGTCGTGGTGGGGCGCGTTCACGGCGTTCTTCTGGGGCTCTCTGGTCCGCGTCGCACTGCTGCACCACGTCACGTGGTCCATCAACTCGATCTGCCACGCGGTGGGCAAGCGCCCCTTCAAGTCCCGTGACCGGTCGGGCAACGTGTGGTGGCTCGCGGTGCTGTCCTGCGGCGAGTCCTGGCACAACCTCCACCACGCCGACCCGACGTCGGCGCGGCACGGGGTGATGCGCGGGCAGGTCGACTCGTCGGCGCGGATCATCCGCTGGTGCGAGCAGCTCGGCTGGGCCTACGACGTGCGGTGGCCGTCGCAGTCGCGCATCGACTCGCGCCGCAAGCCGGAGGGCGCGGCCGACTCCCGGCGCGGGGCTGCCGCCTCCGACGCGGCATGATTGACGACGTGGCGACCGACTCCAGCGATTCCATCCCTGCCGGCAAAGAGAAGCAGCCCCGGCGTACCCGCCGGACCCGTATGACGGGTGCCGAGCGGCGGGAACAGCTGCTGGACATCGGCCGCACCCTGTTCGCCGCCAAGGGCTTCGAGGGCACGTCCGTGGAGGAGATCGCCGCGAAGGCGGGGGTCTCCAAGCCGGTCGTGTACGAGCACTTCGGCGGCAAGGAGGGGCTGTACGCGGTCGTGGTGGACCGCGAGATGCGGCAGCTCCTGGACATGGTGACGAGCGCGCTCACCGCGGGGCACCCTCGGGAACTCCTCGAACAGGCCGCGTTCGCCCTGCTCGACTACATCGAGACGTACACGGACGGCTTCCGCATCCTGGTCCGCGACTCGCCCGTGGCGCAGTCGACGGGCACGTTCGCCTCCCTCATCTCCGACATCGCGACGCAGGTCGAGGACATCCTCGGCCAGGAGTTCAAGGGCCGCGGCTTCGACCAGAAACTGGCTCCGCTGTACGCCCAGGCGCTGGTCGGCATGGTCGCCCTGACCGGGCAGTGGTGGCTGGACGCGCGCAAGCCGAAGAAGGCGGAGGTCGCCGCCCATCTGGTCAACCTGGCCTGGCACGGCCTGGACGGGCTGGAGCCCAAGCCCCGCCTGATAGGCCACCGCAAGAACTGACCCGCGGGGTCAGCCGCTCTCCTGCCTGCCGGGGTCCGGTCCCCCGTCTGGCCGGGGCCCCACACCACGCCCTGCCCCGCCGCTCCGCGGCGGCCTCTCCCACCCAACCACCCGTGCACCCCGCACCGTCTGGTGAACGAGGTCGGCCGGTCCGTCAAGGCCTCACCACGCCTCCCGCTCCGCCGCTCCGCGGCGGGTCCTCCCACCACCCACCCGTGCACCCCGCACCGCCCAGCACACGCCGAGTCACCCGTGTCGCCCCCGCCCCAGAAACTCCAGCCTGTTCCCCACCGCACCCTCGGAGGGGCGTGAGCACTACGCGTCCGTCCTGCGGGCCACCGCGAAGACCCTGCGGAACGGGAACACCGTGCCGTGCGGTGTGGGCGGGTAGGCCTCGCGGAGGAGGGTGCCGTACTCGTCCAGGAACGTCCGCGTCGCCGACGCGTCGTCCGACAGGGCCGTCAGGACCGGGCGCAGGCCCGTGCCCTTCACCCAGTCGAGGACGGGGTCCTCGCCCGCGAGGAGGTGCTGGTACGTCGTCTCCCACGCGTCGACCTCGCAGCCGAGATCCGCGAGCCGTTCCAGGTACGCCCCCGGCGAGAGCACCGCGTCCGCGTGGCGCAGGACGTCGCCGAGGCGGTCGCGCCAGCGAGGGGACGCGGCGAGGTCGCGCATCAGGACGTGGCTCGGGGCGTCGAAGTTGCCCGGCACCTGGAAGGCGAACGTGCCGCCGGGGGTCAGCGCCCCGGTCCATGCCGGGAAGGAGGCCGTGTGGCCCGGCACCCACTGCAGGGTGGCGTTGGAGAGGATGAGGTCGTATGTGCCGGGGGGCGGGGTCCAGGCCGTGGCGTCCGCCGGCGCGAAGTCCAGGCGGCCGCCGCCCTCCGTGGGGCCCGCCAGTTCGGCAGCCCTCGCGAGCATCGCCGGGGAGTTGTCGAAGCCGGTGACGTGCGCGGTGGGCCAGCGCTCCGTGAGGAGCCGGGTGACGTTGCCGGGGCCGCAGCCGAGGTCGGCGATGCGGGGCGGGTGCCCGGAGGCGGGCAGTTCGGGGACGCGGGCGAGCAGGTCGGCGAAGGGGCGGGAGCGGTGGTCGGCGTGGCGCAGGTACTGGTGGGGGTCCCAGGTGGCGGCGGCAGCAGGCATGGGGGCAGGCCTCCTCGGTTCGGATCCGGGTCGACCACCGTCGATCACCGGGCGGATTACGGGCAGCTGGCGCCAGCCTGAACCCCAGGTATCTTGATGTCAAGAGACTTCACGTCGACAGACCCCCTACACTGATCGTCATGGAGGACGAGGTCGATCGGCTGGTCGCTGCGTGGCGCCGGGAGCGCCCTGACCTCGACGTGGAACCACTCGAGGTGCTCAGCCGCGTGAGCAGGCTCGCGCGGCACCTGGACCGCGCCCGCAGACTCGCCTTCTCGGAGCACAACCTGGAGCCGTGGGAATTCGACGTCCTGACGTCGCTGCGGCGCGCGGGCGCGCCCTACCAGCTCTCCCCCGGGCAGCTGCTCACCCAGACCCTGGTGACCTCGGGCACCATGACGAACCGCATCGACCGCCTCGCGAAGAAGGGCCTCGTCGAGCGTCTGCCGGACCCCAGCGACCGGCGCGGCGTCCTCGTGCGCCTCACCGCCGAGGGCCGGGACCGCGCGGACCAGGCCCTCGCCGGACTGCTCGAACAGGAGCGGGCGATCCTCGTGGAGCTCTCCCGCGCCCAGCGCGCCGAACTGGCCGCGCTGCTACGCCAGTTGACCGCCCCGTTCGACAACATCCCCGGCTAGGTCGGCAGGTCCGACGCCCGCGCGCCGGGCGAGCGCCACGGCGGCGAGGGTGGAGTGGACGCCCAGCTTCCCCAGCACGTTCTGCATGTGCGTCCGCACCGTGTGCGGGGAGAGGAAGAGCCGCTCGGCGACCGCCTTGCGGCCGAGCCCCGCCACCATGCAGCGCAGCACCTCCCGCTCGCGCGGGGTCAGCGACTCCACGAGCCGCTCGGACTCGGTGCGGTGCTTGCGGGCCGCCGTCAGCTCGCGCAGGACGCCGGTGAGCAGGGCGGGCGGCAGGTGCGTCTCGTCCCGGAGCACGCCGCGTATCACCGTCAGGAGACGGGACAGCGAGCAGTCCTTGGCGACCCAGCCCGACGCGCCCGCCTGCAGAGCGAGGGCCGCGCGGCGCGGGTCGTCCTTCTCGGCGAGCACGACGGTGCGCACGGCGGGCTGACCCGAACGGACGCCCGCCACCAGTGAGATGCCGTCGACGAGCCCGTCGGCGTTGCCGTCCTGCACGGGCACGGCGGGCCTGGTGCCCTGCAGCGCGCTCGCCGTGCTGCCGAGGTCGGCGTCGACGAGCAGCACGTCGTATCTGCGGCCTTCGGTGACCGCCCGCTCCAGGCAGCGC
This sequence comes from Streptomyces venezuelae, assembly GCF_008642315.1. Lineage (NCBI taxonomy): Bacteria > Bacillati > Actinomycetota > Actinomycetes > Kitasatosporales > Streptomycetaceae > Streptomyces > Streptomyces venezuelae. Next base: position 5,275,207 of record NZ_CP029192.1, on the reverse strand, counting down.
AGCGCGGCGGGGCCGCTGCCGGCCGCGGACACGTCGACGTCCGGCTCGGCCGCCAGCGCGGCGGCCAGTGACTCGGCGAAGATGCGGTGGTCGTCGACGACCAGGACTCGAATGCGAACCACAGAAACCCCCTTCCCCACGCTCCCTGCCGGAAGCGGGGGATACCCCATCATCGGAGAACGCCTGGTGCGGGCACGGCGCACGGAGCGGAGGCCGACGCGGCCGCACGGCCGCCGCCGCGCTGTCACCGCCACCCCCACGCCGGGCGCCGCACCCGACTGTCTCGCCCCCTGATCAGTGCCGGCCCCCACCGGCACTGCCCTTCAGAGTAGGGCCGGACGCCCGGAGCGGAAGGTGATTTGCAGAACTGGTTGGCCAGCGCGTTTATGGTGAGCCTTATGTTTCGTATTGAGACGGGAGTCGACAAGGAGCGGCTCGGTCTGCTTCGCTCGCGGCTGAGCGAGACGAACACGGCGGCGTCACCTGAGCTCAGAGCCCTGCGCGGGACGCGCGAGGACCAGGAAGTCCCGCTTGCCGTATGGGCGCTGGACGGGCGGGGCGGCCTCGCGGCGGGCCTGGCGGCGCACACGTGGGCCCGCTGGCTGCACGTGAATCATCTCTGGGTCGACGACCTGCACCGCGGGGCGGGGCTCGGCTCGCGCCTGCTCGCCGAGGCGGAGCGGGTGGCCCGGGAGGAGCGGGGGTGCGTCAACTCCCGTGTGGAGACGTGGGACTTCCAGGCGCCTGGGTTCTACCGGAACCAGGGATACGAGCTGGTGAGCGTGATCCCCGACTACCCCGAGGGCGTCAAGGAGTTCACGCTCACCAAGCGGCTCGGCTGAGGAGGGCGGGGCGCCCCGCCTCAGGCGGCCAGGGCCAGGGCGCCGATCACCGGCGCCGCGTACATCAGCGGGAACGGGATGTGCGTGTACCAGCGCGCCCGCACCACGGCGACGACGGCCCCGGCGAAGTACAGCACCAGGGCGATGCCCGCCGCGGCCCCGACGACGGGCACGAACAGGCCCGCGACCAGACCCAGCGCGCCCGCGGCCTTGGCGGTGCCCAGCCACGGCAGCCATGCCATGGGGATGCCGTAGTCGGCGATGGGCTTCACGACCCACTCGGCGCGCAGGAAGACGGAGACGGCGGAGAAGGCCACCATGGCGGCGGCGATCAGCGTGACGACAACGAGGCTCGTGGACATGTCGGTGCTCCTCATCAGGCGGTGACCGTGCACTGCTTCGTAGCCGTGCACCGTGTTGCACTGCCATGACGGGACCGGCCCGGGGAGTGTGACCGGTCCGCGGCACCTTTTTCCGAGAAGTTTTTCCGGGCGGCTCCGCCGGGCGCTCAGGCCTCGCGCCGCGCCCCCGCCGCCGCCTGTGCGGGGAAGACGCGCGGCGCCGTGAAGCCCGCCGCGGAGAACGACTCGAGGACCGACTTCGTCACCGTGTCCTCGTCCGCCGACTCCACCAGGACGACCGCCGAGCCGCCGAAGCCGCCGCCGGTCATCCGGGCGCCGAGCGCGCCCGCCGCGTTCGCGGAGGTCACGACGAGGTCCAGCTCGGGGCAGGAGATGCGCAGGTCGTCGCGGAGCGAGGCGTGGCCCTCGGTGAGGACGGGGCCGGCCGCGCGGACGTCCCCGGAGTCGAGGAGGCTGATGACGCGCTCGACGCGGTGGTTGTCCGAGACGATGTGGCGGACGTAGCGGCGGATCTTTTCGTCCGTCAACTTCGCCAGCGCAGCGGGGAGTTCGTCGTACGCGACGTCCCGCAGGTGCGAGACGCCGAGGATGCGCGCGCCCTCCTCGCAGCCGGCCCGCCGTTCCGCGTACGCCCCGTCGCCCAGCTCGTGCTTGACGCGGGTGTCGACGACGAGCAGCCGCAGGCCGTGCGCGGCGAGGTCGAAGGGGACCTGCCGTATCGCCAGGTCGCGGCAGTCCAGGTGCAGGGCGTGGCCTTCGGTGGCGCACGCGGAGGCCATCTGGTCCATCACGCCGCACGGCACGCCGACGAAGGCGTTCTCGGCGCGCTGGGCGAGGACCGCGAGGCGCGGCCGGTCGAGGCCGAGTCCGTACAGGTCGTTCAGGGCGAGCGCCGTGACGACCTCCAGGGCGGCCGACGAGGACAGGCCCGCCCCGGTCGGCACGGTCGAGGAGAGATGGATGTCGGCGCCGCCGGAGACCTCGTGTCCCGCGTCCCGCAGCGCCCACACCACTCCGGCGGGGTAGGCGGCCCAGCCGCCCTGCCCGTACTTCGACAGGGGCTTCAGGTCGTCGACGCGGAGTTCGGCGACGGGGGCGTCGATGTCCGCGGAGTGCAGCCGCAGGACACCGTCGGTGCGGCGCGCCACCGCCGCCACCGCGGTGTGCGGCAGCGCGAGCGGCATCACGAAGCCCTCGTTGAAGTCCGTGTACTCGCCGATGAGGTTGACCCGGCCCGGTGCCGACCAGACGCCCTCCGGCTCGTACCCGTACAGCTCGGCGAACTTCCCCGCTACGTCCATCAGTTACCCCTCTACCCCTTGTTCCGGGTCAGCGCTGGGCGAAGGCCCATGCGTCGGCGACGATGCCCGCGAGGTCCGCGCGGGACGGATTCCAGCCGAGCCGCTCCCGCGCGGTGGCCGCGGACGCGACGAGGACCGCCGGGTCGCCGCCGCGGCGCGGGGCCATGACCTCGGGGATCGGGTGGCCGGTGACCTGGCGGACGGTCTCGATGACCTCGCGCACGGAGAAGCCGTTGCCGTTGCCGAGGTTGCAGATGAGGTGCTCGCCGGGGGTGGCGGCCTCGACGGCGAGGAGGTGGGCCTCGGCGAGGTCGGCGACGTGGATGTAGTCGCGGACGCAGGTCCCGTCGGGGGTCGGGTAGTCGTCGCCGAAGACGCTGATCGCCTCGCGCCTGCCCTGCGCGACCTGGAGGACGAGCGGGATGAGGTGCGACTCGGGGTCGTGGCGCTCGCCGCAGTCGCCGTACGCGCCCGCGACGTTGAAGTAGCGCAGGGAGACGGCGGCCAGGCCGTGCGCGGCCGCCTCGCCGGTGATCATGTGGTCGACGGCGAGCTTGGAGGCGCCGTAGGGCGAGGTGGGGGCGGTGGGGTCGGTCTCCGTGATGGGGGTGTTCACGGGCTCGCCGTACGTCGCGGCCGTCGAGGAGAAGACGAGCCTGCGCACGTCGGCGTCGCGCATCGCGGCGAGCAGCGCCATGGTGCCGCCGACGTTGTTGTCCCAGTACTTCTCGGGCTTGACCACGGACTCGCCGACCTGTGAGAAGGCGGCGAAGTGCAGCACGGCGTCGTAGGAGGAGTCCAGCCACTTGGCGGCATCGCGGATGTCGCCCTCGATGAACGAGGCGCCCGCGGGGACGCCTTCGCGGAAGCCGGTCGAGAGGTTGTCGAGGACGGTCACCTCGTGCCCGGCCTCGAGCAGATGCTGGGCCACCACACTTCCGACGTAGCCCGCACCACCGGTGACCAGGTACTTACCGCTCATGAACTCGCTACCTCTCGCAGTCGCTGGGCCGCGGCTTCCGGCGGCACGTCGTTGATGAACACGCTCATACCGGATTCGGAACCCGCGAGGAACTTCAGCTTGCCCGAAGTGCGGCGAATCGTGAAAAGTTCGAGATGGAGGGCGAAGTCGTCCCGGTTGATCCCGTCATGTCCCTCCAGCGGTCCGAAGGGTGCCTGGTGCCAGGCGGCGATGTAGGGGGTGGGGTTCTCCGCCGCGCCGAAGATCCGGTCGAAGCGCCTCAAGAGTTCCAGATAGATCTGTGGGAACTCTGTGCGTGCCGCGTCGTCGAGCGCGAGCAGGTCGGGCACCCGGCGCTTGGGGTAGAGGTGCACCTCGTAGGGCCAGTGTGCCGCGTACGGCACGAACGCGATCCAGTGCTCGCCCTCCAGGACGATCCGCTCCCCCGCGCTCTCCCTGGCGACGACGTCGTCGAAGAGGTTGCCGCCGCCGGACGACTCCTTGAACGCGGCGAGCGAGCGCAGCATCAGATTCGTGCGCGGGGTGACGAAGGGGTACGCGTAGATCTGCCCGTGCGGATGGCCGAGGGTCACACCGATCTCGGCGCCGCGGTTCTCGAAGCAGAAGACCTGCTCGACGGAGGGCAGGTGGGAGAGCTCGGCGGTCCGGTCGGTCCAGGCCTCCAGGACGAGCGCGGCCTGCCCGGGGGTGAGGTCCGCGAAGGACGAGGCGTGGTCGGAGGTGAAGCAGACGACCTCGCAGCGGCCGGCGTCGCCCGCGAGCGAGGGGAAGCGGTTCTCGAAGACCACGACGTCGTACGACGCATCGGGGATCTCGCTGAGCCGGTCCCCGGCGGACGGGCAGAGGGGGCACTCGTCGGCCGGCGGGTGGTAGGTGCGGCCCTGGCGGTGCGAGGCGATGGCCACGGAGTCACCCAGAAGGGGGTCCTCGCGGACCTCCGACGTGGTGGCGACGGGCGCGAGCGGGCGCCGGTCGACGGCATCGCGCACGGTGTCGTCGCGTACGTCGTAGTAGACGAGCTCACGACCGTCGGCGAGACGGGTCGAGGTCTTCTTCACGTCCGGGGCTCCTCATCACCCACCAACAGAACCGAACATAACAAACCACAAGCCAACAGCGACGTCAACGATCACAATCAAACAAAGAACACCAACAGAAGTGTTCAGTTATTGAAGTTCTAGGCGTAGGTTCCCGACTGATCCGTTCGCGCAACGAAGCGAGTTCACATGCAGTCCCCCACCACGACAACCCTGGCCGAGGGGCTTCGGCTGCCCACCAACGGCCTCGACTACGCGATCCTGGCGATCTACTTCGCCGTGGTCCTCGGCATCGGCTTCGCCGCCCGGCGCTCCGTGAAGACCAGTCTCGACTTCTTCCTCTCGGGCCGCTCACTGCCCGCGTGGGTCACCGGTCTCGCCTTCGTCGCCGCGAACCTGGGCGCCACCGAGATCCTGGGCATGGCCGCCACCGGCGCGCAGTACGGCGTCGCGGTCGTCCACTGGTACTGGATCGGCGCCATCCCCGCCATGGTCTTCCTCGGCCTGGTCATGATGCCGTTCTACTACCGCAGCAAGGTCCGGTCCGTCCCCGAGTTCCTGCTCCAGCGCTTCGACAAGTCGGCGCACCTGCTCAGCTCGGCGCTCTTCGCCTTCGCGGCGATCCTCATCGCGGGCGTGAACCTCTACGCCCTCTCGATCGTCGTCGAGGCGCTCCTCGGCTGGCCGCAGTGGGTGGCGATCGTCGTCGCGGGCCTCTTCGTCCTCGCGTACATCACGATCGGCGGTCTCTCCTCGGCGATCTACAACGAGGTCCTGCAGTTCTTCGTGATCCTCGCCGCGCTGATCCCGATCTGCGTCATCGGCCTGAAGAAGGTCGGCGGCTGGGACGGACTCACCGGATCCATCGAGAAGCAGCACGGCGAGAACTTCATGACCGCCTGGGGCGGCACCGGCATCGGTGACGCCAACCCGCTCGGCGCCAACTGGCTCACGATCATCCTCGGCCTCGGCTTCGTGCTCTCCTTCGGCTACTGGACGACCAACTTCGCCGAGGTCCAGCGCGCCCTCTCCGCGAAGAACCTCAGCGCCGCCCAGCGCACCCCGCTGATCGCCGCCTTCCCGAAGATATTCATCGTCTTCCTGGTGATGATCCCGGGCCTGGTCGCCGCCGTCCTCGTCCCGAAGATCGGCACGGCGGGCTCCGACCTGACGTACAACGACGCGATCCCGTATCTGATGCAGGAGCTGCTGCCCAACGGCGTCCTCGGCATCGCGGTCACCGGTCTGCTCGCCGCGTTCATGGCGGGCATGGCGGCGAACGTCTCGTCCTTCAACACCGTGTTCACGTACGACATCTGGGCGAAGTACGTGATCAAGGACCGGGAGGACGGCTACTACTTGAAGTTCGGCCGTCTGATCACCGCGATCGGCGTGCTCGCCTCGATCGGCACGGCGTTCATCGCATCGTCGTTCTCGAACATCATGGGGTACCTGCAGACCCTCTTCTCCTTCTTCAACGTCCCGATGTTCGTCGTCTTCATCATCGGCATGTTCTGGAAGCGGGCCTCGATGAAGTCCGGCGTGTGGGGCCTCGTCGCGGGCACCGGCGCCGCGATGGTCAACTACTTCTGGATCTACAAGCAGGGCGTCATCGACATCCCGACCGACCAGGGCGCGAACTTCGTCTCGGCGATCGTCGGCTTCGTCGCCGGTGCCGTCGTCATGGTCGTCGTCACGCTCTTCACCGCGCCCAAGCCGGAGGCCGAACTCGCGGGACTGGTCTACGGGACGGCCTCGCCCGGCCTGGAGGACGAGGGCGCGGAGGAGGGCGACGACGCGTGGTACCGCAGGCCGGCCCTGCTCGGCTGGGGCGCCATCGTGCTCGCCGCGGCCTGCTACCTGCCGTACTCGCTCTAGACCGATCGGAGGACCGAAGACATGTCCGACCAGCACAACTCCGACCTGCACAACGAAGTCTCCGAGCTGGAGCGCAAGTCCGCGACAGCCGCGCGCCTCTTCGACATCCGGCGCATCATCGGCGGCCTGTTCGTCGTCTACGGAATCATCGTGACGATCGCCGGGATCACCGCGTCCGACGCCGACCTGAAGAAGGCCGAGGACATCAACATCAACCTGTGGACGGGCCTCGGCATGCTCGCCCTCGGGCTCTTCTTCCTGGGCTGGCTCTGGCTGCGCCCGACGGCCGCACCCGCCGGGGAACCGGCGGACGACTGACCCCCCGCTCCCGCACGCCGACGGGGCCCGAGCTCACCGCGGTGGCTCGGGCCCCGTCGTCATGTCCGCGCCCTCCGCGGCGCCCGCATGGTGCGCGTACGCCGACGCGGGGCGCTCGGCGCGCTCCAGAAGACCCGTCCGCGCCGCGAGCGCGGCGGCCTCCAACCGTGATCCGACGCCCAGCTTCATCAGGACCCGCTGCACGTGCGTGCGCGCGGTGCTCGGGGCTATCCCCATGCCCGCGGCGATCAGCCGGGTGTCCTCGCCGTCGGCGACCCGCACCAGGACCTCGACCTCGCGGGGCGTGAGCATCTGCAGCAGCCGCTGCCCCTCGTCGTCGGGCTGCGCGGCCGGATTGAGCAGTTCGCTGAAGGCGCCCTGCAGCAACTGGGGTGCGACGGCGGCCTCCCCGGCGCGCGCCTTCATGATGGCGCGCTCCACTCCTTCGATGCGCTCGTCATGGCGTACGTAACCGGAGGCGCCGGAGGCGAAGGCTGCGGCGATCCCCCGCGGGCTCGGCACCGGGCCGAGCACCACGACCGCCACCTGCGGACGCTCCCGCTTGATCTTCACGACCGGGTCGAACATGCCCGGTTCGGCCGGTGTCGCCGTCCCCAGGAGGCAGACCTCCGGGGCCCTGCTGATGACCAGTTCCGCGGCGCCCGCCGCGGGCGCGGCGGCGGCGAGCACACGGTGCCCGCGCAGTTTCAGCGCCGAGGCGAGGGCCTCGGCGAGCAGTCGGTGATCGTCGACCACCATGAGCCGCACACCCATAGCAACCCCCCAGTTCCCCGCGGGCCCCCCGACCCTTCATCCCCCGGAAGCTACACGCTTGTTCGACGTTACGCGCCCCCTACCGGCCAGAAGCGGCCCGGAATGCCGAAATCCATGCCATTCGGGGGGCGTTGGGGAGACCCGGGTGGTACGGATACGGCGGCGGGCGCCCCCCGTGGTGCGTGGGGGCGCCCGCCGCCGTCCGTGACGCCGTGGCTGTTCGACTACTTCGCGACGAAGCCGAGCGCCACGTACTCCTTGTCGTCCTTCGAGTAGGGCTTGCTCAGCAGCTTCTTGCCGAGGAACAGGTGCCCGTCGGCATAGAGGAGTTCGTTGGACTTCGGGACCATGCCGCTGATCGCCTCGGTGACCGACTCGGAGCCCGGGGTCTCCAGGAGCTTGGTCTCCTTCATCGTCTTGCCGTCGAGCGAGACGACCTGCGCGCCCTGCTTGTAGCTGTGGGCCTTGTACGCGAGGACGTTGCCGCCGTCCATGCGGATCGGGAAGATCTCGCCGTTGTCGCCGGCGACCGCGCGGTCACTGGTCGGCTTGCCGGTGGCCAGCGAGAAGGACACGATCTCGTTGGTGCGGTTGTAGCTCTCGCCGCTGCCGTCGTGCTGGCGCGTCGGAACGTACAGCCGGTCGTTGCCGACCGCGATCGCCTTGCAGTCGTTGACCATGTTCACGCCGCAGTCGTGCTCGTACTTCCCGTCCGGCAGCGAGATCTTCGCGCGCAGCTTGCCGTTGCTGCCGAGCGAGAAGACGTCCGTGACGCCGGAGGCCGTGATCTTCGTGGTGTCCTGGCCGAAGACGACCGGGTTCGTGGAGATGATCTTGGCGTTGTCGATGCCGGGGGCGATCGGGTACGTCCACTTGTCGTCGCCGGTCTTCGGGTCGAGGAGCTGGACCTTCAGCGTCTCGTCGCCGTACGTGCCGCACTCGCGGATCGCGACGAGCTGGTCACCGCCCGCGTACCCGACGTCCTTGCACTTGCCGACCTTCGGCTTCCACAGGGACTCGCCCTTGACGTCCCAGGCGGCGCCGCCGCTGGAGGTGCCCGAGCCCGCGGCGATCGTGGTGCCCGAGATGGTGACTTCCTTGAACGTCGCCTTCACGCCGTTGGTCTCGGCGCTCTCGGTCCAGAGCTTCTTGCCGGACTTGAGGTCGACCGCCGAGACGTTGGTGCACTGCTCGTAGTCGCCCCCCTTGTTCCGCTTGGCCTCTTCGGTGACGACCGCGGCGATGCCGTCCTTGGTGACCTCGGGCGACATCGCGCACATCATGCCGGAGAGGGGAATCGACCACTTCTCCTTGCCGGTGTCCGGGTCGTAGCCGTTCAGCTCGTTGATGCCCGCCTTGACGTAGGTGTCGTCGGTCAGGACGGACCCGGTGGCGTTCCAGATCTGGTCCTTGGGGATCGCGGGCTGCGGCAGCTGCATGGCCACCTTGGCCGCGGGATCGCCCGGAGCCTTCTCCTTGGCCGGCCCCTGGTCGGGCAGCGCACCGCCGCCCTTCTCGCCGCCCTTCTCGCCCTTGCCGCCCTTGCCGTCCTTGCCGCCCGACTCCTGCGCGGTGTTCTTGGAGTCGTCGTCCTTCGTCGAGGCGTAGTAGACACCGCCGCCGACGATCAGCGCGATCGCGGCGACCGCCGCGATGATGATCGTCATCTGGCTGCTGATCTTCTTGCCGCCACCGCCGGAGCCGGAGTCGCCGGGCTGCGGCTGCATCGGCATGGTGGGCGGCTGCTGGTAGCCCTGCTGGTACTGCGGCTGCGCGGGCTGCGTCGGGTAGCCCTGCTGGTACTGGGGCTGCGCGGGCTGGGTCGGGTAACCGTAGCTCTGCGGGGCCTGCGGGGCCTGCGGGGCCTGCGGGGCCTGCGGGGCCTGCGGGGCCTGCGGGTAGCCGTAGTTGGGCTGGCCCGCCGGGGGTGCCGGAGGTGCTGCCGGGGGTGCCGCGGGCGGCGGGGCCTGCGGGGGCTGGCCGGGGGGCGCGGGCGGAGCCGGGGGCGGCGGCGTCTGCGGGTAGCCGTACGACGGCTCGGGGGCCTTGCCGAACCCTCCGGGCGGCGGGTCCTGCGGGGCGCCGAACCCGCCCTGCGGGGGCTGGTTCGGGGGCTGCTGGGGTGGCTGGGGCGGCTGGGTCATGACGGGTCTATTCCTTGGGGACGAGAGCGGTCGAGCGGATGACTGGGTGGGAGCGCGTCACTCGCCGTAGGCGAGCATCAGCTTCGCCTGGCCGGTCGTGCGCATGATGTTGGTCGTCGAGATGTAGAAGCGACCGTCCACGTAGTCGACGTCCTTCGAGTAGAAGCCGCTCTCGATCTGCGAGGTGCCCTTCGGGTGCTGCAGAAGGGTCTTGGGCGTGTGCGAGCCGGACGTCGCGATGGAGACGACACGGCCACCGGAGTCGTACGACGGCTTGACGTACGCGATCAGCGAGCCGCCCTCGACCTTCAGCGGCAGCATCGTTTCGTCCAGCGGCGACTTGACGCGCCAGGCCTCCTTGCCGGTGGCCAGACTGAACGCGACGACCTGGTTGGCGCCGCTCTTCTGGTCGGACGGCAGGTAGAGGTACTTGTCGTCCGTCGCCACGCCCAGGCAGCCGTCCAGCTTGCGGTTGAGGATCGCCGTGTCGCACTCGGGCGCGAAGTTGTCGTCGGTGACGACCTCGGAGCGCGTCTCGTCGCTGTTCTCCTTCAGCACCGAGACGTTCCACTTCTTCTTGTCCTCATTGGTGAGGTACACGACCGTGGGACTGGCCGAGTAGACCTTGCCGATCCGCCAGCCCTTGGGGAACTTCTTGGTCCACAGCACGCGCCCGGTCTTCGGGTCGAGCTGCTGGAGCTCGTCGTGCTCGGTGGGCGTGCTCGCGCCGCAGGACAGGGCCATCAGGAGCTTCTTGCCGCCCGCGAAGCCGTTGGGGAAGCAGGTGCCCTCGTCCTTCTTCTTCGCGACGTAGAGCTTCTTGCCGTCGCTCATCCGCAGCGCCGTGCCGGACTGGTCGCGGCCGACCATCAGGACGTCGCCGACGAGGACCAGGTTGCTGGAGAGGGACGAGTCGAACAGGCCCTCCTTCTTGACCGGGTGGCCCCAGCCCTTGTCACCGGTCTTCAGGTCGATGACCTGGATCTGGTTGCACTCGGCACCGCTCTGCGAGCCGTCCTTGTACGCGACGACGATCTTGCCGTCGTCGGTCGCCGTCTCGGTCGCGGCGCAGAGCTTCTCCGGGAAGGTGATGGCCTTCCAGGCGATCCTGCCGGTCTTCACGTTGTACGCGAGGAGCTGCTTGTACGCGGCCTTGACCACGATGTCGCCCTGGATCCACATGCCCGGGGCGTCGCCGCCGGAGCCGGGCACCTTGGGCGCCTCCTTGTACCAGAGGACCTTCGCCTCGCCCGCCTGGCGGCCCTCGTTGAGGTCTTCCTTGCCCTCGTGGCCGTCACCGCTGCCGTTGCCCGGGTTGACCGGGGCGGAGGCGGTCGGCTTTGGATCCTTGTTCTTCGCCTCGTCCTTCTTCTTGCCGCCGCCGTCGTCACCGCTCACGACGGCGTAGGTGACACCGCCCGCGACGAGCAGCGCGGCCACCGCGGCGGCGACGATCACGACGAGCTTGTTGCGCTTGCCCTTGCCGCCGTCGGGCGGGGTGCCGGGCGCGCCGGGTCCCGCGAACTGCGGCTGCGTCGGCAGCTGCGCCTGCGGGTACCCGTACTGTGGCTGATTTCCATACGGTCCCGGCTGCTGCGGCTGCCCGTAGGGACCGGGCTGCTGCGGCTGGCCGTACGGCCCCGGTTGCGGCGGCTGACCGTACGGACCGGGCTGCTGCGGGTAGCCGTAGCCCGGCTGCGGCGGCTGGCCAGGTGCCTGACCCGGTGCCTGCGGCGGCTGCCCGGGCGGCTGTTGCGGCTGGCCAGGTGGCTGCGGAGCTCCGAAACCGCCGGACGGCGGCTGGTTGGGCGGCTGAGTCATCAGCGCTCCCCCCTTCACTGATTTTTCGGCACGCCAAATGGTGCTGAGGGCAGCCTTTCTATCACCCTGCCCCAGTACCACACGGGTCCGGTCCTGTCCCTGTTCCCAAGGGAGGACCGGCCTGTAATGCGTCCGTTACGCGAGCTCCACGACAGCTCTACGCGTCCTCCGCAAGCTCCAACCAGCGCATTTCCAACTCGTCCCGCTCGCCGATCAGTTCACGGAGCTCGGCGTCCAGTTTGGCCACCTTTTCGAAGTCCGTGGCGTTATCGGCGATTTGGGTGTGGAGCTTGGCCTCCTTCTGGGAGACCTTGTCCAGCTGCCGCTCGATCTTCTGGAGCTCCTTCTTGGCGGCGCGGGCCTCCGCGGAGGAGACAGTCCTCGTCCCCGCGTCCTGCGCGGCGGCGGGCGCGGCCGCGGGAGCCGACGGGGTCGCGGCCGCCGCCATCCGCTGCCTGCGCTCCAGATACTCGTCGATGCCGCGCGGCAGCATCCGCATCGTGGCGTCACCCAGAAGCGCGAACACCTTGTCCGTCGTCCGCTCGACGAAGAACCGGTCGTGGGAGATCACGACCATGGAGCCGGGCCATCCGTCGAGCACGTCCTCCAGCTGCGTCAGTGTCTCGATGTCGAGGTCGTTGGTCGGCTCGTCGAGGAAGAGGACGTTCGGCTCGTCCATGAGCAGGCGCAGCAGCTGCAGCCTGCGCCGCTCGCCGCCGGAGAGGTCGCCGACCGGCGTCCACTGCTTCTCCTTGTTGAACCCGAACGTCTCGCAGAGCTGCCCCGCGGTCATCTCGCGGCCCTTGCCGAGGTCGACGCGCTCGCGCACCTGCTGCACGGCTTCGAGGACCCGCAGCGTCGGCTTCAGCTCGGCGACCTCCTGCGACAGGTACGCCAGCTTCACCGTCCTGCCGACGATGATCTTCCCGTCCGCGGGCTGCACGTCGCCGTCGCTGCGGGCGGCGTCGGCCATGGCGCGCAGCAGCGAGGTCTTGCCCGCGCCGTTCACCCCGACCAGGCCGATGCGGTCGCCGGGGCCGAGCTGCCAGGTCAGGTGCTTGAGGAGCAGCTTGGGCCCGGCCTGGACGGACACGTCCTCCAGGTCGAACACGGTCTTGCCGAGCCGCGTCGTCGCGAACTTCATCAGCTCGCTGGTGTCCCGCGGCGGCGGCACGTCCGCGATCAGTTCGTTCGCCGCCTCGATGCGGAACTTCGGCTTGCTGGTGCGGGCCGGGGCGCCGCGCCGCAGCCACGCCAGCTCCTTGCGCATCAGGTTCTGCCGCTTGGTCTCCTCGGTCGCGGCGATGCGCTCACGCTCCGCCCGCGCGAACACGTAGTCCGAGTAGCCGCCCTCGTACTCGAAGACGGAGCCCTTCTGCACGTCCCACATGCGGGTGCACACCTGGTCCAGGAACCAGCGGTCGTGCGTCACGCACACGAGCGCCGAGCGCCGCGTCCGCAGGTGCTGGGCCAGCCAGGAGATGCCCTCGACGTCGAGGTGGTTGGTCGGCTCGTCGAGCACGATCAGGTCCTGCTCGGCGATGAGCAGTTTCGCCAGCGCGATGCGTCGCCGCTCGCCGCCGGAGAGCGGGCCGATGACGGTGTCGAGCCCCTGCGGGAACCCGGGCAGGTCGAGCCCGCCGAACAGCCCGGTCAGCACGTCCCTGATCTTGGCGCTGCCCGCCCACTCGTGGTCGGCGAGGTCACCGATGACCTCGTGCCGGACGGTGGCGGCCGGGTCGAGGGAGTCGTGCTGCGTCAGGACGCCGAGCCGCAGCCCGCCGTTGTGCGTGACGCGGCCGGTGTCCGCCTCCTCCAGCTTGGCGAGCATCCGGATCAGGGTGGTCTTCCCGTCGCCGTTGCGTCCCACGACGCCGATCCTGTCCCCCTCGGACACGCCGAGTGAGACGCCGTCGAGCAGGGCACGGGTGCCGTACACCTTGCTGACTGCCTCGACATTGACCAGATTGACGGCCATTTCACTCCTGACAGGGGGGACGATCGACCTTCAAGCGTAGTCGCCCGCGCGGGCGGCCCTTCGACCGCGCACCGGTCACCAGTGCCGCGGGCCCGCGGGAGGCGGTGGCGGCATGTGCGTTCCGAGGCGGGTGAAGCCGAGCCGGAGGTCCTGCATGGTCGTGATCGTCCGGATCATCACGATGCCGCAGACGCCGGCGGCCATCAGCGCGGCGTCCGAGAGCATGAACATCAGCAGGGCCGCGCGACCGTCCCCCGGATCCCCCTCGTCCGCCGCGACGAGCATCAGCCAGCCGAGCGCGCTCAGCACGCTGGACGCGACCCAGGTCGCCCACCACGCGGTGACGGCGCCCTGCCCGGGCCTGGTGTACGGCGCGGGATGACCGTACGCCCAGGGGTGACCGTACGCGGTCGGCCGCGCGCCGCCCGACGGGTCGCTGACCGCGACGATGTCATCGGTGATCTGCTTCGGTATCCACCAGTTGGCGAACGGTATGAACCACGCGCCGATGGCCATCCCCGGCGACTGGCGGTGCCGTCCCGGGGCGAAGACCTCCGCGTTCGTCCGCACCCGGTTGAACCACGTCAAAAAGACGGGGATCGCCGCGAGGAATCCGATGCCGAGCAGCAGCACGGCGAAGGCCCAGAAGCCCCCGACGTCGTCGTCCCGGTGGAACGCGTACCAGGAGCGCCCCAAGGTGTCGTACAGATCGAAGTCCGCGATCAGGCGCAGCAACGCGAGCGCCGAGACGCCCCCGAACAGCACCATCGCCGCCGTCCCGAGTCCGGCGACCGGGGCGGGCCGGGGCGGGATCGGCACGTAGTACCGGGGATAGGGGGGTGGGGGCGGTCCGGGCGGGAAGGGCGGGGGCGCGGCGGGCTTCGTGAAGTTCACCGGAGGCGCGTCCGGCGGACTCACCGGAGGCCCGTCCGGTGAGTCAGGCGCGTCCGACGCACCCGGCGATGTGTACGACATGCGTGTCCCCCGATTCCTTCCGCCCCCGACGCAGCCGTACGACCCGCTGCGTTCCGTCCCCGGGGCCTCGAGAAATCAGGTTACGGCGATCACTCGTACCGCGCCCGACCCTGTGGACAACTCGGGAGAACCGAGTTCTACAGCAGCGTCGCGCCCGGCGCCGGCGACTGCGCGACCCTCGCCGTACGGCACGTACCGGACGCACGCAGCGCCTCCGCCACCCGCACCGCGGATTCGTGGTCCCGCGCGAGAAACGCCGTCGTCGGACCCGACCCGGAGACCAGCGCGGCGAGCGCGCCCGCCGTCGTGCCCGCCGCGAGAGTGTCGCGCAGCGAGGGGAAGAGGGAGAGCGCCGCGGGCTGCAGGTCGTTGGTGACCGTGGCGGCGAGGGCGTCGACGTCGCCGTCGCGCAGGGCGGCGATCAGGGCGGGCGAGGCCTCGGGGGCGGGCGCGTCCGGGGTGAGCCGGTCGAACTCGCGGTACACGGCGGGCGTGGAGAGTCCGCCGTCGGCGACGGCGAACACCCAGAAGAAGGCGCCCCCGACGTCCAGCAGATCCAGCTTCTCGCCGCGTCCGGTGCCGAGCGCGGCGCCTCCCACCAGGCTGAACGGCACGTCGCTGCCCAACTCGGCGCAGATGTCGTTCAGTTCGCCGTAGCTCGCCCCTGTCCCCCACAGTGCGTCGCACGCCACGAGCGCGCCCGCGGCGTCGGCGCTGCCGCCCGCCATGCCGCCGGCGACGGGGATGTCCTTGGCGATGTGCAGGTGCACGTCGGGGGCGATGCCATGGCGCGCGGCAAGGAGTTCCGCGGCGCGGGCGGCCAGGTTGGTCCGGTCCAGGGGGACTTGGTCCGCGCCGGGGCCCTCGCAGGTCACCCGCAGCTCGTCGGCGGCGGTGACGGTGACCTCGTCGTAGAGGCCGACGGCGAGGAAGACGTTGGCGAGGTCGTGGAAGCCGTCGGGGCGCGCGGGGCCCACCGCCAGCTGGACGTTGACCTTCGCGGGGACCCGTACCGTCACGCTCACGCGCCGGCCTCCTTGTGCTCGGCGATCCGCGCGAACTCCTCCACGGTGAGGGCCTCGCCGCGTGCCTGGGGCGAGACTCCGGCGGCGACCAGCGCGGCCTCCGCGGCTGCGGCGGACCCGGCCCATCCGGAGAGGGCGGCCCGCAGCGTCTTCCTGCGCTGCGCGAAGGCGGCGTCGACGACGGCGAAGACCTCACGCTTCGACGCGGTGGTCTTGATCGGCTCGGCTCGGCGCACCAGCGACACGAGTCCGGAGTCGACGTTGGGCGCGGGCCAGAAGACGTTGCGGCCGATGGATCCGGCGCGCTTCACCTCCGCGTACCAGTTGGCCTTCACGGACGGCACGCCGTAGACCCGCGAGCCCGGCCCGGCGGCGAGCCGGTCGGCGACCTCGGCCTGCACCATCACCAGGGTGCGCTCGATGGTCGGGAAGGTGTCGAGCATGTGGAGCAGGACGGGGACGGCCACGTTGTACGGGAGGTTCGCGACGAGGGCGGTGGGCGCGGGGCCCGGCAGCTCGCCCACGAGCATCGCGTCGCTGTGCACGAGCCCGAAGGAGGCGATCTTCTCCGGGAGGCGGGCCCGGACGGTGGCCGGCAGCGCCTCGGCGAGCACGTCGTCGATCTCCACGGCCGTGACGTGGGCGGCGGTCTCCAGGAGGGCCAGGGTCAGGGACCCGAGGCCCGGGCCGACCTCGACGACGACGTCGTCCGGGCGGACCTCCGCGGTGCGGACGATGCGCCGCACGGTGTTGGCGTCGATGACGAAGTTCTGGCCGCGCTGCTTGGTCGGGCGTACGCCCAGGGCAGCGGCCAGCTCGCGGATGTCGGCGGGGCCGAGGAGGGCGCCTTGCTCAGTGCTCACCGCACCAGGTTACGGGGCGCGGCCGCACTGCCCGCCCGGCGACCGCCACGCCCGCCCTACAGCCTGCTGCCGCAGTGGGGCCAGGGGGAGGCGCCTCGCTGTACGTAGAGCTTCTTCGCCCGGAACGTCTGTTCCCCCGCGGGGGCGTCCTGGGGGCGGCCCGAGCCGCCGAGCCCCTGCCAGGTCCGCGTGTCGAACTGGTACAGGCCGCCGTACGTGCCGGACGGGTCGACCGCCCCGGGCCGCCCGCCCGACTCGCAGTGCGCCAGGGAACTCCAGTTGAGGTCGTCCGCCCCGGCGACCGACATCGGCATCTGCTTCGTGCCGACCTTGATCACCCGCTGCTGCGGCTCCCGCACCACCTCGGACCCGACCCGCTTCGGCTTCTGCTTGACGCCGTTGACCGTGCGCACCGTGTACGTGACCCGTCTGAGTCCCGCCCGCCCCGCGTGCGCCACGACCTCCGTGCCGCGGAAGAGCGACGGGTCCTCGGTCCTCTCCACGTCGAACGGGATCTGCTCCTCCCGCACCTCCCGCGTGCCCGTGACGCGCATGACCGTCACCGTCTGCCCGTCGCGCGGGAAGCTGTCGGGAGCGACCGACGTCGTGTCCTGGCCCCGCAGCGTGACCCCGGACTCGGCGACCGCCTCCCGCACCGTCGCCGCGTTCGTGCGGATCGTCCGCTCCCGGCCGTCCGCCATGATCGTGACGGTGCGTTCCGTGCGGACGTCGAGGGCGAGTCCCGCCCGGCCGATGCGGCTGCTGCGCGACGCCGACAGGTGCGCGCCCTCCGCGCGCACCCCGAGCTGCCGCAGCGCCCCGTCCACCGTGCGCGCCGTGGTCCACACCCGGCGGCGCTCCCCGTCGAGGGTGAGGCGGACGGGCCGGCCGTAGCGGACGGCGATCTCGTCGCCGCTGGCCAGGGCCGTGGTGGACGCGGGCGCGACGATGTCGTGGTCGCCGACGTCCACGCCTTCGTCTGCGAGGAGTTCACCGACGTCGTCCGCGAAGGTGTGCAGGGTGCGCGGCTTGCCGTCGACGATGAGCTGCACGGCCTTGTCGTTGGCGACGAACGCGGACGTGCCGCCCGCGAGGAACGCGACGACGAGGGCCTGCGGCACCAGCCGCCGCATCGCGTCGGGTCCCCCGGCCCCGGTCCCGGCCCTGGCCCCGGTTTCGGCTCCGGACCGTTCGTGGCCCGCGCCCCGCGTGGACTTCCTGCCGCGCCCGCCCCGCCGCAGCTCGGCCCGCCCGGGAGCGGGCACCACGGGGCCGGGCTCGGGCGCGCGCTCCGGCTCGGGAGCCAGCGGCACGCTGTCCAGCGTCTCCTCGTACGCCACCTGGTAGCTGTACGACGTCTCCTGCCACACCGCGTAGGCAGGCTCGTACGACGGCGGGCCGTACTGCGGTTCGTACGTCGTCTCGTACGTCTCGTACTGCGAGTTGCTCACGATGACGCTCCAGGGTTCCGTACCGGGGCGGACAGAACCTAGCGGAGCTCTCGTCACTCTCCAAAGCAGCCCGGCTACGCTGTGTCGCCGCGTTGACCTGAGCCGGCCCCGTGAAGGGCTCGGGGCGTTATCGGTCAGTAAGCAAACGCGCGCGCCGTGTTCGCCGAGACCGCCGTGGCCATGGCGTCCTCGTCGATGCCGCGGATCTCGGCCATGGCGCGCACCGTGACCGGAATGAGATACGGGGCGTTGGGCCGTCCGCGGTACGGGGCGGGCGTCAGGAACGGCGCGTCGGTCTCCACGAGGACCAGATCGAGCGGGGCGACGGCCAGCGCGTCGCGCAGCCCCTGCGCGTTCTTGAAGGTGACGTTGCCCGCGAAGGACATGAAGTAGCCGTGCTCGGCGCAGATCCGGGCCATGTCGGCGTCGCCGGAGTAGCAGTGGAAGACGGTGCGCTCGGGGGCGCCCTCCTCCTTCAGGACGCGTAGCACGTCCTCGTGGGCCTCGCGATCGTGGATGACCAGCGCCTTGCCGTGCCGCTTGGCGATCTCGATGTGCGCGCGGAACGACCGCTCCTGGGCGGCCATGCCCTCGGGGCCCGTGCGGAAGTGGTCGAGGCCGGTCTCGCCGACGCCGAGCACGTGCGGCAGGGCGGCGAGGGCGTCGATCTCGCCGAGCGCCTCGTCGAGGGCGGCGTCGCCGCCGGGCTCCCTGGCGCCCTGCCGGGACCAGCCGTCGGGGTCGCCCAGGACGATCCGGGGCGCTTCGTTGGGGTGGAGGGCGACGGTGGCGTGCACGCTGTCGTGCGCGGCGGCGGTCTCGGCCGCCCACCGCGAACCGCGTACGTCGCACCCCACCTGGACCACCGTCGTGACGCCGACCGACGCGGCCTTGGCGAGGCCTTCCTCCACGGTGCCCGACTGCATGTCGAGGTGGGTGTGGGAGTCGGCGACCGCCACCCGCAGCGGTTCGGGCAGGGGCGGCGGTACGTCGGCGTTCTTCGAAGGCATGCCTCGATCCTACGGAGAAGCACGCCGACCCGGACGGGGCCCGCGGGCCCGGCTAGTGCGCCCGGCGGTGCTGGAACGGGTGCAGCAGGTCGGACAGGTGCCAGTGGTGACGTCCCGCGCCGTCACCCTCCCCGGCCCCGTCGGCGCCCGGCTCGACCGCGTCCACCGGCCCGGCCGGCTTCCCGACCCCCTTCGCCGCGCCAGCGTGCTGGCGCCGCATCATGTCGAGCACGGAGGACACCTGTCCGGCACGCATGATCCGCACGACGTGACCGCCGCAGTTCAGGCACGTGGGCCGGGTCAGCGGCGACGGCACGCGCGCGCCGTCCGCCAGATACGTCACGAACTCCTGACCCGTGGCGTCCACGTGGTGCTCTATCTCGTAGGACTGCTCCCAGCCGTGCCCGCACCGCATGCAGGCGAAGGCGTACGACTCGTGAACGACATTCAGCGCCGTGGTGGGGTGGCCGGTGTCTGCGATCTCACTCATGCCAGCTGCTCCTCTTGCCCGAGGGACAAGCGCTGCCGGTGTCCGGAACATCCCGGGCCGGAAGCGTGGGGACGGGTGCGTCCCTTCAACCAGTGGACGCCTTTCCGGGAGCGAGCGCATCAGACCTGTCGAGCATTGGAGCCGTTTTGGCCTTTCCTTAGGAAAGGGGCCCGAAAAGAGCCTGGTGCGCGGCCCGCGCTTTGCTTTTCACGATAGTCCTTTGCCAGCCGATGGGCCGCCCCGATCCGCATTCTTTGCCGCCACGACGGCATCGAACACCTCCCGTTTGGGAAGGCCCGCTTCAGCGGCCACCGCGGCGATCGCCTCCTTGCGTCGCTCGCCCGCCTCCTCGCGCACCCGCACCCTGCGCACCAGCTCGTCCGGGCCCAGTTCGGCCGCGCTCTTCTCGGGCGCGCCCTCGACGACGACCGTGATCTCGCCCCGTACGCCGTCGGCGGCCCACTCGGCGAGTTCCTTCAGCGAACCGCGCTTGACCTCTTCGTACGTCTTGGTCAGCTCGCGGCAGACCGCGGCCCTGCGCTCCTCGCCGAACGCCTCGGCCATCGCGGCGAGCGTGTCGTCGATGCGGTGCGGCGCCTCGAAGTAGACGAGCGTCCTGCGGTCCTCCGCGACCTCCTTGAGGCGCGAGAGCCGCTCGCCCGCCTTGCGCGGCAGGAAGCCCTCGAAGCAGAAACGGTCGACGGGCAGCCCGGAGAGGGCGAGCGCCGTGAGCACGGCCGAGGGGCCCGGCACGGCCGTCACCCGCACCTCCCGCTCCACGGCGGCCGCGACCAGCCGGTAGCCGGGGTCGGAGACGGACGGCATGCCCGCGTCCGTCACGAGCAGCACACGCGCGCCGCCCACCAGCGCCTCGACCAGCTCGGGCGTGCGCGCGGTCTCGTTGCCCTCGAAGTACGAGACGACCCGCCCGCCGACCTGGACGCCGAGCGCCTGGGTGAGCCGGCGCAGGCGCCGCGTGTCCTCGGCGGCGACGACATCGGCCGACTCCAGCTCGGCGGCGAGCCGCGGCGGCGCGTCGGCGACGTCGCCGATGGGCGTGCCTGCCAACACAAGGGTTCCGGGGGAATCAGCGCTTCCTGTCACTGTTCCATCCTCGCAGGGCCCACGGACGGGACTCGCACAGTCTGGTTCCCTACGATGGCGCGGTGACCAGTACCGCGTCTTCCCCGGACACCCGCGAGGGCCAGGCAGCCGAGGAGCAGCAGCCTCCGTGGCAGCGGCGGCTGCGCAGATTCGGCCATGTGGAGCGGCCGAGGGAGGACGTGCGGGCGCGCCTCGTGCCCGCGTACGCACAGCCGAGCCCCCGCCTGTGGATGACACTCGGCCTGTCGAAGAGGGCCGCGGACCAGGTGGCGCGGTGGTCCGGCTGGGCCGGACCGCTGCTGATCACGCTCGTCGCCGGGGTGACCCGCTTCTGGAACCTCGGCAATCCGAAGGCCGTGATATTCGACGAGACGTACTACGCGAAGGACGCCTGGGCGCTCATCCACCGCGGTTTCGAGGTCAACTGGCCCGAGAAGGTCAACGGCGACGTCCTGAAGCAGGGCAGCGACATCGCGATCCCGCACGACGCGGCCTACGTGGTGCATCCGCCCGTCGGCAAGTACGTGATCGGTGCCGGCGAGTGGCTGTTCGGCTTCGACCCGTTCGGCTGGCGTTTCATGACGGCGGTGCTCGGCACGCTGTCGGTGCTGATGCTGTGCCGGATCGGGCGGCGGCTCTTCCGGTCGACGTTCCTCGGCTGCCTGGCGGGCGCGCTGCTCGCGGTGGACGGCCTGCACTTCGTGATGAGCCGCACGGCCCTGCTCGACCAGGTCCTGATGTTCTTCGTGCTCGCCGCGTTCGGCTGCTTCCTGATCGACAGGGACAAGGCGCGGGCGCGGCTCGCGGCCGCCCTGCCGGCCGACGAGGACGGGCGGGTGCGCCCCGACGCGCACGTCGCGCGGACGCTGCGCCTGGGGTGGCGGCCGTGGCGGTGGGCGGCCGGGCTCTGCCTCGGCCTCGCCTTCGGCACGAAGTGGAACGGCCTGTACGTCATGGTCTTCCTCTGCCTGATGACCGTCCTGTGGGACGTGGGCGCGCGCCGGGTGGCCGGTGCGGTGCGCCCCTACCGCGCGGTGCTGCGGCGGGACGTGCTCCCGGCGTTCGTGTCGACGGTGCCGGTGGCGCTGGCCACGTACGTGGTCTCCTGGCTCGGCTGGATCCTGTCTCCGTCGGACGGCACCGGCGGCTACTACCGCAACTGGGCGGCGACGGCGGGCAAGGGCGGCGACTGGACGTGGCTGCCGGACTGGGTGCGCAGCCTGTGGCACTACGAGCACGCGGTGTACGAGTTCCACGTGGGCCTCTCCTCGCCGCACACCTATCAGTCCAACCCGTGGAGCTGGATCGTCGACGGCAGGCCCGTCTCGTACTTCTACGAGTCGCCGCTGCCCGGCAAGGACGGCTGCCCCTCGGACACCACGGAGAAGTGCGCCCGCGAGGTCCTCGCCCTCGGTACGCCGCTGCTGTGGTGGGCGGCGGCCTTCGCGCTGCTCTACGTCCTGTGGCGGTGGGCGTTCCGCCGCGACTGGCGGGCGGGCGCGATCCTGTGCGGCGTCCTTGCGGGCTATCTGCCCTGGTTCTTCTACCAGGAGCGGACGATCTTCTACTTCTACGCGGTCGTCTTCGTGCCGTTCCTGTGTCTCGCGGTGGCGATGACGATCGGCGCGATCCTCGGCCCGCCGGGCTCCACCGAGCGGCGCCGGGTCGTGGGCGCGGCGGCCTCCGGCGTCCTGGTCCTGCTCATCCTCTGGAACTTCATCTATTTCTGGCCGATCTACACGGGCACCGCGATTCCGATCGATTCGTGGCGGTCGCGGATGTGGCTGGACACGTGGGTGTAAAGCCCCCGATGCCAGGCATCCGTGTAGTACACACCTTGGACACCTTCGGATAACGACAGCCTCGTACCTCACCCCTGTTCCTCACGGCCCTTTAGTGTTCAGGGCGAATGACCTTCCCGGACATGTCCGGGAGGACTCCTGGGGAGGGGGCGCATCGTGCGCAGAGGAGCAAAGACCGCGTTGGTCGGTGGGGTCTTCGCCGTGATGGTGGGGGGCGCCGGGTACGGCGCGTACAACTTGGTGAGCGGCGTGAGCGGGGGCGACGATTCGCCGCGGTCGGAGGCGGCCGAGGTGAAGACGGGACCGCCGTCGGACGACGAGGTCCATGAGACGGCCCGCAAGTTCCTGGAGGCCTGGGCGAAGGGCGACGCCGGGCAGGCCGCGGCGTACACGAACAACTCCGCGGCGGCCGAGGGGGCACTGACCGGATTCCGCGAGGACGCGCACCTCACCAAGGCGAAGCTCGTCCCGAAGGAGGCGTCCGGCGCCCGCGTGCCGTTCTCCGTCTCGACAACGGTGTCGTACAAGGGGAAGAGCAAGCCCTTCACGTACGACTCCCAGCTCACCGTCGTCCGCGGCAAGACCACCGGGCGCGCGCTCGTCGACTGGTCGGAAGCCGTCATCCACCCTTCGCTGGAGAAGGGCGACACCCTCGTGACGGGCGAGTCGGCCACCCCGCCCATCCAGGCCGTGGACCGCGCGGGCACCGTCCTGCGCAAGAAGGACTACCCCTCGCTCGGCCCGATCCTGGACCAGCTGCGCGAGAAGTACGGCGAGAGCGCGGGCGGCAAGCCGGGCGTGGAGCTGTACGTCCAGCACGCGAACGAGGACGCGGGCACCCGCTCCCTGGTCAGCCTCGCGCCGGGCAAGCCGGGCAAGCTGCCCACGACGCTCAGCGCGAGCGTGCAGAAGGCGGCGGAGCAGGCGGTCCTGCGCAGCGACGAGTCGTCCGTGGTCGCCGTGAAGCCGAGCACCGGTGAGGTCCTCGCGGTCGCCAACAACCGCACGGACGGGTTCAACGCGGCGTTCCTCGGCAAGGTCCCGCCCGGCTCGACGATGAAGATCGTCTCGGCGGCGATGCTCATCGACAAGGGCGTGACCAAGGCGAACGGCACGGCGCCGTGCCCGCCCTCCGCGACCTGGCAGAGCCAGACGTTCAACAACCTCAAGGGCATGACGCCCAACGAGTCGGCGACGTTCTCGGAGGACTTCGCGCGCTCCTGCAACACGGCGTTCGTGAAGCTCATCGACGAGGACGGCATATCCGACGCGTCGCTCACCGAGGAGGCGCGGAACAACTTCGGCCTCGGCCAGGACTGGCAGGTCGGCATCCCGTCGTTCGACGGCTCCGTCCCCGAGTCCCCCGGACCCAACCGCGCGGCGAACGCCATCGGCCAGGGCGAGGTCACGATGAACCCGCTGAACATGGCGTCGGTCACGGCGACGGCGAAGACGGGCACCTTCCGGCAGCCCGTGATCGTGCCGGCCTCCCTCGACGACCGCCAACTGGCCACCGCCCAGGGCCTGCGCGCGTCCACCGCCCAGCAGCTGCGTCAGATGATGAACCGCACGGCCGTCAGCGGCACCGGCGCACGCGCCATGGCGGGACTCGGCAGCGACATCGGCGCGAAGACCGGTTCGGCCGAGATCGGCGGCCAGGAGGTGTCGGACAGCTGGTTCACGGGATACCGGGGCGATGTCGCGGCCGCAGCGCTGGCCCAGCGGGGCGGGCACGGCGGCGACGCGGCGGGCCCGATCGTGGCGGCGGTGCTGGGCGCAGGGTAATCGGTGCGCGGGTCCGTCGCCCGGCCGGGCGACGAACTGGTCAAGGGCTTTCCCGTACGCCTCTAAGGTGGCCTTCCGGTGAGGAGCCGGGAGTTGTGGCCGGGGGTTCTGGGGAACTGCGGAGGGTTTGTGGGCAAGCGGAGGCGCGCCGTCGAGCGCAAGAGCGTCGGCGTGGGCAACAGAAAAGTGCACCCGGGTGTGCTCGGCGGTGCGGCGGCGGTGGTCGTGTGCGGCGTGGGGGCCGCCGCGTTCGCGCTGTCGGGCGGCCAGGGTTCCGAGGACGGCGCCTCCGTCGACGAGAAGCCGGTGGCGTCGGGTCCGCCGAAGCCCGCCGAAGTCCGCTCCACCGCGCGGGCGTTCCTCGACGCGTGGGCCGGGGGCGACACGGCGCGGGCGGCCGCGCTGACGGACGACCCGGCGGCGGCGAAGAAGGCCCTGACCTCGTACCGCAAGGACGCCCACCTCACGAAGCCCCGGCTGACGCCCGGCAAGCGTGCGGGCGCCGACGTGCCGTTCAAGGCGGCGGCCACGGTCTCGTACGAGGGAAAGAGCAAGGCACTCTCGTACGAGTCCGAACTCACCGTCGTCCGCAGGAAGAGCGACGGGAAGACGCTGGTCGGCTGGGAGCCCTCGGTGGTCCACCCGGAGCTGAAGGACGGCGACCGGCTGGTCACGGGTGAGGCCGGCGACCCGCCGATCAAGGCGGTCGACCGGGACGGGGCGGAGCTGACGGCGGCGAAGTACCCGTCGCTGGGCACGGTCCTCGACGGGCTGCGCGAGAAGTACGGCAAGAAGGCGGGCGGCAAGGCCGGCGTCGAACTGCGGGTGATCCGCGCGGAGAGGCCGGAGACCGAGAAGGGCGGGGCGGGCAAGGGGGACGACGCGAAGTCGACACCCGACAAGACGCTCCTCACGCTCTCCCCCGGCACGCCGGGAACGCTGAAGACGACGTTCAGCGGCTCGCTGCAGTCGGCCGCCGAACGCGAGACCTCGAAGCGGAAGCGCGCGGCCGTTGTGGTCGTGAAACCCAGCACGGGTGAGATCCTCGCCGCGGCCAACTCCGAGCCCGCCGGCTTCAACACGGCGCTCCAGGGCTCGATCGCGCCCGGCTCCACGATGAAGGTCATCAGCTCGTCGCTGCTCCTGGAGAAGAAGCTCGCCGGGGTCGACAAGAAGCACCCCTGCCCCAAGTACGAGACGTACGGCGGCTGGAAGTTCCAGAACGACGACAAGTTCCAGATCAAGGGCGGCACGTTCCGGGCGAGCTTCGCGCGGTCCTGCAACACGGCCTTCATCAGCCAGGCCAAGAAGCTGGAGAACGACTCCCTGACCAGGCAGGCCCAGGAGGTCTTCGGGCTCGGCCGCGACAACTGGTCGATCGGCGTCCCGTCCTTCGACGGGGCGGTGCCGGTGCAGAGCGACGCCCAGATGGCGGCCTCGCTCATCGGCCAGGGCGGGGTGCGCATGAACCCGCTCAACATGGCATCGGTCTCGGCGACCGTGAAGTCGGGCACGTTCAGGCAGCCCTACCTGGTCTCGCCCGACATCGACGACCGCGAGCTGGCGACGGCGACGCGCAAGATGTCGGGTTCGACGGCCGCGGCGCTGCGTGACCTGATGCACTACACGGCGGTCGCGGGCACGGCGGTCAAGCCGATGTCGGGCCTCGGCTCCGACACGGGCGCGAAGACGGGTTCGGCGGAGGTCGACGGCCAGAAGAAGCCCAACGGCTGGTTCACGGCGTACCGGGGCGACCTGGCGTCGGCGGCGGTCGTCCAGGAGGGCGGGCACGGCGGGGACTCGGCGGGGCCGGTGGTTCGGGCGATGTTGCAGGCGGGGGGCTGAGGGGGGCTGCCGGACGGGTGCGGCGTACGCGTCTCGATACGCACTGTCCGCTATGCGGATACGTGGTCGCGTGTCCCGTACACGGACCGCTAGCGTGCCGGGCATGAGCGCAACAGCACCCGAACCATCCGTATCCGCTGCGTCCTCCTCATCCGCCGCCCACCCCCGTTTCGCCGAGGCCCTGCAAGAGTTGGGCCTCGGCGATCTGCTTCCCCGGGTCCGCCGCTTCCCGGACCAGACGCGCACCGCGCAGGAGGCGGCCGCAGCCATCGGCTGCGACCTGAGCCAGATCTGCAAGTCACTGATCTTCGCGGCGGACGGAGTGCCGGTCCTGGTCCTGATGGACGGCGCGTCGCGGGTGGACCTGGATCTCGTACGGCGGGAGCTGGGCGCGGAGAAGGTGACCCGGGCGAAGGCGGACGTGGTCCGCGAGACGACCGGGTACGCGATCGGTGGCGTGCCGCCCTTCGGCCACGCCACCCGGACCCGCGTCCTCGCCGACCGGTCCCTCCTCGCCCACGACGAGGTGTGGGCGGCGGCCGGCACGCCCTACGCGGTCTTCCCGATGGCACCGAAGACGCTGATCGCCCACGCGGGCGGCACGCTGGTGGACGTGCGCGAGACCGCCGCGTGACCCCGCTGGTCGCGGCGGCGGTCCTGCTCGCCGCCGTCACACACGCGTGCTGGAACGCGATAGCCCACCACATCACCGACAAGCTGGTCGGCTTCACGCTCATCTCCGGCGGCGGCACGCTGATCGGCCTGCTCCTGGCCCCCTTCGTCCCGCTCCCGGACGCCGGGGCGTGGCCGTATCTCGTTCTGTCCGCAGCCATCCACGTCGGCTACTACGCCCTGCTGATGAAATCGTTCAAGCTGGGCGACTTCGGCCAGGCGTATCCGATCGCGCGCGGCACGGCTCCGCTGGTCGTCACCGTCCTCGCGGCGGTCTTCGCGGGCGAGGTCCCGGACGGCTGGCAGGCGGCGGGCGTCGCGGTGTCGTGCGCGGGCCTGACGGGCCTCGCCCTGTGGGGCATCCGCGGCTCGGGCCGCCGCCCCGACTGGGCGGCGATCGGCGCGGCACTCGCGACGGGCGTCTCGATCGCGGCGTACACGGTGGTGGACGGCCTGGGCGTCCGCGCCTCCGGCTCCTCCATGTCCTACATCGCGTGGCTGATGATCCTGGAGGGCATCGCGGTCCCGCTCTACGCGGCGTACCGCTGGCGCGGCGAACTGATCCCCCGCCTCCGCCCGTTCGCCCTGGTGGGCCTCGCGGGCGCGGCGCTCTCGGTCGCCGCGTACGGCCTGGTCCTGTGGGCCCAGACGCGGGCGGACCTGGCCCCGATCTCCGCGCTGCGCGAATCCTCGATCATCGTGGGCGCGGCGATCGGCGCGATCTTCTTCAAGGAACGGTTCGGGGCGCCGCGGTTGGTGGCGGCGGGGTTGATGGTGGCGGGGATCGGGTTGATGCTGCACGCGGGGTAGGGGGTCAGCCCGTCGCCGGTTGTGCTTGGTGCAGACCCACACAGCGGCGGCACGCCCTCACCGATGTCGCCACCACCGCGTGGGACGCCGCCGCCAGGGCGCCTGCCGCTGCCAGCAGGGGCCAGTTCGTGGCGAGGGCCGCCGCCACGGCCAGGGAGAGGGCCGCCACCGCCATGGCCGCGCTGGCCGTCGTGCCGACCCAAGCGACCGCCTGCGGCAGACGGCGCGGGGTGGGCAGGCGGCGGGCCAGCGTGCCCGTGACCGCCGGCGTCGCCGCCGCCAGTAGGGCCGCCACCGTGGCGATCAGGGTCAGGTGCGCCGCCAGTTGCTGCCAGAGCAGGTCGCCCCGTGCCAGGTACCAGCAGGCCAGCAGGAACGGGGCCGTCAGCGTGATGGTCCGGGCCGTGTGTCGTGCCTGGGCGATGGTCAGTTCGTGCTGGCAGGCGGGGACGAGGTCCTGGATCGTGCCGAAGTCTCGTACCGCCAGGCGCGCCGCCTCCTCCTCGTCCGCTCCCGCGTCGGTGTACGCGGCCGCCGTGTCCATGAGCCCGTCGTGCATCTCCTCGATGAGGCGGGACTTGGCGCGCTCCGGGCCGCGCAGGGCCGCCGTCAGTGCGGCGACGTGGTCGTCGATGGGGCTCTCGATGAGGCTCATGTGGCGAGTCCCGGCCGTGCGCCGCCCGGCTGGGGGCCGGGGTTCAGGACCGCGCCGATCGCCGCGGTGAACTCGCTCCACGCGGCCCGCTCCCCGGCGAGCGTCGCGCGTCCCGCGTCCGTCAGCTCGTACGCCCTGCGGCGCCGCTCACCCGCCGCCGACTCCCAGCTGCTGCTCAGCAGGCCGAGGCGCTCCAGGCGGTTCAGCGCCGGGTAGATCGTGCCCGTCCGCAGCTCCAGCGCGCCACCGCTGCGGCGTTGCACCGCGGTGATGATCGCGTACCCGTGCAGCGGGCCCGGCTCCAGCACGGCCAGCAGCAGTCCGTCGAGGTGCCCTCGCACCGCATCCGCCTTCATGAGTAGGCAGCCTACACAAGGGACGTGTTGGCGGTGTATGTATTGGCAGCCAACGCATTTGCCACGCCATGTGGCGCCCTGGAGGTTCCGCCATGACCAAGTTCCTGCTGTCCGTGCACGTCCTCGCCGCGATCCTCGCGGTGGGGTCCATCACCGTCGCCGCGTCGATGTTTCCTCGCTACGCGTTGCGGGCCCTGGGCGGCGCGGGTGGCGGTGAGGGCGAGGGCGAGGGGGCCGGAGAGCCGAGCGGTGACCGTGCCGCCGGGATCGCCGCCCTGCTGCACCGCGTCTGCCGCGCCTACGCCGTCGCCGGCGTGGCCGTCCCCGCCTTCGGCATCGCCACGGCGGTGCAGCTCGGCGTTCTCACCGACGCCTGGCTGATCGCCTCGCTGATCCTGACGACGATCGCGGCGGGGCTGCTCGCGCTGGTGATCCTGCCGCGGCAGGAGGCTCTGCTGGACAGGGCGGCGGATCCGTCGGACCGGGCCGACGGGGCTCGGCGCGCGACGGCCCGCCTCGCCATGCTGACCGGCATCTTCAACGTCCTCTGGGCCACGGTCACCGTCCTGATGATCGTCCGCCCCGGCTCCACGACGGGGGCGTGATCGCCGTGTCCACGTTTCGCACGCTCCGCATCGCCGCGGTCGTCGAGGCGGCGTCCCTGGCGCTCCTCCTCGCCAACTTGCTCACGATCCACGCCCGTCCGCTCTCGGGCCTGCTCGGCCCACTGCACGGCACGGCGTACCTGGTCGTCATCGCGTCCACGTGGATGCTGCCGTCCACGCCGACGCGGGGGCGCCGGGTGTCTCGGTGGCGTGCGGTTGTTCCGGGGGTCGGGGGCCTGCTGGTCCTGCGCGGAGTCGAGGCGCGGGCCGAGTCCTCAGCACACGGCTGCGGCGGGTGATGGGGCTGAGGTCGGCCGGGCCGGTGACACGGCGACGTCGTCGGGACACCGGTGGCGAGGGTGACGGGCGGGGTGGGTCGGCTGCGCCTGCGTGCCGAGAGCGTGCGGCTGCGGCTGCGGCGGGGCCGTTCCGTGGGCAGTCGGCCGATGGGCCGGGAGGTCGGGGCGGTGGTCTGGTCGTGGGTTTACCTGGGCTGCTGTTGAGGGCGGGTGGGTGGGGAGCTGACGGGGAGGCGCCAAGGGGGGCGGGGCCGAAGGGGCGGGTTCGGCCCCTGCGCGCAGCGGGGCGTCAGGGCAGGCCGTTGCAGCCGCGCCGGGCGGAAGAGGGCGCCGGTTCTGGTGTCGGGGCGGGTGGGCGGGGAGCTGGCCGGGAGGCGCCAGGAGGGCGGGGCCGAAAGGGCGGGCTCGGCCCCTGCGCGCAGCGGGGCGTCAGGGCAGGCCGGGGCGTCAGCACCCGGCCGGGCGGAGGTGGCACCTGCGGGACGGTGGGGCAGGGCGTTACAGCGCCTCGCGCACCGCCCGGACCAGGGACTGCGCTCGCGGGTCCGCCGTGACGCCCTTGTTCATGCCGTTCGTGACGTAGCCGAGCGCCACGCCCGACTCCGGGTCGGCGAAGCCGAGGGCGCCGCCGCGGCCCGGGTGGCCGAAGGAGCCGGGGCCGAGGAGCGGGGACGCCGCGCCGTGGAGCATGTAGCCGAGGCCGAAGCGGGTGTTGACGACCAGGACCCGGTCGGGGCCAGCGGACGCCTCCGTCCGGGCGGCGGACACCGTTGCGGGGGTGAACAGGGGGGCACCCGCACCGTCCGCCACGCCGATCAGCCCCGCGTAGAAGCGGGCCAGCCCGTCCGCCGTCGCGACCCCGTTGGACGCGGGCAGCGCCGCCGCCCGGTACGCGGAGTCGTTCTCGTCCGGCGAGGGATCGATCGCCCCGAACGCACGACGGGTCAGCGACTCCGCGTCCCCATACGCCTCCGCCACGTTCCGCTTCGGCCGCATCCGGAGCCCGCCCGGCCCCGCCGGAGCCTCGATACGGCCCAGCCGGCCGGCCCGGCCCGCCTCCGCTTCGGAAGCCGGCAACCCGACCCACAAGTCCAGCCCCAGCGGCCCCGCGATCTCGTCCGCGATCCACTCCCCGACAGGGCGGCCCGTGACGCGCCGCACGAGTTCGCCGACGAGCCAGCTGTACGTCTGCGCGTGGTAGCCGTGGTCCTCGCCGGGCTCCCAGAAGGGGGCCTGTGCCGCGACCACCGCGGCGCCGAGGTCCGGGTCGAGCGCCTCGGCGGGGGTCAGCGGACGGTCCAGGGCGGGGACACCGGCGCGGTGCGCGAGGACGTGACGTACGAGAACACGCTCCTTGCCGCGCGCCTTGAACTCCGGCCAGTACGCGCCGACCGGCGCGTCCAGGTCCAGTTCCCCCCGCTGGTGCAGGAGCAGCGGCACGGCCGCCGCCACGCCCTTCGTCGCCGAGCGCACGATCTGAGCCGTACCCCGCTCCCAGGGCGGGCTCCCGGCCCCAGCGTCCCCGTCGACGTCCTTCAGGCCGCCCCACAGGTCCACCACCCGGCGCCCGTCCCGGTACACGGTCACCGCCGCGCCCCGCTCCCCGCGCTCGGCGAAGTTGCGTACGAACGCGTCCCGCACCGGCTCGTACCCGGCGGCCACGGTGCCGTGCACCCCGCCCATCACATCCACAACGCCGTCCATGACAAGGCCAACAGCAATCGATCGCCGTCGATTCCCTAGCCGCCGACCCTCACCGTCTTCGGATCGAAGCCGAACGGCAGCTCCAGGCGGTGTGCGCCCATCAGATCCGCGTCGGAGAGCAGCTCGCCCGTCGGGCCGTCCGCCGCGATGACGCCGTCGCTGAGGATCAGGGCGCGTGGGCAGAGCTCAAGCGCGTACGGCAGGTCGTGCGTGACCATCAGGACCGTCACGTCCAGCGAGCGCAGGATGTCGGCGAGTTCGCGGCGCGATGCCGGGTCGAGGTTGGAGGACGGCTCGTCGAGGACGAGGATCTCCGGCTCCATCGCGAGCACCGTCGCCACCGCCACCCTGCGCCGCTGCCCGAAGGAGAGGTGGTGCGGCGGGCGGTCGGCGAACTCCGCCATGCCCACCTGCCCCAGCGCCTTCATCACGCGCGCCTCCAGCTCCGGCCCGCGCATCCCCGCCGCGGCGGGACCGAACGCCACGTCCTCCCGCACGGTCGGCATGAACAGCTGGTCGTCGGGGTCCTGGAAGACGATGCCGACCCGGCGCCTGATCTCCGCCATGTGCTTCTTGTCGACGGGGAGCCCGGCCACGGTGACCGTGCCCGCGCCGCCGGTCAGGATGCCGTTCAGGTGCAGGACGAGCGTCGTCTTGCCCGCGCCGTTCGGCCCGAGCAGCGCGACGCGCTCGCCGCGCCCCACGGTGAAGTCGACGCCGAAGAGGGCCTGGTGCCCGTCGGGGTACGCGAAGGCCAGTCCGGCCACACTCAACGAAGGAGCAGAAGTCACAGAGTCCATCCCAACAGGCATACGACCAGAGCGGAGACCGGCAGCGTCAGCGCGTACGTCCACTGGGCGCGGGACGCCGTGATGTCGTCGATGACCGGCATCGACCCGGCGTAGCCACGGCTGACCATGGCCAGATGCACCCGCTCTCCCCTCTCGTACGAGCGGATGAAGAGCGCGCCCGCCGACTTGGCGAGGACACCCCACTGCCGCACGCCCCGCGCCGCGAAACCGCGCGACTCGCGGGCGATCTTCATGCGGCGCATCTCGTCGGTGATCACGTCGCCGTACCGGATCATGAACGAGGCGATCTGGACGAGCAGCGGCGGCAGCTTGAGCCGCTGGAGTCCGAGCAGGAGCTCGCGCAGCTCCGTCGTCGCGGCGAGCAGCACCGAAGCGGCGACGCCCAGCGTTCCCTTGGCCAGGACGTTCCAGGCGCCCCAGAGTCCGTTGACGCTCAGGGAGAGCCCGAGGACGTCGACGCGTTCGCCCTGGGCGACGAACGGCAGCAGCACGGCGAACGCCACGAAGGGGATCTCGATGAGGAGCCGCTTCAGCACGAACCCTGCTGGGACACGGGCGGCGTACGCGACCACGCCGAGCAGCACCGCGTACAGACCGAAGGCCCACATCGCCTCGCGCGGCGTGGAGACCACGACGATCACGAAGCAGAGGACCGCCGCGAGCTTGGTGTGCGGGGGCAGCGCGTGCACCGGCGAGTGGCCCTGCCGGTAGAGCCGGTGGGCATGGCCCGCACCCATGTCAGATCTTCTCGGAGGTGACGTCTTCCGGCACGGTGGCCGGTGACGTGTCGTTCGTACGGCGGCGGCGCAGGCCCCAGAAGACCGCCGTGCCCGCGACGACCGTGACACCGACGCCGATCACGCCCGCGAGGCCGCCGGAGAGGCGGGTGTCGGTGATGTCCTTGACGCCGTAGTCGGCGAGCGGGGAGTCCGCCGTGGCGTGGTCCTCCGCCTTCTTGTCGATGCCCTTGTCGTGGGCGACCTTCTCCAGGCCGTCGGGGTCGGCCGACGCGTAGAAGCTGACGAAGCCCGCGAGGACGAGGGAGGCGACGATGCCCGCGATCCAGACCGGGCGGGTGGAGCGCGCGGCGGCCGGGGCGGGCTCGGCGGCGGGCGCGTCCACCAGTTCCCCGGCGACGCGCAGTTTGAGCGGCTGGGTCAGGCCCCGCGCCCCGTACACCAGGTCGGGCCGCACGGCGATGACCGCGCCCACCGTCAGCGCGGTGATGGCGGCCTCGCCGATGCCGATGAGGACGTGGACGCCGACCATCGCGGTGGCGACCTTGCCGATGGAGACGTCGGTCGTGCCGCCGAGGGCGTAGAGGAACGTGAAGGCGACCGCGGTGGCGGGCACGGAGAGGAGGGCGGCGACGAAGGAGGCCACCGTGATCGAGCGGCGGCCCCTGGGCAGCACCTTCACCAGGCCGCGGAAGACGAGGTAGGCGACGACGGTCGTGACGATCGCCATGTCGGAGATGTTCACTCCGAGCGCGGTCAGGCCGCCGTCCGCGAAGAGCACACCCTGCATGAGCAGGACGACGGAGACGCAGAGGACCCCGGTGAAGGGCCCGACGAGTATCGCCGCGAGCGCGCCGCCGAGG